>JBLHNG010000099.1:0-15813 GCA_047621685.1 Myxococcota bacterium | reverse complement strand
CGGCGGTGGACATCAGGATGGTCAGCATCGGTGCTCCAGGTGCTTGCAGGACACAGGTCTGGTCAACCCGCGCGGTGCACGGTTCCGTTCTTATCTTGACTCAGTCTTCTACGATGAAGACCGGGACCTGACTGGCGCCAACCGACACATTGCCCAGCCCGTCGGTCAGGCGACAGAGGAACCCGGCGAGCTTGCCGTGGATGAGGAACGGATCGAGGGAGGGGTGGACCTGGCGGAGCGCGTAGTCCTCTCGGGCGTCTGGGAACTGCTGCCAGCCGACCTCAACCCGCCGCTGGGCGACGTGGCTGTGGCTGTGCTCGACGGCGGCTTCCCAGGTGCGACGGTCGCACTGCCAGCCCAGGACAACTCCGGCCCCGCCGTGGCCCTGGATGGGCTTGATCACCCAGTCGTTCTGCTCGTTGAGGAGGGTCTGCCGGATGTCGGGGGGGCAGCCGAGACTCGGGGTATCTGTGAGCATTCCGGTCCAGGGGACGGACGTCTTGATGACCCGAATCACCGAATCGGGGAGCCGGGCGTGCAGGGCGGGGTCGTGGAGCAGTGCGAACAGGCCCTTTCCGTGGAGGAGGCTGGTGCGAAACGAGTTGACCACCATGACCTTTCCAGCCCGGTAGGCCTCTATCAGCGCCCGGCAGGCCTCGGGGCGCTTCACCACATCGGCGACGAGGAGGCGTCGGTAGACCAGATCGATGGGCATGCCGCTGTGAGTGAGCTGCCTGCCGTCGAAGTCCAGCTCTCGGGGGTCGGCCAGTATGCAGCTCTGGCCGATGTTCTCGAAGTGCTGCTGCATCAGCAGGAATTCGGGCCGGGTGGGCACGTCCATGAAGTCGACCAGCGCGATCCGGGGGCGGGGGTTGCTGTGGTTTGCCGTCCAGACGGAGTGAATGGCCCGAGCTGCGGCCTCCGCGCTGCGCATGCTGGTCACACTCCGGGGATTGCGCAGCAGGCGATCGTGCCGGAACAGGTCGGTCAGGGCATCGGCGTAGCCCATGCCGGCAGGGGACTCGGCGTTGAGCTCCACGAACCGGGGCTGGCCGTTGTGGAGGAAGGAGTCGAGCCGAGCAAGCACCGCAGCGGAGCGGTAGCCGGGATCGGGGCGGGCGAGGTCGAGCGCCTCTGGGCTGACCCCCATGCGAACCGCGAGGCTGTCGGGGTGACCGTGCAGCCCGTCCTCTTCGATCATCTGCCGGGCAACCCGGATCGCCCGGTGCAGTCCGGAGACCAGCTTGAGGTAGCGGCGGGCGATGGTGTGGGAGATGAACATCGGCCGGCGGTAGACACACAGCGGCCGATCCCCATAGACGACCCCGGCCGCCCGGACGAACTCCAGGAATTCTTCAGGGGGGGTTGGATCGTCCATCACCGCCCGGTTCCACTGCTCGGCAATCTCCATGGGTCCATGTCTATCGCGTAGAGCGCTGTCTGGCCGGACAGGGATTGCCCGAGTGTAGAGAGACGGAGCAAGCTGGGACTGGTTATCTGACCCCACGGGAGGTGTGATGGGCGAGCTGCTCGGAAACGAGGTGCTGCGGAGCAAGCTGGCGGGCATGTCCGAGGCCAACCGGCTCCACCACTGCCTGCTGTTTGAGGGGCCAGACGGTGTCGGAAAGTCCGCCACGGCCCTGTGGCTTGCCCAACTCATCAACTGCACTGCCCCCTCGATGTTCGGCCCCCGCACCGAGCCCTGTGGGGCCTGCTGGTCCTGCCGTGCGATCACCGACGGGCAGCACCCCGACATCATCGTGGTCGGCCTCGACCCGGAGCGGACCGCCCCGATCATCTCCGTGAGGCAGGCGAGGGATGTCATCTCCAAGATGTCTCTGCGCCCCTACAGCGCGAAGCGGCGCATGGTGATCATCGATCCAGCAGACGCAATGGGCACCCAGTCCGCCAACGCCCTGCTCAAGACCTTCGAGGAGCCCCCGCGAGACACCGGCTTCATCCTCGTCTGTCCCTCCGCCCGTCGCCTCCTGCCCACGGTCCGCTCCCGCTCACAGCGCATCCGGTTCCGGCCAGTAGAGCGCGAGCGGCTGACGACCTGGCTGAGGCTGCGTGGGGTCGAGCAGCCCCAATGGATCGCCGGGCTCTCAGATGGCTGTCCCGGGCGTGCCCTCGCGCTGGCCGGCGGAGAGGCTGAAGAGTGGCGAGAGAGTCGGGATGCGCTGCTTGAAGTGCTCGCCGGATCGATGCAGGGGGTCTTCTCGTACACCGACAAGCTGACCCGTGGTGATCGGGCCACCTGGACCGTTCGTGCAGACTTAATGCTCGACGCCCTGGCTCGCATGGTGCGAGATGCGCTGGTCATCACCGGGGGTGGCCGCGAAGAGGTGCTCTACAACGCCGACCTCGTCGGCAAGGTTCGCTCCTGGTCCTCAGCGCTCGGGGTCGCAGGGAGCGAGCGAATCAGCCAGGCGATCGACCATGCACGCCAAGAACTGGCCGCCTATGTCAACGGCCGGCTCCTGTTCGATGCCCTGCTCAGTGCCGTGATGGCCGAGCTGGGCTCCGCGCGCAGAGCTTAGTCAGCGCAGAGCTTCGTCAATGCAGCCAGCGCGTCAGGTCTGATCGGGCTCACTACTCAGGCTCATTGCTGTTGAGTGTGCCCTGATTCAGACCGACGGCGCATGACTGCCGGGAGCCTTCAGCTCGCGGAGGACTCGGGACGTGCCTCGGCCGGGGCGTTGGCATCGGCTTCCGGGGTGTGAATCGGGAAGACGGGGGTGGTGCCCTGGGACACGAGCTTGTGCTTGCGATCGCGGCCGGCCTTCTTGCTGCGAAGGTTGCGCCGGAATCTGGTCTGCTTGGTGTTGCTGGCCATGGATGGCTCCTAATTTCATCGGAGATTGAGAAGGGACGACGGCGGCATGTAGCCTCTCGTCGGTGCCCTGTCAACGCACCGGATTCTCCCTGGCGGCGGGCAGACTTGAGGGCGACGGGCTCACTGGATCGGCCAGATGATCTCGGCTCGATAGTCCCCTGGGTTGTCGCTCTTGTCGGGCACCATGACTGCACCCATGCGCTGTCCAATGTCGTTGCCGGTTGGAGACGACAGCTGATAGCGTGTGTCGCATGATTCTTCTGCTCAGCCTGGCCTGCAAGACCACCCCTCCTCCTCCGACTGGGGTGGCCCCTGATGCACCGTCAACCACCACACCGGCCCTGCCAGTCGAGGAGGACGAAGTGACCCGCGAGACCATCACCCTCGACCCCGACGAGATCACCTACGACGAGCCTGCCGGGACGGCGGTCTTCTCGCCCGGATCGCGGGTTCGCTCGTCCAGCTACACCCACTACATCCTGGAGCTGGGCAGCGTCGAGTCGGTGCTCGGTGGGCGACCGACGGAGCCGGTGTCGGTGGTGGTGGAGATCACGGGCATCGAGGACAGCACCTACAGTCCGGACGAGCCCGAGGCCGCGCAGCCCGACGGCGGCTTTCAGATCATCAACAAGACCGGGCGGATTGTCTCTCGGGCTCCGTGATGAGGCCGGTCCTTTGAGAGCGCGTGGGGTGGCCGCAGGGTGGGGATTCGCCCTTGGTGTCCGGCTGGACTACCCGCCCAGCGGACCCCAGCCGGACACTTGTGTCTCACCATACGTCAGCGCACTTTCATGGCTTCAGAAGAACCGATACCCGGCATAGAGCCCAATGGTCCCAGTGTGGACCCACTTCTGGAAGATGCCATCAAGGTAGTCCTCTCCGTAGGTCTCCATCGTGTTCAGCGACGCCTCGACCGCCTCATCCCCCGGACCAGAGGGACCATTAAGAAGCACCTCCACGGTGGTGTTGGAGTACAGCGTGCTCAAACCACCAACCTGTGCCGACAGCAGCCAGCGCTCCTTGATGGTCCACTGCCAGCTCGCCTCGACGGTGATCTGGTGGAGCTGTGCGGCGACCGTGGCCTCCAGGCTCTGATCTCCGTTGGTGCTGACCTCCACCCCGGTGACCCCCTGGAGGGCCTCTTCGTCGGTCAGCCCGCCCCCCAGCGCGATCAGCTGATAGCCAACCCCAAACGAGAACCGTCGGTGCTCCCAGGGACGCCAGCCAACCGAAGCGCCGGTGACCAGCGCCCCGGACAGTGCCGCATCAATGAGGGTGGCGGTCTCCTCGTCCCACCACTCTGCAGAGACAGCAACGCCGTTGAGCACGTCGAGGTAGGGCTGGGGGTAGTAGCCCACGCCGAACTTTCCCCGAAAGCGGCGCGATGTCTCGGCAGTCACCTCCGTGCCCACGGAGATCGGGAAGTCGGTGCCGAGGGTGGCGTCGAGGTGCCAGGGGCCCTCAGCGGAGGCGGCGGTGAGGAGGACGGGCCAGAGCATCTCAGCCTCCCCGCTCAATCAGGGCGCTGCCTTCGATGTTCGCCCACATGCAGTCGCCTTCGATGCTGTCGCCATCGATCGTGCCGCTGATCTCCATCTCACCGGCGATGTCGGGCTGAAGCTCCAGGTCGACCGCGGTGCCATCCCGGGATCCGGTGACGGTGACTTCCTCGGAGATGGAGCCGTTGTCTGGATCGACGTAAGCGATTGTGCCCGAGCCGGTGATCGCTCCGTCCTCTTCGACCATCGCCATCGTCACCGACAGCTCGAGCTCGCCGATGTCGCACTCGCCGCTCCAGTCACCGGACGTGTCTGCACACCCGATGAGGCTCAGCACACACAGGAACACCGCAGGAAACTTACCGTTCATGCTCTCTCCATGGCAGCCGGGGCCGCCTGACTGTTGGTCGCTCAGGGTCGGATGAGGTCCGACTCTTCATCTGGAGAGAGCGTATTGAAGGGGGGGGCGGCTGGCTGTCGAAGCGGGTGTCGCATGATTTCGACAGAGCCACTCACCGCACCGGGATCGGGCCAGCCTCTGACCTCAACTCAGCGCTGAAGTTCCACATCCTCAGCGCTGGCTCACTCCGCGACGAGGGCGCTGAGGTTGTCGTACCGCATCTGAAATCCCTCCGGGGTCTGCTCCAGCATGTCGGCAAACTTATGGTTGAACATGAGGTCTTCGGCGCTGTACAGCCGCTGGGCGTAGACACTCTGCATCAACGCGTCGTCGGTACCGGTGAAGGAGGCGAGGATGAAGACCACCCGCTCTGCGACGTTGTCGGGGCTGAGGCCGTGCAGGGCGCTTTCGGCGTCGAGTCTGTGGATGAGGGTGCGGTTGAGCATGAACATCGGCGTCTCGGACTGCACCAGGGGCAGCTCCAGCTGTCTGCGCAGCACGACGCCTTCCTCCGAGGACGTCTCCACGAGCACATGGAGCTGGACCCGGCTGTCGAAGAGTCGGTTGTCGCGCTCGTTGGCAATTCGAAGCTGGAGGGTGGGCACGCCGTTGTGGGTGGAGATGGCGAGATTGTCCGAGAAGCCGACCCGGGCCATCGGCCGGGAGAACCGGCTGTACATCAGCGCGGTCATCATCGCGACCCCGGCGAGTCCGACGAACGACTCCATGGTCACCAGCACATGCGCGTAGATCGTCTTTGGCAGCATCCCGCCGTAGCCGATGGTCGAGAAGGTCTGCACCGAGAACCAGAAGTCATCCTGAAAGGAGCCTGGTCTCGCACCTTCCACACAGTCACCGCCGATGAAGAACAGGACGGCGAACAGACCGATGAAGAACAGGTATGCGCAGACCGCGAACAGGAGGATGCGCATTCCGTTGCCGCGCATCAGCAGGTGGTACAGGTCCGAGAAGGGCCGGTGAGGCTGGTTGATGATCGTGTACTCGATCTTTTGATGTCCGTACTCCAGGCGTGCCATGCGTCGACCTCACTGTGCGGGACACTATGCACTCAGAGCACGCAGTGCACGCCCTCGTCCATCAGGGCCACGCACTCGTTGCAGTGGTTACACCGGGAGATCACGTCCTCGCCGTCTTCCATTCTCGCGATGAAGTCCGGATCCGCCAGCAGCGCCCGACCCATCGCCACGAATCCAAACCCGCGGGCCATCGCCTGTCGGATCGCAGCCGCGGAGTCTATCCCACCGATCAAGACGACCGGCACCGTCACCGCGTCGAGCACAGCGGCGGCGTCCTCGGCGAAAAACGATGAGCGGTACGGCACCGTCTTGACCAGGAGCGGGCCGAAGATCCGCATGGAGATGCGCTGGAGGATGGAAGCCTCTGAGGCGATCATCGCGGTGAGTGGGGTCTGTCCACGAAGCAGGTAGAAGGCGGAGCGCTGGACGAGTCCGCCGGAGGGAACGATGGCATCCACCCCGGCCTCAGCCAGGGCAGCCGCGATGGCGATCCCATCCGCGAGGGTCGCGCCGCCGGAGACACCGTCGTCGAGGTTGGTCTTGGCGATGATCGGGTAGTCCGCACCGACTCGTTCTCGGATCGCCGCAAGCACCTGGAGTGGAAAGCGCAGCCGGTTCTCCAGGCTTCCACCCCACGCATCCCGTCGGCGGTTGAAGATCGGCGAGAGAAACTGAGAGAGGAGGTAGCCGTGTCCGCAGTGCAGCTCGATGGTGTCGAAGCCCAGCTCCCGGGCCTGCCAGGCGGCCTGGGCGAATTCGGCAGCGAGGGTGTCGAGGTCTGTGGGGGTGGCGGCTCGGATGCGGGGAAGGCCGTAGGCGATGCCGTAGGGATTGAGCCCGGCGGAGGGACCGACCGGGGTGCCGCCTGCGGCGTTCTTGGAGAAGCCGCCGCAGTGGGCGAGCTGGAGGCTGACCGCACCACCAGCGGCGTGTACGGCGGGCGGGATGCGGGCGAGGCCGAGAGCCTGGGGGATGAGGAGCTGGTCGGCGAAGGTGCGGCCGGTCGCAGAGACCGCCCCATAGGCCACCGTTGTCAGGGCGACTCCCCGGCGGGCGTGGCCAGCGTGGTGCTCCACCAGGGCGTCGGTGACCTGTCCACCCGGGGTCATGCCCTCGAAGGTGGCGGTCTTGATGATGCGGTTGCGGAGGGTGAGGGTGCCGATCTGACCGGGAGTCAGGGCGCTCATTGAGGGCGGTCTCAGTAGACGTGATTGGGCGCGATCAGGACGGCGTTGGTGGTCCGGGTCGCGGTGTAGTGCGCCAGGGTGCCATCTCCATCCACATCACACAGCCCATGCACGATAAAGTCCGCTCCGCCGTCGGTGATCTCGACCCGGTAGCTGCCTCGGACCATGCCATCTGGTGCCCAGGCGAGGGTGTCGAAGCCGGTGCCAGCCTTCCACGAGACGGGCTCTTTTCCAAGCTCCCACTCCGATCTCGGCACCAGCTCCTCCTGGCCGATGAACGTGCCGAATGCAGCCTCGTGGGCCAGCTCCGCGGTCTTGATGATGTCGACGTTGGCAGGTACCTCGGCCCGCTTGGCGCGGTACTGCATCGCGACGAAGTTGGGAATGGCAATGGCGGCGACGATGCCGATCATCGGGACGGTGCCAGAGCAGACGACGGCCAGAACGATCAGCATGGGGATTGCGATCTTGAGACGGCTCTTCTTCGGGGGAGATTCCATGGCGATGAGGATAGCACCGGAGCGAGGGCTACAGGTTCGACAGGCTGCCCAGTCGATTGGCGATGTTGAACCGGTTGTTCTGCACGCCGTTGGTCGGATCCCAGTGCAGATCGAGGTTGACGTAGCCGTTGACCTGGAGCGGCTCGGCGTAGTCCGCCCGGGTGACCGCTTCGAAGTTCGAGGTGTCGATGGCGGCGGGACCGGGGATTGCCTGGCGGGTGACGTCGAGGGAGAAGTTCAGGTCGACGCGATCACCGAGGTACAGGCTGCTGTTGACGTTGGCGGAGAGCACGTTGCGCTCCAGGGGGCGGAGCAGACGGGACTGCAGCGCGATGCTGGTGCCGAGTTCTTGGGTGTTGAAGCGCACACTGCCGCTGGCGAGCAGGGCGTGGGTGAGGAAAGCGGCGGTGTCTTCGCCCAGGGCGTTGATCTGGTTGTAGTTGTCGTATTGACCGCCAACCAGCCAGCCCACCGCGAGTCGGTTGCCCCGGGGATCATCGGAGGCGAACCAGTCCCGGGAGATGCCGAGATGCCCCCGCCCGGTCCCCCGGTACTGCCCTTCTGGATCCTGGTGTCCACCCCGGAGCAGGGCGCCCACCGACCAGAAGTCGCTGAGGTGCTGCTCCAGGGTCAGCCGACCATAGGCTGCGTAGGTGCTGGACTCCAGCTCGATGCTGGAGTCTTCAACTTCCAGGGCAGGCTGCCTGGACAGGTCGTAGTCACCGCCCGCGCTCAGCTGCTGCTTTCGGTCTGCCAGGATGCGGTTGAGGTAGAGGCCGCTCCAGATATCAAAGTACTGGTAGTTCTCCGTCCAGGAGCCCCAGGTGCCCGCATACAGCCCCACCCCCCACGGTGAGCCCTCCTCTGCTGGGGCCTCACTGCTCGCTTCTGGCACGGCCAGTGTGACCGAGACCGCATCTGGCCAGGTCAGCGCCATGTAGACCGACAGGCCCTGGAGCAGCGCCCGCTCGACCACTACGACCTGGGTGTCGACGTCGTCGCGGCTGTCGACCTCGAAGGTGCGCTCGTAGGCTCCTGGCGCGCCAGGAAGCTCGGTGAGGTAGCGGAGGTTGACCCGGTCGATCAGCGCGACGGTGGTGACGTTGAGCTGGACGGTGACCTGATCATCGCTTCGAGGAACCCGGATCAGCGCGGGGTGGTTGTCGATGGCCCGGAGCAGGTAGGTGCAGGCATCCACCCGGGCGCTGCTCTGGCAGTCCACAAAGACGCGCAGCGGCGAGAAGCCATCCTCGGCAGCAGCGAGGGGAGTCAGCAGGGTGAGGAGGAGCATTCGCCCCTGTATCCGCGCTCTGGTCGATGGCATGGGGTGATTTACACCTGCTTACACTGCAACTCTTACCAGTCAGTGCCCTATGATGATCCCCTCTCTGGAGTGCCCCTTGACCGAGCTTAGTCCCAAGCGATCGTCCTTCCTGTTTGCCCGTGTGTCTGCCGCAGTGATCATCGCGACCCTGCTCTCGATCGTGGTGGTGGTGGTGGCGGTGGCCGCTGAGGTGCTGCTCCTGATTGTGCCGGGACTCCTGATGTGGATCTTCCTCGTCGGCATGTCGCTGATCGCGGGGAGCGTGGCCTTTAAGAAGGAGCGCTACGAGATCCACGACGGGCACCTCGTGATGCACACCGGCGGCATCACCAGCGACCGAACGACTGAGCTGGACGTCAAGAACATCACCCACGTCAAGCAGCACCTGGCCTGGATCCGCTACCGCCTCTTCAAGGTCGGCGACGTCATCGTGCAGTCCGCCGGCAGCTCGGATGCAGAGGTGACCTTCCGGTCTGTGCGTGATCCTGATGCGGTGTACGCCCAGATCCGGCAGCTCCTGAAGACCAACGGCTTCTCGATGCAGGGCGGAGAGCCGCTCCACCAGGAGAGCCCCAGCACCACCGGCGCGATCGTCGAGTGCCTCTCCATTGCCTCGGGCTCGGTGTTCTTTGTGGGCTGGATCGGGATCGGAGCCATGAGCGGTCTGGCGTCTGCCGGGCCGGCGGGGCTGGCGCTCGGTGCGCTGCTGGCGTTGGGGCTGGTGGCTGCTGTTGGTGCCTTCCTGGTGCTGCACTTCCTCGACATGAAGCGGCGGACCTACGAGGTCTTTGAGGATCTCATCGAGTACCGGGAGGGCTTCCTCTCGCGCACCAACGCCTTCATTCCCTACGAGAACATTGCTGATGCCTCCACGAAGCAGACCTTCCTCGACCGGATCCTGGGGCTGTATGACGTCCGGGTGAGCTGCCAGGGCAGCGGCGCGGAGATTGCCTTTCGGCGGCTGGCCAATGGTCCTGCGCTTCAGGGAGCGCTTCGGGGACGGGTCGATGCTGCGCAGGCCTCCCGGGAGCAGCTGGAGCAGGTGAAGCGAGAGCAGCCCGCCGCCACCGAGCAGGAGTCGGGCGCACCGTCCACTCGACCGTCAGCCCAGTCGGTGCCCGCAGGGGAAGCCTGGACCGCTCAGCTGCGCATGTCCACCGTCCGGGCCTTCCTCGGCGGTGCCTTCCTCCGGGCGCTGGGCACGACCTACACCGTGGGGCCGTCCTCGGTGGCGAGCGAGTTCACCCTCATTGGCCGCCAGCAGCTTGAGTTTGCCTACGACAAGGTCACCGGGGTTCAGGTGCGGACCTCGCCGTGGGATTCCTTGTTCGGGACCTTCACGGTTCGGATCTGGAGCATCGGCTCCTCGACTCCCCTCGACCTCGCGCATGTGCCGCGCTCCGCCGTCGACCTCCCGGCCCTGCTGCGTCAGGCGGGCATCCCCGGTGGCCCGGCGCGCAGTGAGTTCCCGGCGTCGTTTGGCCCCCTGGTCTGGCTGCGTGCCCATGTGGTCGGGGTGTTGATGTTGCCGATCCTGGTCTTTGTGAGCCTGATCCTCGCGGTGGCAGTCAGCTGGGAGTTGATCCTCCCGATCATCCCGCTTCTTGGACTGATCGCGGTGTCGTTCCCGCTCCTGATCGTTCGCTACCGGCAGCAGCGGCTCACCCTGCACGAGCACCACATCGAGCATCGGGCTGGCATCTTCTGGAAGCGCCACACCCACGCCCGCTACGACGACATCAAGAAGCTCTCGGTCCGCCGGTATGCCGGGACCAGCCGCGGGCGTCTCACCGTCTTCGTGGCGGGCGAGACCCAGATCCAGACTGGCAAGGGACAGGGCGCGGTGGTGCCCAACACCTTCACCGCCCACTACCTGCCCGATGTCGAGCCGTTCACGCAGACCCTCGACCCGCTGCTGCTGGGGCGGATTGAGCCGGAGGCGGTCACAACGGCTGGGGGTGAGGTCGCTCAGGGAGCGGAGTTCCATCCTGCAGTCGCCAATGCTCTGGCCACCCTGGTGATCGTCGGCTTCTTCTTCCCGCCCCTCTGGCTGATGGCGCCGTATGTGGTGCTGCGGGTGAAGCGGAAGGTGTATCGGGTAGAGGCAGACCGGGCGGTGATCGAGGAGGGGGTGCTGTACCGCTCACACACCACCGTCCTGTTCGACCGCATTGACTCGATCCAGCAAGGGCAGGGGATGCTGGGCAAGGCGTTTAAGAACGGCTCGGTGACGCTGCTGACCGCCGGGAGCAGCCGGCCGGACCTCGTGCTGTCGAACACCGGGGAGTACCAGGAGCTGTACCGGGCGATCCGCGAGCGGTACGGCGGGTAGGGCTCAGTCCGGCGGGGAGACCCGACGGCGGGGCAGCGCGGCGAGCAGCACCAGCAGCAGCCCACCGACGGGCGCGCCGCCCTGACAGCCGCAGCCCTCGGCAGCGACCGGCGGGATGGCCCCGACGGTCGGCAGTGCCGGGGCGTCGGACCGCCAGCGCTCGATGGCGTCGATGGCCACGCTCCCGGCGGTGACCTCCAGGACCAGCTCGTGCCAGCCCGGCTCCAGATCCGCCGCCCACAGCATCGTGAGGTTGCCGCCGGAGGTGACACGCTCCGGCTCCCCGCCATCGACCGAGATGTCGAGGGCGCCGTCGGGAGTGATCGCGCCGATGAGCCGGACCTGAGCCGCCTCAAGGCCCACACGGGCCACCGCGCCTGCATCACCGCGCTGCATGGACTGACTGATCGCTTCCTCGGCCGCCTCCTTCTGCCAGCCCGAGAAGGCCCACTGCTGGACCTGATCGTCGAGGCGGTCGTAGGACATCCGCGACCATGCGCCGTCCTCCAGGATCCAGGCGCCGTCCCGAGCGCCCACCGCGACCTGTCCGTCGGCGGAGATGTCGATGGACTCCAGCACGGCGGTGTCGGGTCCGACGTCGAAGCGCAGGTCGCCCTCGGTCGTCAGGATCGTCAGCCCCGCGCCCAGGGTGGCGATGTAGAGATCGCCGTCGGGGTGGGCCGCGACCCCGGAGACCGCCACCCCCGCCAGGGCCACCGACTCCAGCACGCCGTCGGGCATGTGCCACTGATACAGGCCGTCGCGGGTCGCCAGCAGCGGGGAGGTGCTCTGGGCGCGGATCTGCTCGATGGAGCTGCCGATCGTGGCGACCTGCTCCCACACCTGGCCGTCCTCGGAGCGATACAGCGCTCCGTCGCTGCCGCACCCCGCCCAGAGCGCCTCCCCCCAGTCCAGCGCCCGGGGCTTGGCGGTGCAGTCTCCCGGCAGCGCGACCGCCTGCCAGGTGAGTCCGCCGTCCTCCGACAGGCTCACCGCGATGTCGCCCGCATCGTCGATACCGGAAGCAGCGATCCGGGGATCGTCGGGATACCCCGGCGCGACCGCCACCCGGTCGCCCATTGAGGCCAGCCCGGCGCGGGTGGAGATCCAGGTCTGCCCGCCGTCTGTGGTGGTGTAGAGCCGACTGCTGGACGACAGCAGGATGTGGTCATCGGTGGGGGCGATGATGTAGCGGGGGTAGGACCAGTCGATCCCGTCGGAGATCGCCTGCCAGTCCGCCGGTCCACGGTAGACCCCGCCGCCATAAGAGGCCACCAGCAGGTCGGACGCCCCCCAGGCGAGACTGCGAACCCGGGGAATGCCGTCGAGCGCGCCCTGACGCCAGGCCCCGTCGGTCCACCAGTAGACCCCCTCGAATCCGGCGAGCATCCAGCCATCGTCGGTGGCACGGACCTCCGCGAAGTGCACCCCGTCTCGCGGCCCGCCCCCGCCGGTCGCCGGAGCATCCAGTCCGTCGGCGTGAAGCAGCCAGGTCTGCCCTTCGTCGGTGCTCACCCAGGCGGCCTGCTCGACGGTCGCGGCCTGCCAGGTGCCCGCGTCGCCGGTCAAGGCCACCACATCTTCTGGGCTGTCCAGCAATGCTGACCAGGACACGCCGCCGTCGGTGGAGGTGTGGATTGGCCCTGCGATGAGTCCCGCCAGCAGGGTGTCTTCCGCTGCGCCGATGCTCTGCATGCCCTCCAGCGGCAGCCGGAGCCAGGTCTCATCCTCCAGGCGCCAGCCGCTCCCGTCGGCCGACACCACGATCACCACCGGGCCGGCCAGCACATCCACCGGCTGCCATGCAATGTCCTCGCCCAGCACCTGCCACCCCCCGTCGCGGTGCTCCCAGGCGCCGTC
Organism: Myxococcota bacterium; assembly: GCA_047621685.1. Lineage (GTDB taxonomy): Bacteria > Myxococcota_A > UBA796 > UBA796 > UBA796 > JAQXDW01. Next base: position 2,838 of record JBLHNG010000099.1, on the reverse strand, counting down.
CCGCTCCGCCGCCACCACCACACCGTCACGCTGATCGCAGGCGCTCACCGCGCCGAGGTCCTCCAGCACGGTGAAGTTCGCCCCGTCGTCCTCGGTCCACCAGACACCGGCCCAGGCGCTCGACACCAGCCACTGCTCCGCGGAGAGCACCGCCGCGCACTCCGGCGCCCCGCCAGACCACCAGCGGTGGCGGAACGTGTCTCCGCCGTCGTCGGAGATCCCCAGCACGTCATTGTCATTGGTCAGCACGATCCCGTCAGCGACTGCCAGCACGGAGGCGTTGTCGTGGGGGGAGTGAGCCAGGGTTGAGCTGCTGAGGAGGGAGAGTAGGAGCATGCCTGACTCTACTGAAGGAGACGAGCGTGGATCGGATTGCAGTGCCTGGAGCGAGGAAGCCCGGATCTTCTTGACCATCTCCAAGCTGATCGCTGATCGCTGACCTCAAGCGCGATGCAGCACTGCTCAATGCAGCAAGCACCATCGGTAGTGCGGGGGTAGCGGTTGCCAGGGAGTTCCTGGCCCCGATGGCGATCGCTGGCACCCTGATCACGTTCGCGACCACCCTGGCATCGGCAATTGACCGCGCGATCGCCATGCGCAAGTGGATCGAGTCACGCGGCGAGTCGCTCTCGACGGCGAATCCCGACCTGAGGAGCATCCAGAACTTCGTGCAGAATCAGTAACGAGCAGTTCGCCCACAAGTCGGTCACTGCAGCCCTCCTCCTCCTGCGTGTCGCGGCCAGATCATGGCAACAGTCGGCACTGGCACCCCGGTCCAGAGCATCGCCACGGTGATAGACAAGGGGCTGTCGATGGCCGTCTCTCTTGAGGAGTTGATCTTCAAGATCTATGAGCAGGCGAAGCTGGAAAAAGCCTGGAAGATCACCAAGCGAGCGCTCGACAACCCGGAGAACCGCAAGGCCAACCTGATCGCTCGGCGGCAGAACCCCACTCTGGCAAAGTACTCCATCGCCTATGGTGCCGTCGTTGTGAAGGATGTCGTCGCCGTCTCTGCGATGAACCGCATCGGGCTCAGCCGGGAGACCCTCGCCCAGAAAGACGCCAACGTGGGCGCGGTGAAGGAGTACCTGGCGCTGCTCTACTCCGACGACATCAAGGTCAAGCGGCGCTATGTGCCCCAGAAGGGCTGGGCCGCGAAGCTCCCCCCATCAACACTCACACCGCGAAGCTGGATGCTCACCGTGCAGGTGGGCTTGGATGATGGCGGGCTGGACGGCAGCCAGGATGCCACCATCAACCGACTCTTCTCCCAGACCGCGGCATCGATGGAGCATATTGAGGGGCAGAAGAAGATAGACATGTTGGACCCCGATGCGGTCAAGGAAGCCTTCAACCGACTCCTTGAGCTGCGAAGTGCGGTCGATGAATTTGTACCCAAGACCAGCAAGGGTGTGCTCATCAAGCCCCTGGTCACCCACAAGAAGCTCTACCTCGACCTGATCAGCGATGTCGGAGGGGAGCTGGCTGTTGATATGAAGTGAGGCGATGCTGGTCTCGGCGTCTTCTTCATGCGTGACTACATCAGCGAACCGCTGAAGGTGCGCTGAGAGATCACACTCAGAAGCTCAGTGCACTGCTGAACAGCACAATCGCAGCCCCGCCTGTGAGCGTGGTTGAGCCGCCACCGACAAGCCCTGCGGCCAGATCATCAAGCCCGTCATCGTCGAGATCCCCAGTACCGATCACCGTCGCCCCCAGGTAGTCCCCGGTGTTCTCACCTTCCAGCCGGAGGTCTGCCTTCGCCAGCTCTACTGTGCCGGTGTGGCCGCTGCTGGAGAGGAGAAGGTAGGCAGCTCCGGCATCGGTGCTCCCTGAGTCGACCCCTGGACTGCCCACCCAGAGGTCAGCAATGCTGTCCCCATCAACGTCGCCGGCACTGCTGACAGAGGCACCAGCCAGTGCGTCTGACTCGACCCCGACGAGGGTGAGGTCAGCCCTGGTCAGAGACTGCTGCCCGCTTGAGGATGCCAGCGAGTCTCCGAAGAAGACATACACCGCACCCTCATCCGAGCCGACCCCTGGCGCGCCCAGGACGACATCTGCCCGCTCGTCACCGTCGAGGTCGTCGATGATTGTGAGCGCGCTCCCCAGCGCGTCACCGTCGTCGTCTCCGTGCCAGCTGAGGTCTGCATCGTCTGCGGCCCAGCTCCCGGACAGCTCGCCGAGCACCAGCCATGCCCGCCCCTCGGAGAGGTCGTTTTCGTGTCCTGCTGCCAGCATGTCGGCGTAGCCATCCCCGTCGACATCACCGGCTGCCACCACGCTGACCTTGCCGCTGCCTTCGCCGGTGAAGGTGGCGGCTGCATCGCTGATGGAGAGGGAGCCCGGCTGCTCGACCGAGCGGAGATCGGTGAACAGATAGACGGCCCCGTCGCCATCTGCTGCGTTGGGGGCTGAAGCGAAGAGATCGCGAACGCCGCTGTCGTTGGCGTCGACCATGACAAGGTCGTAGCCGAGCTTCATACCATCGCTGCCGTCAATGCGAAGGTCTGCATCGTTCTCGTCCAGGTCACCAACGAGGGGGCCGGAGAACACAAAGACCGCGCCGTTATGGCTCGACTGGTAGTAGCCGCCGACCACCAGGTCGAGGTTGCTGTCCTCGTTCAGCTCGGCGCTCCCCAGGGCATGCCCGAGGCGAACATCGGCTGTTGCGGTGATGGTGGCGATGGCATCATCGGGTGAGCTGCTGCCCGGTCCTGCAGCATCCAGGATCGTGACGGTTCCGCCATCTTCGAGGAATGCACCGACGACCAGCTCCCGGTATCCAGAGCCGGTGAGGCCCTCGGTGGCCAGCAGCGCAGAGCCTGCCCAGCCGTC
>JBLHNG010000098.1:0-15885 GCA_047621685.1 Myxococcota bacterium | reverse complement strand
CCTCTCACACAGACTGTCCGCCAGAAGGGGGCGACATGACCGTGCGCCTGGTGGCCCTCTCTTCTGGCCCGATCATTGATGCGGACACCTGAGGACACTCTCCACCACCCAGGCGGCTCCTCCACGGCGGGGCGCTGACAGGTGGACGACTCTGAGTGCAGCTTGATCGAGACGGTGCTGTCGCACCTGCGACGGCAACCAGAGCGAGACGGCTGACGGGGAGCCGGATGACGCTCATCAGCACGCTGAAGAAGCACGGACTGGTGTGAGGTTCTGAGCGATCCAGATTCTCGACACCTCTGATGAGGAGTATCGTGGAGCCTCCTGCTGAGGTTTTCCATGCGCGCTCTCTTCCCCGTCCTGCTCCTGGGCTGCTCCGACTACAAGTTCATCGCCCAGGGCGACGGCACTGAGGGGGAAGACTCAAGCACCATCGACTCGAATCCACCCGACTCGGCTCCGCCCGTCGTGGAGGACTGTGAGGCTGCGGAAGCCTCTGCGGATTCGGTGACCATCGACGAGACCTGTCTCGCCCCTGACATTGAGATTTCCGATCCGTGGAACGTCAACATCGAGTGGCAGTACACCGTCAGCTCTGGCTCTGGGGTGATCGTGATGCCGGCGGTGGGCAACCTCACCGACGACAACAACGACGGCGTCATCAACGAGCAGGACTCACCCGACATCGTCTTCACCACCTGGAGCAGCAACACCCTCGTTGCGCTGCATGGCGACGGCTCCGGGGTCATCTTCGAGCGGTCTGGCTTCAGTGGCGACGCCGGGGTGGCGATTGCCGATGTCGACAACGACGGCACCCCCGACATCATCGCCGCCACCACCTCCGGGCAGGTCGCAGCGGTCAGCGGTCTGGGCACCACCCTGTGGACCTCCGCGCCCTTCGGCTGGCAGAGCTACCCCCAGCCCGTTGTCGCCGATCTGGAAGGCGATGGTGATGTGGAGATCGTCTTCGACATCGCGGTGGTCGAGGGCACCAACGGCGCCACGGTGGCCACACTGGGCAGCCTGTCGACGAGCTGGCGTGCGCCGGTGGTGGCTGATCTCGACGCCGACGGCATCCAGGAGATTCTGCTGGGAGAGAACACCTACGCCCCTGACGGCACGGTGAAGTGGAGCGTGAGCGGCAGCGGCGACAGCGTCTTCTCGGCGGTGGCGGACATCGACGGCGATGCGGGCGGAGAGAGCTTCTGGGTGACGGGGAATCTCCTCCACATCGTCGACGATGATGGCACCCTGATCCGCACCGTGTCCCTCAACACAAGCTCGTCGCGGCCCGGTCCGCCTTCCGTTGCCGACTTCGATGGTGATGGGCAGGTCGAGATCGCCGTGCCCGCCAGCTCGCAGCTGGAGATGTTTGAGATCGACGGCACCCCGATGTGGTCCGCCACCATCACCGACAGCTCCGGAATCGCCGGGTGCAGCGGCTACGACGTCAACGCAGACGGGGCCTATGAGGTGCTCTACGCCGACGAGCAGCGGCTGCGCATCTACGACGGTGCGACGGGTTCGGTGCTGTATGAGAACACCAGCCACACCTCTGCGACCCTGTGGGAGTACCCGGTGGTGGCCGATGTCGACGGAGATGGCTCCGCAGAGATCGTCATCGCCTCCAACGGCTCCATCTGGAAGGGCGTGACCGTGCTCGGCCACAACGGCGATGGCTGGGCACCCTCCGGGCCGACCTGGCCGGTTCACGACTTCGCCATGACCAACGTCAACGCCGATGGGTCGGTTCCCAGCCCGGCACCCCGCTCATGGGAGGTCTACAACGTCTTCCGCGCCCGTCCCACGGTCGATGACGCGGCCACTGATCTTCGGGTGAGTGTCGTGGATTCCTGCTTCTCGGGCTGTGAGGCAGGCGATCATGTCGAGGTCACGGTGCAGGCGGAGAACCTCGGCGGGCTGGACTCCGCAGCGGGTCTGTGGGTGTCACTGTTCCAGGTGGGCGGCGGCTCCCCGGTGCTCATCGAGTCGCAGCAGCTCTCCAGCACCATCGCCGCCGGACGCAGCACCGACTCCATCCTGTTCACACTGACCGCGGATCAGGTCGGGAGCGGCAACCTGCTGGTGATCATCGACGACGACGGCACCGGTGTGGGAGTGCAGAACGAATGCGATGAGTCCAACAACCGCGAGCTCTACACCGACATCCCCTGCTGAAGCGATGCCCGCAGCACGGAAGTGATCGCGGTCAGCGCATCCAGCCGGGCGTTCATCGGCGCTGAACTGATGCGCTCTACGCCAGGTGCTCCAGCAACGTCGTCGCGGCCAGCTTTCCGAGCTCGTTGGAAGCCAGCGGACTCGCACCGGTGATGAGGTGTCGGTCGACGCAGCAGGTCTTGTCGCTCTTGGTGTTCACGATCTGAGCCCCGAGCGCTGTGAGCTTCTCTCCCAGACGCCACGGCATGTGACCGGGCAGGTAGCCGATCATCGGCGTCATCTTGTCGACGGAGTCGGGAAAGACCGCCATGTTGTAGCCACTGTAGAGGAACTTGTGCCCCTCCAATGCCGTGGCCAGAAACGAGCCCGGGCCGTGACAGAGGCTGATGGTGAACAGGTCGTGTTCATGAGCCCATCGCAAGATGGTTCCGACGTTCGGGTCTTCAGGAATGCCCAACATTGCACCATGACCACCGGGTACGAAGACCGCAGCGTACGACCCGATCTCGTCCAGGAAGCCATCGACGACGTCCTGAAGGCGCTTTGGATGCTCGAAGCTGGACTTCAGCTCTTCATAGATGCCGACAACCGCTGTGTCTCCTCGCGGCATGGCCCACATCTCAAAGACGACCGGCTCTCCACTCAAGGTCGCGATCTCGAATTCGAAGCCTGCGTTCTTCAGGTGCAGCATCGGCAAGAGCGCTTCTACGGGATGGTTGCCCGTCGAGAACTCTTTCCCATTCTGCATCATCATGTTCTTCTGTTCCGTGAAGACCACCAGGATCTTCGATCGCTTGCCTTGATACGCGGCATACGGAATCTGTTCGAAGTCAGAGACATCCGAGGTCGAAAGTTTCAAGGCGATTTTTGATGGACTGAATGACCCATCTGGTTCCTGCTTTGGAGCGATTCCCAAGAGTGATTTAAGCATGTATTGTTCCTCTTCTCTGGTGGTTGTTTTCGAGTTCCTTTGCTCGCCTACGCGGGCACGACTTCGAGCACGATCTTGCCCTTCGCCCGGCCGGTCTGGCTCTTCTCGTGGGCGGCGCGCGTCTCCGACAGCGGAAACACCGAGTCGATGAGGACCCGGACTGTGCCCGCATCGATCAGCTGGGCAATCTCGGTGAGCGCTTCGCTGCTGGGCTGCACCATGAAGGCACCGCCTGTGGCCCCCACCGCCGCGAGCGCATCCGCATCCGGGGCACCCACCACCGAGAACAGGCGACCGCCAGACTTCAGCAGCGAGATCGACCGCGTCTGTGTGTCGCTGCCGATGGTGTCGAGAACCACATCGACCTTGGCGAGCACCTCCTCGAAGCGCTGAGAGCGGTAGTCGACGAACTCGTCCGCACCCAGGCTGCGAACCAGCGCCTCGTTGGCAGCAGACGCGGTGGCGATGACATGGGCTCCGACTGACCTGGCGAACTGAATCGCGAAGCTGCCCACACCGCCCGCACCGGCATGGATCAGCACCCGCTCGCCCGCCTTCAACTGCGCGTGGTCGAACAGCGCCTGCCAGGCTGTGAGCCCCGCCAGCGGCACTGCGGCGGCTTCGTTGTGGGACAGGGTCGCCGGCTTGGCGGCCACCTCGGAGGCCCGCACCACCACATACTCGGCGTAGGTGCCGTTTCGCGTGATGTCGGGGCGGCTGTACACCGCATCGCCCACCGAGAGATGGGTCACGTCCGCGCCGACCTGCTCCACGACACCCGACACGTCCCACCCCAGGGTGAGCGGCATCTGGTGAGGCACCATTGCAGCGAGGTAGCCCGCGCGAATCTTCCAATCCACCGGGTTCACCGCAGCGGCATGCACCCGGACTCGAACGTCTGCGGGGCCGGGCTCAGGCAGCGGCGCATCCTCATAGATGAGGGTGTCGAGGTCGCCGTAGCCGTGGATTCGAATCGCCTTCATGTGGGGCTCCTTGAGCTGAGTTCCTCCTGAAAGTAAGCCCCGTGACGATATTAGCGATGACCATTAATGGGATAAGTTGTCTCACTGGAGAGACAATGAAGGATGATCTGAATCAGCTGCGCGTCTTTGTAGAGGTGGTTCGGCAGGGAGGGTTCTCTGCCGCTGCCCGCGCCCTCGACATGCCACGCTCCACGGTGAGTCGTTGGGTGCAGGAGCTTGAGAAGCGTCTGGGTGTGCGGCTGCTTCAGCGCACGACCCGCAGCGTGCAGCTCACTGAGATCGGCGAGGGGTACTACCAGCGGGGGCTGCAGGCCGTAGAGCTTGCCGAGCAGGCACACACCTGGGTGCAGAGCCACGCCGAAGCTCCCCAGGGCACCCTGCGCGTCGCGACCTTTCAGCTCTTCGCCGCGACCCTGCTGGGACCGGTCGTTGTGGCCTATCTGGAGCAGAACCCCGGCATGTCCGTGCAGGTGGTGATCAGTGAACGCAACATCAACCTGGTCGATGAACACATTGATCTGGCCATCCGAATCGGCGCACTGCCCGACTCGTCACTGGTGGTCCGCAAGCTGGCTCACATGGAGGGTTGGATGCTGGCCAGTCCAGCGTATCTGGCCCGACACGGCGCCCCCGCTCACCCCAGCGAGCTGACCCGGCATTCAAACATGATCTATGGACACAGTGAGGACACCGCCACGCTGCCCTTCGACAATGGTCACGAGCAGCTCGATGTGTCGCTGCCCGGTCGCTGCGTGGCCAACAGCATCGAGCTGGTGCGGCAGGTCACCCTCGGCGGCATGGTCATCGGGTTCCTCCCACCCCTGCTGGCGCATGAGGACCTGGCGGCTGGCCGACTCGTTCGGGTGCTGACGGAGTGGAACATCGGATCGCTGCCGATGTATGTCGCGTACCCAAGCCGGAGTCACCTCGCACAGAAGGTGCGGGCCTTCGTGGATCTCCTGGCCACTCAGATCACTTCAGACGCCGTCCATGGGCAGGCTCCTCTGCAACGCTGACCGCTGCGGGAGGACTCTATAGACGGACGCCAACAGCGAACTCACGGGGTTCGCTGGTGTCTTCACCCCACGGCTCGTATGTGCTCCTCACACCCTGGCTGGTGTCCAGGTCACGCGCGCGAGGTGGGAGCCGAACGGGGGGGGACTGGCCCGATGCACGGTCAGGAGCACTTCCATCAGTCGCGACTCTGGTCTGGGTCGGCGAGGGATTCGGCGCTCACGGTGTCGAAGGAGAAGTCCGAGACGATGAAGCTGTGCACCGGGTCGCCGTCCTCGAAGTCGTGCAGAGAGGTCTGGAAGAAGGGCAGCAGCACGCCGTCCGAAGTGCGCAGGTCGCTCCAGAAGCGGTGGCCCAGTAGCGTCCTTCCGCTCTTTCGGACCGTGTACTGCATGGCGAGGATGTGGTGGCTCTCGGTGTCGACGTAGACGAGGAACTGATCGAAGGTGGGGTCCGGCGCGATGCTGCCCCAGGACGCGAAGACCACCTCGGTGGTGTGGCCGTCGACCTGGCGCTGCCCGATGTGACCCACGAACTGAGCCCTGGTGATCTGCTGAGGGAACTCGAGGAGGAACTGCATGGTGGGCAGGCGGCTGGCCATGCGCGGAGCCTCGTCCCACACAGGAGCCTCGCCTGGAGCCTGCGCGTAGGTGCGTCCCTCGGCAAATCCCCAGGCGGTGCCTTTGATCGAGCCGTCCAGGAACTCGACCCGGCCATTGCTCGTGCCCGGTGAGAACTGGAGCTGAAGCATGGTGACGTCGTCGGGCCAGGGGGAGCGGCGCGCGATGAGCCAGTCCTTGGACCAGCGGTCCTCCAGCACCGTCTGCCAGGTCTGATGCTCACCCCAGGTCGCCCCGCCGTGGGCCTCGGCGGCCTGGGCCAGCACAGCCCGACCCAGGGCCTCGGACTCGGCGGAGATGCCGTCGACACCAAAGCCATCGGGGCGCAGGTCGGACAAGGGCACCACGCTGCATGCGCTGACACCGCTCCAGAGGAGCAGCCACACCAGCGTGAGGGCTGGCCGGGGAGCGGGAGACATGTGTCGCCTCAAGGTGGTGGGTCGGAGGGCTGGTGACGGACGTGGGCGGATTTGGCCCCTGGGAGCATCTGGAGCCTGGGCATGGCCGGAGTGTATCAGCGCCTGCCAGAGCGCCCAGCGCCCAGACCGATGCCTGCACAATTCGTAGGCGTAGTGCCGAACGGCAGCATCGTGCAGGTCCGCGATCTGCGCTCTGGTGAGGCGGCCTGGTCGGCCATCGGTCACCCCTACGCCCCCTGGATGAACACCATCCGCTTCTCCCCTGACAGCCGCCGTGCTGTGGCGGGTCTGCTGAAGCGAGGAATAACGACAATTGTTTGCCCTACCCGTCACCAGGCAGCGGCTCGGTGAAGAAGCCTTCGGGCTCTCCAAGGGCAGCGGAGATGGCCAGACCAGCGGACCGGGCGTGGCGGATCTCATCGTACCGGTGCAGCTCGACCTCGGCATTGTCCGAGAGCTTCAGGAACAGGGGATAGCGGTAAACCGCACGCTGATCCTTTCGATGGGACTGCACCCGTCTGGCGACGATGCCCTCGATCCGGGCTGTCGGATGGCGCCGTGAAGGCAGCCCGATCAGCAGCCCTCGGGAGACGGTGACCCCGGAGGGACGGGCCAGTATCTTCTTGGGGGTGCGGCTCAGGGCCAGCGCGATGAAGGCCCCACCGGCAAGGCCCATCATGCAGTCGAAGGGTCGAGAGAGCGGCAGGAAGGGTGCCAGGGTCCAGATGTTGAGGACCGGCCCGAGCAGGCCAAGTCCAGAGACCAGACCACCGAGCGCTGCAACCGCAGCCAGTGGCATGCCGACCCACCACCCAAGACCAACCCGATGCATGGAGCGTCTGGTGGATGTGTTTGAGGGAGCCATGCTTTGAGTATGGTGCGTTTGGGTGCGCTGCTGGGGAAGTCTGAGGGCTGGTGAGAAATCAGGCACCGGTCATGTCGCCCCCTTCTGGCGGACAGTCTGTGTGAGAGGATGTCAGCGCGCAGCGGGGGGCTTGGGGGTGAAACCCCGTCTCAGACAAAAGCGCACCAGTCGGGCTGGATACGGTCCGGCCCGCTGACTGGTGCCAGAAATCACTGACGCTGCTGGAGCGCTGAGAGCGCCGCGGCGATGTTCTGCGGAATTGCATCCGGCTCATCATCACTCTCGCGGATTCCTTCGCGAATGAGCGCCTCCAGCCACTGGGCATCGCTCACCCCGTTGGGCGAGGGAAGCGCCACCCAGTCGCCACCCCGAAGCACCTCGATGAGCCGCCCGCGCCGGCGCAGGTCAGCGCACTCCGCCCACAGGATCTTCTCCACACGTTTCGGGGTCTGAATCCGCATCCCGGATCGGTCGATGGAGATCTCTGCGCGCATCCACCTCCGCCCCAGGACCACAAGCAGCAGGAAGGCAGCCACCCCCAGGATCGCCAGCACGACGCCGCCGATGATGCCGGTCTGCAGTAGGATCATCACCGCACCCGTGAGCCCCTCGCTCGACCACCCTGCACCGGTCGCCGCGAGCATGCCCACCCCGGAGAGCACCGCCATGAGCACTGACCACCGGACCCCTCGGACGAGCGGCGCGAGCTTCTCCCAGGTCGAGACCCGGTACTGCATGCCGTCCATGTCCCGCTCGACCGTCATTCCCACCGGGTCCATCAGGTGCCTTGGTGGTACCGGCGGGGTGTCCTCCCGGTAGGCATGTGCGTCGGTCAGCTCCGCGGAGAGCAGCACGCCTGGGTGGGCACGCAGTGCATCCTCGGCACGGCGACGGTCCTCAGGGCGCCCGGTCTGACGGGCCAGGAGGATCAGGGCGTGGGGATGCTCCTGCTGGAGGGCCCGCTGCAGCGCGTCTGCCGCCCCCTGCTCATCTCCCCAGGCCCCCCGACGCCGCTGACGCCGACGAAGGAGCGAAGTGCGTGCACGGGTGCTGCCGGGTGGTGCGGCCATTGAGTCTCCTGATCACTCCAGGCTACGGTACCTCGCTCATCCCATTGCGACCTCAGCGCATCATCCCGGCACCATTGTTCGTATCGTCGAGAGGGACAGGTGTGGGCAGGGACCGTTACCAGACTCACCCTGGAACGCGCTCCGTGACCGATTAAAAAGGCAGATATCACCATGAAAGCAGCCGTCATCTATGAGAATGGGGACCCGAGCGTCCTCCGCTACGAGGAGATCGCAGACCCGGACTGTCGGGCCGGGTACGTGACCATTGAGGTCGAGGCCATCAGCCTCGAAGGGGGTGACCTGCTGGCGCGGGCCTACACGCCATTGCCGGTTCGACCGCACGTCGTCGGGTATCTGTGCGCGGGCGTGGTTCGGCAGGTCGGCGCCGGTGTCGACCGACCGAGCGTCGGCGACCGTGTCGTCACCCTCGGCCAGGCGGGCTCACACGCACAGCGTCGCTCGGTGCCGGCGGCCATGACCTGGCCCGTCCCGCACGGCATGGACCTCGCGACTGCCGCATGCGTTCCCATTGCGTTTGGCACCGCGCAGGAGTGCCTGGAGGCCGGGAGGGGGCTGGAGCGAGGAGCGACGGTCCTTGTCCACGGGGGAGCTGGAGGTGTGGGGATGGCGGCGATACAGCTCGCCGCCCACGCTGGGGTGACCGTCTTTGCGACAGCTTCGAGTGACGACAAGCTCGATCGCCTTCGAACGCTGGGCCTTGAGCACGGCATCAACTACGTCCGCGACGACTTCGTCGAGGTCATCGCGGAACGAACGAGCGGTCGTGGGGTCGACCTGATCCTCGACCCGGTGGGCGGGGATGTGCTCGTCCGCAGTGTGGCCGCGCTGGCCAATCGCGGCACCCTGGTCAGCGTCGGGGTCGCCGCCCGCTCTGGCTCAGACATCGCCGCCAGCGCGCTGTGGGAAAAGAACAACACCCTACGCGGCGTCTACCTTGGTGGTGCTCTGAGGGCGGAGTACGATCGCGTCCATCCAATGATCGACGCGCTGATCGGGCGCGTCGGTCGCGGCGAACTCCAGGTTGTGATTGATCGGTCCTTTGCACTGGAGGAAGCCTCCGCGGCCCACACCTATCAGGAAGGCAGGGGCGTCTTCGGGCGGGTGGTGCTGAACGTCAGCCGGCGGTCCAGCTCGTCGTGATGACTGCCCCACCCGAGCGGAGCACGCTCAGGATCGGGCAGCGGGCGTCAACGCGCTTGCCAAGCTCGGTCGCCTGGGCGGTGTCGATGCCGTGCACGATGGCGGTGAGCGTCACGCTCTGGAAGCAACCGTCCGAGCTGTCCGCGACCCCCATGAACCCGTCGAGGTTCAACTCAACTGCGACCGTCATCTCGATCTGCTTTGCCTCAATCCCGAGCTCCTCAGCGACCACCTGCGCCTGCTCGTTCTGACAACCGGCGAGCGAGGCGACCAAATGGTGCATCGGGTTTGGGCCAGAGTTGGAGCCGCCGTCCTCGACGGACTCATCGACCTGAAATTTCCATTCGGTGTCGGTGATGGCGACGCCGGTGGGCCAGCCGCTGCCGCTAGCGGTGGCCTTGAAAGTCTCGATGTGATGTTCGGTGCTGGACTCGGAATTGCTCATGGTACTGCTCGCTTTAAAATGGGCATGAGTGTGAGAGCCATCGTTGCATAGAACAAGCAAGATTACCCTGGAAGGGGGGAGTACCTCAGCACCGGGCAATCCAGGTTGCGGCCAGGGTGGTCGGCGAGGCAAGACGTCGCTTGTGCCTCTTACCCGCGAAAACGCCTCCGGGGAAGCCAACTTCGTTGCCGTTTCGGTATAAGTAGAATCAACTCTTGAAAAATTGGAATGCGATGACCAATCACTCCCGTCGCGACACGATCTCGATGTTGCTCTCTGCAGTGCCGTCGCTGTCACTGCTCTCCCTGACCGGATGCACCGGCGAGCCCAGCTCAAGCCGCAGCTCGGACACCCCCACCGACACCATCACCCGGCCCACGCTCGACACCAATCGGCTGACCGCCGGACTCACCGCCGTCCTCGCCAACAGCCCCTGGGCCGATCGCATTGAGACCCTGGTGGCCGGCGCGACCGCAGAGATCGCGGCGCTCCGGGCTGCAGGCTACGATGACACGGCCGATGTCGCCACCCACAGCCTCAACGGAGTGGTCGCCAACGTCGCGGCTGGCTTCGGCGAGAACATGGCCGCGCGGGGCAGCAGCACCCACGACTACACCGCGCTCTCCGAGGCCATCATCTCAGAGCTGTCGGCGTCCTGTGTGGCGATACGGGCCAGCCTTCCGGCGGCCACGGCAGAGATCAGGGAGGCTCTGGGCAGCGACACGGTTCCCGGAGATGCCGATGCAGCGACCAGCATGGCTGCCGACGAGGCGGAGCTTCGCCAGCAGATGTTCGACAAAGGGCTCAGCGGCCAGGGCGGGATGAACCTCCTGCTGGGGCAGATGCAGTCCACGCGGGTGGGGGTGACGGCTGGCGTGTCCCTGGCCGCCTCCAGCAGCGACCTCGATGCCGCACTGTCCGGCATGGCCTCTGACGACGACGTCGACAGCTGGTCCGCCCGAAGCATGCGCCGGATGCCGCTCCGTCCGGTGCCTCCACCGCCTCCCACAGACATCAGCGAGCTGTGCGATGTCGTCGCCTGGGTGGGCTTCTTCACCGGCTGGATGGGCGCCATCCACAAGGCCGTCGGCAAGACCGCCGAGAAGATGGCCCAGTTCGTCGATGAGCTGCCGGAGGCGTATGCCTACCTCAAGGCAAGCTGGACCACCTGGCTCGCGGCCGATCTGACGGAAGAGGTCCTGGGGCAGACGGAGTCCGCGGTGCTTGGTGCCATCCAGGGAGAGCTGACCGAGACCACCGCCGAGCAGTGCAATCAAATCGCAGCCTTCATCATTGTCGTGCTGTGGTTCGTCAGCATCATCACCGCCCTCATCGCGTTCGCACAGACCATCACCTGGCTTGCCGGCACAGTGGGCGTGTTCACCCCTGGCGGCACGATCGCCCTGATGCTCATCCTGATGCTCGTCGTCATCTTCTACTACGTGCTTGAGATGGTCTGCGCGGTCATCGGCATCCTGCCGACCCTCAATGTGATGTTCGGGGAGTGTGGAGAATGATCCTTCTCTTTACCATCGGCTGCGACTTCGACACCGACGATCTCCTCGATCCGCCTGAGCCCGAGTTTCTCGACGTGAGCGTGGACTGCACAGACGATGTCCTCTCGGTCGAGGCCCTGATCACCAGCGAATACGACGTCACCAACGTCACCATCGAGCGTATCGACATCGACGATGCCGACCTCGACCCGCTGTTCCCCACCCTCGATGTCTCTGCGATGAGCGGCGGGCTGACCCGCTGGTCGCTGGAGACTGACCACGACTGTGAGGCATCCATCCTCACCACCTGGACCGCGTTCACTGTGCTGGAGTCGTCCGCCTCCACCGAGATCGCGTGGCCGGACGTCGACCTCTCCGGCGGCCCGGTCGCCCCCCCCCACGGCACCGACGCCGGGGGCAGCACCGTGACGATCACCGGCACCGACATGGACGCGGTCACCGGGGTGTGGTTTGGCGAGACAGAGGGCAGCATCCTCTCGGCCACCGCGGAGAGCCTCACCGCACAGACTCCCGCTGGCAGCCCGGGTCTCGTCGATGTCACCCTCGCCGCCGGGGTCACCGACACCATGGTGGAGGATGCATTCACCTACTACCCCGACGCCACCGGAATGATCACCGGGTTTTCGCAGACGTTCCTGCACGTCTATGACAGCACCTGGTTCACCATCGGATCGGCATACACCACCCTTGATCCCTACGGCCCGTTCGTGCAGCTTGAGGTCATCCTCCAGGAACCGCTGCTGCCGGAGGAGAGCTACCCGATGGTCTACCCAGAAGCCGGCGAGTGCAGCGGAGGCACCTACGAATGGGCACCGATAGACGCCGGCAGCTACCTGACCTTTGGCTCCGACGACCTCGGCTCTCTGGCGATGCTCTCCAACGGCAACGAGCCGCCGACGTATTACTACGTCGAGGCTGACGTCGATCCAGCGCTGTGGAGCGGTCAGTCGATGTCGCTGGGGCTGCCAGAGGTCACCGACCAGCTCCCGGCGATGACGGTCGAGGATGCCCTGCTGATCCCCACCCTGCCCTCTGAGCCGTCGTTTGACTGGGGCGTTGCTGCGGAGGTGACCTGGGGAGAAGACATCACCTTCACCTGGACTGACACCACCGCACAGCGGGTGAACTGGACCCTCTACGCCGGCCAGGGCTACAGCGTGCTCTCCAGCGTCAGCTGCACCTCAGACGCCACCACTGGAGAGCTGGTGGTCCCCTGGGACACCCTCACCGCCGACGTGGATCCAGAGGACGTCACTACAGTCTTCGCCCGCCTGGGCTTCATCGAAGACGATCTGGTCCGGCTGCCCCACGACAACAGCGACTTCTGGTCAATGGGCATCATCAACCACTGGCTGTATGCAGAGGTCATCGCGCCCTGAGAGCTGCTGATCCACAGCGGCAGGGATGGGCCGGGTCGCGGTAGGTTTTTTGCACATACACCAAGGGAGTCTTCGGTTACCGTAACAAATGTGTCGAATCGTTCGCGTTTTAGCGTTGTAGCCCTGCTGCTGTTCTCAACATGGGTGCCCCTTCACTCGACGGTCGCGGGCACCAGCCCGCTCACCTGGGACGGCGGACTCATGAAGGTGTACCTCTCTGCACGCTGGTGAAGCTGCGGTGGGTCTGGGCGGAGAGCCTGTCGAGGATGTCTCCAAACGAAGCGGACGTCCCCTGCGTCTCCTCGGCTGAGGCTGAAGCGTGCTGTGGATGCCGGGAGGAGTGTCGATCTCCCAGATCAGACCGGCTACACCGTTGCCATGCGTACTGGTTGGCACCTGCTCGTGCTCACACTGGGCTGCACTTCGACCGAGCCGGATGCGACGGAGTCGCTGCACAGCGCCCCACCTGCCGATGCCGCCGTCGCGCTGGCGTCAATGGCCGATCCGATCGCCCGGCTGGCGGCGCTGGAGGGTCTGCTGGAGGCCCACCCCGAGCGTGCTGGGGCACTGTGTCCGCTGCTGTCGGAACCAGCGATGCACAAACGATGCATGACCGTGCTGCAGCGCCCGCACCTCTGGAGCCCGCACCAGACCACGAAGGTCGGCACGCGCGCCGCCCCGGGACCAGCCCAGACCTTCATGCTTCCAACGTCCCTGCCCGATCCATTCGCCACCCTCACCGGCAAAGCACCCCGGGTCTGTCCGCCTGATCTCGACGCCACCGCCTGCGCCGCCGCACGTGCGCTGGAGGCCGCTACGCAGCGCGACACCACCCGAACCGCGATGCTGTGTCGCAGCATTGATGCCCCTCGGTGGCGCCAGGAGTGCATGTTCGCCGCCGCAGAGAAGCGCCTGAAATCCGAGCGCCCCGGTGGCTATGGCGATGCAGTCGATCTGTGCGCCGCGTCGGGAGACTTCGCCGCCGACTGCCTCATCCACCTCACCTCCACCCTCGCCCACGACCCACCACCGGCCACCAGCACCGCAGCAGGCTGGGTGCTCATGCTGAAGTCCGCCGAAGTCGTTGACGAATACTGGCAGTCGCGCGATCCGGCCTACGGTTCCCTGGCAGCGGGGCGCCTGTGGTCGGAGGCTCTCCAGGACGCCTATTCCATCAGCGCCGAGGTCGTCGGCAACCCCCTCGACATCCTCCCCGACCAGGCCCGGCCCCACATCCACGCCGCCGCCGCGCTGCGTCTGATCCGGCAGGCCCCCGACGCGCTGCCCACGCTCGCGCAATGGTCCCAAGCCCTCGACACCGCGCTGGAGCGGCGCATCTGGCAGGACGCGCCCACACAGCCTGCGGGCAGGACGGCCCGATACCCCGATCTCTGGCCCCGAGACCTGCCCGGCGAGCAGGACATCCCCGCCGTCATCTACCCCTCCAGCTCCCGTCGGGCGGTCAGTGATGATCCCCTCATCGATCGGCAGATCGCCCTGCTGGAAGCGCTGGCCCGGGTGAACCCGATGCGCCGTGCGATCCTGCTGGAGGCCACCGAGCACCCCGACTCCACCGTGCGCTGGAGTGCGCAGCGTCTGCTGGAGCGCCGCAGCCTGTAGAAGCGACGTCAGCTCTCCCGAGGGGGTTGCCGTCCCGTGGGTTCATGGGTGGCATGTGGCTTCGCGGAAGTGAAACCGCAGACGGGGTAGGTTTGTCGGCCAATGAGAGCCCCCCGGAGCCGAGGACAGCAATGAAGCGGCCAACAAAGCTGAGCGAAGCACGCACACTTGCCAAGACCAATCCCGACCCGGCCCTGCTGCACTGGGAGAAGGGCAAGGCCGGCGCTGCTGCTGCCTGTGTGCGCACGCTGTCGCTGCTGACGCCCTCTGCGGCGGTCTTAAAGGCGCTGGCGAGCTACGGCGGCGACAAGCGAGGCGGCGTCGTAAAGGAGCTGATCCTGGCCTCTGTCGGCTTCGATGCGGTCGTGTTTGCTCAGCAGGTGCTCGCGAAGAATCCCGCGAAGAAGGTCGACCTGTCACCCCTGAAGGCTCCAGACCTGCGCCTGATCGCCGGGATGTCCGCATTGGAGGTTTTAAAGCTCGACACCTGGGGTCTGGACACGCAGATGGCGGCGCTCGGTGCGCTGCCGAAGCTGCACACACTGACGGTCGATCTGGTGAAGGTCGATGCGCTCACCGGACTGGAGGCGCTGGGAAGCCTGCGCACGCTGACGCTGAACCGCTGCCACAACCTGACCGACTTCACAGCACTCTCCGCGCTCTCCGTGCTGGAGACGGTGAACGTCAACGCGCCGCAGAAGCTCACCAGCGTCGCCGGGCTCTCCCTGCCTCCCTCGGTGACCTCGCTGAGCATCGACGTGGCCAGTGTGCTGAACTCTCTGGCCGGGCTCGACGCCCTGCCGGCGCTGTCGTCGCTGAGGCTCGGCAGCAATTGGAAGCTCAGAGACTACCGCCCGCTGGCGTCGCTCAAGACGCTGGACTCCCTCTTCATCCACTCATTCGATTGCACCGACATCACAGCACTGACCGGGCTGACCGGGCTGACCGGGCTCTGGCTGTCGTCCCCCCTTCTGGAGGACTTCGCGCCGCTCTCCACGCTGACTCAGCTGAAGAGCCTCAGCCTCAACGGCTGCAAGCGGCTCCGCTCGCTGGCCCCGCTGCACACCATGACCGCGCTGGAGGATCTGCGCATCCAGCTCTGCCCGCAGCTCACAGACCTCGATGTGCTGGAGCACCTGCCGAGCCTCTCTACAGTCTCTAACTACACAAACAAGGACCACCCGGTGTTCTCCAGGCGCCCAGACATCACCGTCACGCCCTGACACTCGACTGCGACGGCCCATGGGTGCCGGGGTCGTGATGGGCCGGCATCAGTCCGCGAGGGTGGCGGTGGCCCATACCGGGTAGTGGTCAGACAGCCCGGCGCAGTCTCCCCCGCTGCAGATGCCCGGGGCGGAGAAGTCGACCCCGTGGCCAAAGATGAGGTCGAGCACGAAGCCGTACTCCGGCGCGGTGGCCCGCTCCTCAACGGGCAGGCTGGCGTGGGCATCGTCGTATCCTGCAGACAGCCACGCCTGGCTGACCCCGTCGCTGTCCTGCCCGCTGGAGAGATCGGCAATGTAGAGGCCGGCGTTGGTGTCGCCGCCGATGATCACCGGTCCCGTCGCCCCGGCGTTCGCCGCCACAGTCTCCGCCGCCTGTGCGGTGCGCACGTCCTGATCGGCCAGCCCGCTGGCGAGGTGCACGGCGGTGAGGTGCAGGTAGCGCTCACCGACCGCGATG
>JBLHNG010000097.1:0-15896 GCA_047621685.1 Myxococcota bacterium | reverse complement strand
TGGTTGTCCGGACACCGCAGCAGCACCGTCCGACGACGCCGGATGATGCCCGCCGGCCCCTCCCCAAGCAGAACGATCCGCCCCGGGGTGGTGCGCCAGCCGCGAAAGTGCCGCCAGGGATGCTGCCGCTTGCGCAGCACGTTGTTCACCGAGACACCGTCTGATGAGAGGGTGTAGGTGGTCGGAAGCAGCACCTCAGACACCGCCGCGACCAGCGCGACGCTGCCCACCGCGGCGATCATCGGATCGAGAATCGCCACCCCCACCGAAGTCGCCACAATCATCACCCCCACCAGGATCGCCCGACCCCGCTGCTGCTGAGCCGGCCAGTCTCTCCAGGTCACTTCGGGCAGGGGCACGGTCACCGGGTGAGCTTATACCGGGCGATGTTCTCAATGAACTCCACGACCGTTCGCCAATTGACCTTGCTCGCTCCCGCGGCGCGCGGACGCATCACCGCGGGCACATTCTCGATTCGCATCCCAGCATCTTCAGCCTTCAAGGTGGCCTCGGCGTCGAGAAACCAGTCGGTGTGAGACAGGGCGAGCCGGTCGAAGGCGTCGGCACGAAACAGCTTGGGACAGCCGTTGACGTCGGGGGTGGTGGCGCCGAGGCCGGACATGATGCTGGCGTAGGTGGCGGAGAGGAGCTGGCGTCGTTGGCCATCTTCGCGCACGGTGCGGCGGATCTTGGCGAGGTCGGCGCCCGCCAGGCAGCGGCGGTAAAGCTCGGGGATCACGACCGGATCGATCTGACCATCTCCCCAGCACCAGCCGATGACCGTGGGGGGAGCCGGCAGGGCACACAGTGCGTCGAGCCCGGCGAGGATGCCGCCGCCGTAGCCAGCGTTGTCGGTGAGGTGGATGGCGAGGATGTTGGGACGCTGCGCCAGCTCGTCGACGAGCTGGCCGGTGTAGTCGGTGCTGCCGTTGTTGACGAGGGCGAGGGTGTGGGGGAGGTCACCGAGCGCGGCCTGGATGTTGTTGATGACGAACTCGACCAGGATCTCTTCGTTGAGCAGCGGGATGGAGAGACCAAGCATCAACCGAACAGGCTCTGCTGCCGGAGCTTCTCGATGGTGCCCCAGCGCTTGCGCACGCAGTCGGGCAGGGGGGCGTTCTCCTGGATGAAGCCGAGCAGCCACTTTCGGGTGACCGGATCCGATGGGTAGCCGCTTCCGACTGGTCCCAGCGCGTGGATCTGGGCATCGCGATGGACCTTCGCGGCGATGCTGGCGGCACCGACCACCGGGTAGTTGGCGTCGGCCTTGGGCTCGATCACCCAGTCCGGGGACAGCCCGTCGGCGGCCAGGGTGGCGGTCATGCGGGCCTGAAGCTTGGGGATGCCGCGGGGATGGACCGGGGCATCGAGGTAGACCACATCGGGCTTGAAGTGCCGGATGTGAGCGATGAAGGCCTCTTCTTCGAGGGTGTTGATGTTGGCGGCGTCGATCTGGGCGGGGGAGATCGAGAGGATTCGAGCGGTGCCGTGGTCGGGCAGCAGCTTGAGGATCGCCTCGCGCTTCTTCGCCGAGAGCGCCTTGGAGTCGGTCGCGCCCGTGGCGGCCAGGGCGGCGAGGTTGTCTGCTTCGCAGCAGTAGGCGCCAACAATCAGGGGACCGAGCACACAGCCGCGCCCAGCCTCATCGAGTCCGAGGATTTTCATGGCGTGTGGGTATCATATTGAGCCCGGTAACGTCGATAAACAGGGGGTTATTGAGAAAAGGTACAGGCACGCATGGGTCCCACTCCCTGGCTGAGCAGGGAGCTACTGGGTGCGCGCGATGAGGCCCTTGATGGTCTCCACAACCAGGTCCGCCTGATAATGCAGCAACATGTGGCCAGCGTTGGAGACGCCCACAAACTCTGACTGTCCGCCAGCCTCCAGAATGATGCGATGCATGTTGTACGCATGGCGAATCGGAACCAAATCGTCGTCTTCTCCATGAACGAAAACCACAGGACAACGGATGTTTGGTGCGATCTGGGCCAGCTGAGTGCTCGGGGCGCTAAGGGTAACGTCAACCATGGTTCGCAGAATTTCTGGTCGCCTCTTTATGGTCGAGAGCTCCTTTTCCAGTTGGCCTGCAGTCATCTTCTCAGGCGCAAAGATGTCTCTGGATACTGCGCGCACAATGGCCCTTGCCAGGGTGTCGGTGTTGGGCCATTGAATGCACCGGCCCAGGATCTTCATCAGACGGTTCATGCCAGGTAGACTGAGCAACCGATAGGTTGGGTGGGCCGGAGTGCCCAGGGTGGCGATGGGTACAATCCCACGGACCTTCTCGGGGTATTTGCCTGCCGTAAACTGTGCGACCCCTCCTCCATGGCTGTGACCCGCCAGAAATAACGGGCCAGTGCCCACACCCGAGCCAGCCGCGAGCACGTCACAGGCGAGTTCCTCTAAATTGAGGCATTTGTGGCTGGGTTCGGGGCGTGGGCTTCGGCCAAAACCGGGCAGATCTAGCACGACCACGTGGGCAACTTGTCGTAGTGGGTTCGCCACAAGTTGCCAGTCGCTGAGTGAACCGGGGTTCCCGTGGATGAGCACACATGTCGGTCGGTCGGTTGCATCTGCTTGCAGTACGAGTCTCCGAATCCAGCGCCCAGGGCGAACCTCAACTTCTTGCGCTTGGCGGTACATGTGCTCCTCGGCAGCAGATCGCCGTCCACATGCCCTAACGTGGGGCGGCGGTTGGGGATTCCGGCCATCAGCCTGCCCATCCCACAGATGCGACTCTCGACGGACTCGGCGTTGTCGGTGTCTCCGGTGTTCCAGCCGGTCCGGCAGTAGAGGGTGGTGGCGGGGGTGCCGGCGGCGAGAGAAGTGTCGGTGAAGAGGATGCGGTAGTCGCCGTTGCCAAGGTCGGTGACGACGGGGTGGTGTAGGCCATGAGGTGGCTCCAGAAGTAGAAAATCCCCGGCGGAAGGCCAGGGGCTGGGAAGGGAACAATGGGAGAGGCCTGGGTCGAACGCTCCCTGGTAAGAGCGACCAATGCGACAGGCTCCGGTTCAAACTCAGAGAGGGGGGGCAACCTCGAATGAGCCGCCCGTTCAAGGGCTACACTGACGCTGATGTCGGTTCAGGCGCAAAGGAAGAGATGAGCAGTCACACACACACCGTAACCCGCCTCCGCCCTCTCCTTGAGTTGATCGGGCGCCCGGTCCGCCGGGTAGACCTCGCGCCTCCGTTTCTGACCGCCTCTGCCAGCAGCCTCGACTTTCACCACCCCGACCCGGAGCTCACCCTTCTCCGGCAGCGGATGCCCTTCTGCTGTGGAGACTACACGCTCGAAGTGTACCAACATCCAAGAGAACCGGGCCATGACCTGCTGGACTTTGTCGCCTGCTGCATCTTCGAGAAGCTCAAGCACTGCGAAGAACTGAGAGACAGCACAGCGATCACTGCCGAGCACATCGCCCGAAACTGGGGTGAGTACCTCTGCAGCGATCCCGATGCAGGCTACCCTGGCAAGTGGATGATGGACGTCGCGTTCCCATCACCCGCCCATGTCCTGTGGGAGATCAGCTGCTTTGGGTGCCTGGAGTGGCGCTCAACAAAAGCCGGCTGGATTCGCGAGGCCCTCGCCCGGGTGGCTTCTGGCGGCGAGGTGGGTCGGTGGCCCTACAGACCGGGGGAGGGCATCGGGGTGGAGACCACCCCGACGCTGACGGCTGAGGATGTCCCCGCGTTGCGCGATGCTGCACTCGATAAATTGATCGCATTGACCAGACGCCCGCCTGCGCCCCATGCCCACGACAGACGAAAGCCAATGCCCGCCAGCTCTGCGGCGTTTCGTTTGCTCACCGAGGCCATCGAGGAGGACTGTCAGGCCCTGGCGGACCTCTGCCGCGCGCACAACACGTTTGGTCAGGCGGTCTTCCCGGAGCTGGCGAATCCAAACGCCCGCAGTGGCCAGATGCTCGTGGCGATTAATGATGGAAACACTCGTAATATCTTCCTGGAGGCTGACGACGCATGGGTGGGGATCTTCTTCGAGACCTCGTGAGACCGGCCACCTCAATGGGGTCAGCCCCGCGGCTCATCACGGCTCGTACACCGTGACCTCTACCCCCGGCAGATCGGAGAGGATCGACAGGTCGCGCTCTAAGACCGTGTCGCGCACCCGGCGAACCTCGCCATTTCCACCCCGCCCGATCGGCCTGAGAGCCTCATAGCGATCCGGAAGACGCAGAGTGGGCATGGTGACAGCCTTGCCCTCCCGGTTGGCTTGTCGCGTGCCGTGAGGGGGAGTGTGCCCCCAGCGTCAGGTGGCTGCGGTCAGCCCCCGTCGCTGGAGGTCACGAGGATGGCGTCGCTGCCGACGATGGCGCCGCTCAGGTCGGTGGCAACGAGGGTGAGATCGTTGTCGCCGGCCTCAAGGGGCACGGTCACCTGCCAGGTCTGCTCGTCGACCCATGTGAGCGCGAGGGGGCCGGCCTCGCCCTCCAGCACGATCTCGCGCACATCGACCCACGCCTCTCCCTCCAGCGTGACCTCCAGCGCGGAGACGTTGAGGTCTTCGCCCCCGCCGGTCGTGATGTGGAAGTCCACCGCGGGGAAGCGCGCCAGCACGGACTCCGACGAGGAGCTGAGCACCCAGTCCGCCCGCTCACCGATGAACTGGCAGTGAGACTCGAAGTCCTGGCCCGGCAGAAGCTCGGCGAGCTGCTCACACCAGGGCGCGAGGTAGTCCGTGTTGTAGGACAGCCCGATGATGTCGTTGAGGTGCCCATAGTAGGACCGCAGGTTGATCGGGTCTTCCAGCAGGCGGGACAGATCGCCGTTGGCCACCACTGACATGGAGGCGCTGGAGAAGTAGTCCAGATCGTGGGGGAAGTAGAGCACCCGGCCATCCTCGGGCCGCACATAGAACTGCGCGTTGTGCTGGCTGCCGGCACCGCCGTACTGATCAGTGGCTCCGCTCAGCGTGGCGAAGGCAAAGGCCCGCAGCCACTGCTCCACGTCGATCACCGCGTCGGACTGCTTGAGGAATGCCTCATCGGAGAGCGAGAAGGTCTGGCACAGGTCGATGATCGGATCGTAGTTGTCCTCGCGCAGGCTGCTCTTGATCAGGTAGTTCCAGCGATAGTCCTCCCGGTCGTCGCCAAGGTCGGTGATCGACGTGCCGCTCACGCTGTCGGGCTGGGGCAGCTTGAGGCCCTCTGGTGTGCCGTCGTCGGTCGTTGTCGGGTAGTAGATCAGCTCGTACTCAACGCGCGTTCCGCTGCTGCCGTCGGCGAACTGCGAGGCGAGCATCAGGTTGCTGAAGCGGTCGAGCTGAAGCTCCGCGGCCCCGGTGTACGCCGACCGGGGGGCCAGGAGCTGGATGAGGTCGTTGTACTCCCCCGAGACCGATCCGCCGCGGGTCATCATCAGGTTCATCAGCACCTCGCGCTGCCCGAAGTTGACGCCCTCTGAGCGGTCGATGAGGACGCTGGTGTGGCTGCCTCGGAAGGGCTGCTCGTCGTGGAACCGGATGCCGTAGCCCAGGCGAACCTCCGTCGGCCGCCCCCGCTCGCTGCCCTTGAGGCGCACGCCCACGTCGTAGAACACCTCCGTCTCCTCGTAGACCACCGTCGCCCCGACCAGGTCGTCGCTCATCAGGTTGACGTCTTCGTGCAGCCAGTCGGCGTCGGCTGTGGTCATCAGGATGCGGAGGTTGTGCAGGCCGTTGGTCTCTGCGAGGCCGTCGTCGACGGTGTACAGGGCCCGGGAGTCCGCTCCAGCGGCGGGGAAGGTCGCGGCAGCGCCGAGGGTGTCGGTTGCCTCGACGTAGAGCTGCACGATCGCACCGCCAGCCTCGCCAGACCGCTCTGCGGACCACCGGCCCGGCTCATCCTCCACCATGGATGTGCCCTGGAAGGCTGCCCCGTCGACTGCGGAGAACAGGGTCACGCTGTCTACACCGTCGGGATCGTCGATGGAGATGGAGATGAGCACCGGCTCCTCAGGAGCAGGCACGGCCACGTCCTGGCTGAGGTCGCCAAAGGTCGGGCCGAGGTTCTCCACGATCGCGGAGTTCTCTTCCCCCGGCGTGCCCGACTCCGCAGGCTGCTCCACCAGGGTCGTGCGCGGCAGGCGGTTGAAGTAGAGCCGGGAGTGGAGCTGGTTGCTGCCGGAGATCCACCGGGCGCGGAAGGTGATCTCATACTCCCGGTCGCTGATGGGCTGAAGCAGGGTGGTCTCGGCGTGGTTGTGCATGTGTCCGATCGGACCGGTGGACACCAGACGCAGCACAGAGTTGCTCGAATCGTCGGGGTCGGGCACGACCTCGCTGTGGCGGTGGCTGCCCAGCAGTCGCCAGCTCGCGATGTCGTCGAAGCTCCCGCTCTGGAGCAGCTCCACGGGGGCGGTGTCTGGATCCTGCACGACGCTCAGGTCGTCGATCAGCACCTCACCCTCGTCGAGCAGGCCCAGCACCAGCTCCTCCCAGACCCCGTCCGGGCCGATGGGACTCGACTCCGCCACGCCGCGGATGGTGGTCCAGATCCACGCTGAGCGGTGACTCTCGTCGCTCGCCGTCCAGGCCTCCGCGGTGTTGTTGTCGGCCCAGGGGTCGCGCAGCTCCAGGCTCGCTCCCCCGCCATCGGCAGCCGAGGGCCAGCGCCCTCCGTCGAAGTAGCGCACCTCGTCCGCCGGGTTGCCGAGGGCATCCAGCAGCAAGATCCGGTCGCCGCTGTTGCTCAGGCTGCCGCTGAATTCACCGATGACCGTGGCCTTTGGGTAGTCGGCCTGCATGGTCTTCGCGTCTCTTGCGACGATCAGGTAGTCGCCCGGGGCGAGCGTCGTGCCCTCGGGGAGCGCATAGGCCACAGCATCGACGAGCTGCCAGCCGCTCAAATCCACCGCCTCTTCGCCCCGGTTGTACAGCTCGATCCACTCCTCGGAGCGCTCGGTGACCGGCGTGCCCTCCTCTGACAGCGGCGCGCGGTGGTACTGGATCTCGTTGATCACCACGTCCTGAGACCGCTCGATCTGGTTCGCCTCGCCGGGGGTGGCCTCGCTGGGCGTGCGCCAGGGACCGCCAGCATCCGCGCGACCACGCAGGCCCTCGCCCACTGCCACCCCGTCGAGCAGGGTGCTGCCATCGGCGGTGTAGAGGAACAGCCGGTCGCCGGCCTCGACTGAGAATCCCAGGTCATCCAGCGCCAGCAGCTCGCCCGGCTCCAGCGAGCCCGCCGAGAGCACGGCCTCGTCGCCGGCAGAGGAAGTCAGCAGGAGGCCGTCGATGTCCTGGGTGCCTGGGCTGACGTTGCGCAGCTCCACCCACATCGGAGAGGCTGACGCGGGCGCGACCTCGTTGAGGACGATCGTGGGCTCAGCGGCATCGATCCAGCTCTCGGCGGTCAGTGTGCAGCCGAAGGTCATGTCCAGGTCGGCAGACGTGGCCTGGTGGACCTCGACCGCCAGCACGTTGAGCCCACCCACCAGGGCTGCGGCGGGGATGTCTGCGGAGAAGTCTGTGGCGTCTGTGACCTCAGCGGTGGCCAGGGTCGTGGCGTCGACTGTGCCAGCCGGCATGTTCTCCCGGAGCACCTCCACACCGTTGAGGGTGAACACCGCGCCGTCGTCGAGGGTGCAGTCGAGGTGGAGTGTGGTCGCGGAGAGGCTGCCGGTGAAGGTGAAGTCGGTCCGAAAGGTGATCGTGGTGGGGATCTCGGACAGCTCCATGTTCCCGCGCGGTGTGACCACGGGGGCTATGGAGCGGAAGAGCGCGTAGGTGTCCTCGGAGTTGGTCACTGAGTCGCTGTCGAAGGTGTCGCCCCAGATGAACATCGCGGCGCTGGTGAACGCGCTGCTGACGGTGGCACCCCAGGGGGACGCGCTGCGGCTGTCCTCGACCGACGGCAGCTCCCAGGAGCCAGTGGCGGTGGCGTCCTCGATGAGCGCGGTGAGTGCCGCCTCGGTCGGCGGGGCGTTGGTGGGCAGTGCGCCGGGGCTGGCATCGGTGGGACCGAGCACCCACTCAAAGGCCGATGCGTCCGTCCCCAGAGTGTCGTCGGGCAGCTCGACCTCTGCGATGAGCATCTGCGGGCTGGTGGAGTCCCCCGTCAGCTCCCAGGCGGCGAGGTACAGGTGGTCCTGTGCGGTCAGGTCGAGGTCGATCTCCTCCACCGTCGTCCAGCTCCCGTCGGAGTCCTCGCCGACCAGCCGGAGGTCGCTGCCGTCGGCCTGGCCCAGGTAGAGCGCGAAGTAGTTGTCCGCGGTGGCCCAGGCGGTCGCTGCGACGTCTTCATCGTCCCCCCCGGCGAAGAAGGGGGCGGTGCCGCTGTACCACCCGCTGTCGTCATGGTCTGGCTCGGCCCAGTCGGCGGCGGGGTAGTCCCCCGAGAGGTCGTAGCGCCAGGTGGCGTCCTGGGCGACGAGGACCTGCACAGTCGGCAGCATCATGGGATCGAGCTGGTTGGAGGCACCCGGCGTGCCGCCGAGCTCGGCGCTGACCGTCCAGTTTTCGGCGTGGTCGCTGGCGGCTGCGGGGGCGAACTTGGCGAGGGAGAGCCCCGAGCCGTCCGCCGCGACGGGCCATGGGTCGTCGTCGCCGTATGAGACGGTGTCGATCAGGCGCCCGCCGTTGCTGCGCAGCCCGATCCGCTCGCCGCCGTTGGAGAGCTGACCGTCGTAGGGCCCCAGGGCGTCTCCAAAGCCCGTCTCGCTCTCCAGGAGCTCGGGGTCGGCGGCCACCACGATGTACTCACCGGCAGCCACCACAGTCCCCTCGGTGAAGGTGAAGGTCACGCCGCCCTCCAGCGACCAGCCCGACAGGTCCATGTCCAGCGCCATGGGGTTGTACAGCTCGATCCACTCCAGGTCCGTGTCAGAGGGCGGGTGGTAGAGCAGCTCTGAGAAGGTGACTGAGCCCGTCGTCGCCTGCTCGCTGCGCTGCCAGAGGGCCCCGCTGGCTCCGACGGTGTCGCTGCCACCGCTCGTGTCGTCGCCGCTGCTTGTGTCGGCGCCGCTGTCGTTGGGCGAATCGATGAGGACCGGCTTGTCCTTGCCTCTGCAGCCGAGCGTGAGGAGCAGGACGGGCAGCAACCTGGGCATGGCGGGTCTCGGTGAGAGGATTCCCCATTCTATGCGGGAGCTGGGTGAGGTGGGTTGATGGGCAATGCCATCAGCGGAGCTGGATGACGATGCCACCGAAGCGGGCCTCGGCCGCCCAGCACTCCCGGCCGTCGATGTAGCAGATGTGCTCGCCGCAGGTGTCGCCGTTGTCGGCATAGACGCTGGTGAAACCGCCGCCGATGCTGGTGTTGTAGAAGTGGAGGATCCGGCCGGTTCGATCGGCGGCGCGCCCGGTGCATACCCGGCAGACGTAGCGGCGATAGCGTGGGTTGGAGGGAAGGCTGCCTGTGCCGCAGATGGGGCAGGTGTGAGTATTCGACATGCGGGGAAGTGTACCCGTGGCCGAAGCTGCACCGGATGCAGCCCATCTCGGTGGTGGCCAGGTCATCGACTCTGTCGAGGTCGATGTCGGGCACCCGTCAGCGGGCCGGACCGTATCCGGCCCGACTGGTGCGCTTTTGTCTGAGACGGGGGCTTCACCCCCAAACCCCCCGCTACGCGCTGACATCCTCTCACACAGACTGTCCGCCCGACGGGGCGACATGACGGGTGCCCGATGTCGCTCCGTCGGGCGATGCCGGGCTGGGTGCTGGCACACAAGAGGATAG
This sequence comes from Myxococcota bacterium, assembly GCA_047621685.1. Classification (GTDB taxonomy): domain Bacteria; phylum Myxococcota_A; class UBA796; order UBA796; family UBA796; genus JAQXDW01. Next base: position 6,222 of record JBLHNG010000097.1, on the reverse strand, counting down.
CAACCCGACAACCCGGAGCACCCCATGGAATTCGACCCGTCCGCCCTCACCGCTGGCCAGCGCTACAAGCTCCTCGCCGGTGCGATCCTCCCCCGTCCGATCGCAGTCGTCTCCACCATCGACGCACAGGGCCGCACCAACGTCGCGCCGTTCTCGTTCTTCAACGGCATCTCCGTCAGCCCGATGGCCCTGGCGTTCTCCCCGATCACCCGCGGCGACGGCACCGACAAGGACACCCTCCGCAACGCGCTGCCCCCCGAAGAGGGCGGGATCGGGGAGTTCGTGGTCAACCTCGCCAGCGCCTCCTGGGTGCGCCAGATGTCCGCCACCGCCGAGACGCTGCCCCACGGCGAGAGCGAGTTCGACCTCTCCGGCCTCACCCCCGCCCCCAGCCGGCTCATCCGCCCGCCCCGGATCCTGGAGGCCACGGTGAGCTACGAGTGCCGCACCCTCCAGGTCGTGCGCCTCGCCCCCGGGGTGCCGCTGAGCGGAAACCTGATCATCGGCGAGGTGGTCCACGTCTGGATCCGGGACGGCCTCATCAACGAGGCGATGCACATCGACCTCGACGGACTCGACGCCATCGGGCGTCTCAGCGGTGCGGCATACTGTCGGACCACCGATCGCTTCGACCTCGTCCGTGGACAGGCTGCGCTGACGGTGCCGGTATCATCGAAGGCATGACGATCCTGGTGACTGGTGCAGGCGGACTCATTGGCAGCGCCCTCGTGGAAGCGGGGGGTGACGGGGTGATCGGCCTGCCCCGCGCCGCCCTCGACATCACCGACCCCGATGCAGTGTTGGCCGCCCTCGACACCCACCGCCCCGACGCGGTCATCAACGCCGCTGCCCAGGCCAACGTCAACCTCGCCGAGACCGAGCCTGCCCGCAGCTTCACGGTCAATGCGGTCGCGGTTGCAGCGCTGGCGGCCCGGTGTGCGGAGCGCGGCATCCGCCTGGTCCACCTCTCCACGGACTACGTCTTCGACTCCCCGGATCGGGAGCTGACCGAGACCCTCGCGCCCCACCCCCGCTCCACCTACGCCCGCGGCAAGCTGGCCGGCGAGCACGCTGCGATCAAGGCTGGCGCGTCGGTGGTGCGGGTGCAGTGGGTCTACCAGCCCGGCGACCGTGGCTTCTTCAACCTCGCCCTGCGCCGACTGGCTGAGGGCGCGTCGCTGGCGCTGGTCACCGATCAGATCGGCCGTCCGACCCCGGCGAGCCTGGTCGCGAAGGGGCTGCTGCTGGTCGCTGGGGGTGGTCCGACCGGCCTGTTCCACCTCGCCTGCACCGGAGAGACTTCAGCCTGGGACTGGATCGCCGCCGCCGCACGGATTCGCGGTCTGCCCCTGAATGCCACCCCGACCACCAGAGCGGAGATGGGGGGCGCGCATCGTCCGGCCCGGTCCTGCCTGTGCAGTGATCGGTTCGCGGAGGTCTGGGGGCTGCGTCTGCCGGACTGGGAGGTCGCGCTGCAAGCGGTGATGGCTCAGCCGTCTGAGTCGATCGTGCCGAGGAATTCCTGAGCCGATTCTCGGAGTCGGGTGATCTCCTCGAGGTCTACCTTCCCGAACTTCAGCGCCTTGTCGACGACGCTGGCGTGTGTGTGGAGGGTGTGGCAGTAGATGGAGCCAGAGATGCCCTTGATGTTGTGCACTGCCCGCTGGGCGGCCTGGATGTCATGCGCTCTCACTGCATCGTCGAGCTGAGTGAGGTGGAGGCGGATGCTGGCGGCGAACATCACCAGCAGCTCCTCGACGATGCTCTGCCCGCCGAGCTGCTCCACCAGACGCTCCCGGTCGAAGACGATGCTCATGGCTCGATATTGCGCAGCATCGTGGAGAGATCGGCGTCGGTGGCGTAGAGGTCGTCGACCAGGGGACTGCTCATCAGGCCGCGCGCGAGCCAGGGGCCGAATTGGGCGATACCGGGGGCTTTGGAGAGGGAGGCGGTCAGCTCTTCGGTGACCTGCTCGGCATCGGCGCCTTCTACCAATACGAGGCGTTCTTCTTCGATGAGGGCAGTGAGAATCTGGCCGAGGATGCGCTGAATCAGCGGTGAGATCATCGAGCCCTCCAGTGCTGGGGGGTGAAGCGGACGCAGTCACCGTCGCGCTGGAGGCGCCCGGGTTCTTGCGACAGCCAGCGGCGGACCGCTTCGGCGTCTCCGCGTGGGTAGTGATCGAGGATGGTGATGATCAGCGCGTCGATGGGTTGTGGGCCGGACGCCGAGAGGGCGCGCTCGGTCCAGCTTAGCACTGGCTCAAACACCGTATCCCGGGTCGCGAAGTAGCCCGCACCCAGGTGCTCGATCTGAGGGGAGCGCAGCAGGTCGCGGGTCTGTCGAAGGCTCAGCGGTGTGCCCTGAAGCGCGACGAGCCGATCACGGATGTAGCGGGTGCCCGCGATTCCACCAGACTCCGCGAGGAGCTGGCGGGCCAGCCGGGTCGGAGGCTGCTCAGCCCGGAGCGGCTTCGTCGGCAGGGGAGGGGGCCAGTCACTCTGCATTGTCGACATCCTCCGTCAGCCGATTGATCATCGCGACCGGCTCGATGTCGTGGGCGAGGGGGAAGGAGAGGGTGAACCAGGAGCCTTGTCCCAGGGTGCTGTCGACCGCGACGGTGCCACTGAACTGCCGCACCAGCGCGCTCACCGTGGCGAGTCCGAGGCCGGAGCCGTTCTCCTTGGTGGTGAAGAATGGATTGAAGATCCGCGACCGGGTCTCCGCGTCCATGCCGGTGCCGGTGTCCTCGGCGATGAGCCAGACCTGTGTCGCGTCGGTGCTGACTGTGAAGGTGAGGGTGCCGCCGACCGGCATGGCCTCCCGGGCATTGACTGCGAGGTTGAGGAGGATCTGCTCCAGGCCCGCACGGGAAGCGAGGATGTGAGTCGACTCGGGTGCGCGGAGCTGGATGGTGATGGCGGTGCCGAGCAGGCGAGGGAGCATCGGGCTCAGCTCATGAAGGACGCGGGCGATGTCGATGGGCTCCAGGGTCGTGGGGCTCGTTCGACTGAACGACAGGAGCCGCTTCGTCATCAGGCTGGCCCGAGCGGTGGCGGCATTAATGTCCCGGAGCAGCTCCCGGGTCTCGATGTCGTCTTCAGGGAGGTCCTCCTCCAGGATGGCCACCGAGCCTGAGACCACAGTCAGCAGGTTGTTGAAGTCGTGAGCGACGCCGCTTGTGAGCTGCCCGACCAGCTCCATCTTCTGGGTGGTGAGGAAGCGCTGCATGGCCTCATCTCGCTCCCGGGCGTTCTGATCGGCGGTGTTGACCGCGCTCTTCAGCGACAGGAGCGTGTGGTGAAAGAGCACCGCGATGGTCGCCAGCGAGATGCACAGCGCGATCCAGGAGTTGATCGGTGTGCTCACGAACCACGGCTCGGGCAGCCGGCCAGCAAGCTCCAGCCAGAGCATGATCGTGCAGAACAGGATGATGCCCACCGCAGACTGGATCGCCGCGCGTCCACCCAGCAGCGCGCCGGCGAGCATCACGCAGACCGTGAACGCGGTGCCGCTGTGTCCGCTGAAGCCCATGAAGAGCACCGACAGGGCCACCAGCCCGTTTGTCATCCCCAGGAGGCCCCAGGAGATCGCACGGGAATGCCCTCGCCGGACCCCCGCCAGCATCCCCAACAGGATGAGGGCGAAGGGGGTGTAGAGGGTGAGGGTCAACCTGAGGTCATTTGCCGGATCCATGACCGACAGGGCGACGATGAGCACCACCAGCCCCAGCAGAAAGCGAATGCTCTGCATGAGGATCTTGGAGCGGTCGGAGGGATGCATCAGAGAGGACATGGAAACCAGACGCTACTCCAGTAGCTCCGTTGTGACTGGGGATTGGTGATCAGGCTTGAGCCGGACACCTTGCCACGGCTGATAACGCGCGCTACCGGGGCAGGGTTGAATGCCACCCACCCGCTCGGCCGCCCCTGGGGCGAAGACCATCGCCGCTGCGGACAGTGTGCCTGGGCCGTGCTCGCTGGGCCGGGACCAAAGGTGCTGCGCTGTCAGGCGGGCGGTCGACAGCGCGTCTCGGCGGAGCTTCGCGCCTGCGATGCCTGGGAGGCTCCCCTGGACTGCCTGGACTGTGGGGCCTGCTGCGGTCCGGCATACGACGCGGTGGAGGTCTCTCGGCAGGATCCGGTGCGGAAGAAGCAGCCGGCGTACATCGTCAAGGTCGAGGGACGCTATCAGGTCCAGCGAACGGCGAACAACCGGTGTGGTGCGTTGGGGGTGGATCTGCGCTGCGCGATCTATGCGGACCGGCCGCAGTGTTGCCGGGATTTTGCCCGTCATGGGCCCAATTGCATCTTCGCCAGGAGGCGCCTGGGGCTCTCTCCTGCGTGGGGTGTCCCCACCTGATCGCGGACTGTTGTCTGGACCGGGCCTCTTAGGGTGCTACCTTACGAGGAGTCTGGAGTTCCCCCATGCAGCATCGGCTTGATCCACTCCTCCGCTCCGCGCGCCTCGATGGCGCAAGGGTCGGCATCATCTCAACCTGGGATGTCGAGAACAACGCCGTTCGGATCCTCTCGGGGACCCTCCGGCATGCCGGCCATCACGTCGCGGAGATCTACTTCAAGGATTGGATCTCCAACACCCTTGATCCGGCCTCCGAAGAACAGCTCCAGAACCTCATGCGCATCATCCGGCGTGAGGAGCTGAACCTGGTCTGCATCTCGATTCGGGCCAGCGCCTACGCCGAGCAGGCCAAGATCATCACCCAGCGCATCCACGAAGAGCTGGGTCTGCCGGTGCTGTGGGGCGGCATGCACCCCACCCTCATGCCCGAGGAGTGCATCGGATACGCCGACATGGTCCTGAAGGGCGAGGGCGAGCTGGCGCTGCTGGCGCTGTGCAACCACCTGCGGGATGGCTCCGACGAGGTCTGGGGCAGCGGCAACCTCTGGCTCCGTCGCAGCAAAGACGACGTGGTCCGAAACGCCCTGCTTCCGCTGGTGCAGAACCTCGATGACCTGCAGTTCCGGGACTACACCACTCACGCCCACAAGTACTTCATCTACGGCAGCACCTACACCTCCGGCGACCCGATGCACGGCGACCCGGTGTTCCAGATGATGGGCAGCCGCGGCTGCATCTACAAGTGCAGCTACTGCTACAACTCGACCTACAAGAAGGACGTCTACCCTGGCCAGAAGTGGTTCCGGGTGCGCAGTCCGAAGAGCATGGTCGAGGAGATCCGCGCCGCGCGTGAGCACTGGGACTTCAAGCGCATCCGGTTTGACGACGAGGTGTTCAACTTCCAGATTGGCTGGCTCAAGGACTTCTGCGAGCGCTTCCCCCGGGACATCGGGCTGCCCTTTGAGGTCTTCATCGAGCCCAAGCTGGTCAACGAAGAGCGCATGACCATGCTTCGGGATGCCGGCCTCTCCGCGGTCTACATGGGCGTGCAGAGCAGCGAGCGGGTCACCGGCCACCTCTACGACCGTCGGGTCAAGAACCAGACCGTCGCTGACATCGCCGAGCTGTACCACCGCCTCGGGGTCAAGCCGCACTTCCAGCTCATCTTCGACGACCCCGTTTCCACGGAAGAAGACAAGCGCAAGCTGTTCGAGATGATCAGCACCTTCCCCCACCCCTACGACCTCTACCTGTTCTCCATGACGGTCTTTCCGGGGTCGGAGCTGAACAAGAAGCTGCTGGCAAACGGTCTCATCAGCCAGTTCGACATCGACGGCTTTGAGAACACCCGCATCTTTTATCAGCACCGGGTCAACCTGAACTATCCCCGTCCGGTGGAAGACACGTTCTGGATTGCGCTGACTCAGATGCTCTCGAAGCCGTTTGTTCCGCGCACGATGTTGAAGATGCTCTCGAAGTCCGAGACGCTGAAGAAGCATCCCTGGCCGCTGATTCAGATGGCGAACGCGACGAACTTCGTGAAGATGGGCACGGCCTGCGCGAAGATGGTCGGTAATGGCGAGATGACCTCGACGCTGCTGCGACGATGGGCAAGCATGGATCGTATCATTACGATCTGAGCGATTCCGGTGTCGGGCTGGGTCCGCTGGGCGAAGTCGTCGAGGGGACTGGCGACTGGTGTCCGGTTGGGGGTCACAGGGGAGCGGCGAGCGTAGTGAGTGCAGCCCCCTTGAGCGAGCGGATGGATCCAGACCGAAGGGAATGGAGACTTCAGCGAAGTGGCCAGAAAAAGAATGGCGCCGACGATGGCGAACCTCAGCTCACACGGGGAGGGAGCAC
>JBLHNG010000096.1:0-15976 GCA_047621685.1 Myxococcota bacterium | reverse complement strand
GCTCGGCAGTGGGCTTCAACCGCTGGCAGCGCAAGCAGACCGGGCGGCGTCCAGGGGATCCGATACCCGGCGGCTGGTGGGCGTGGCTGTGGCGGTTCGCGGTGACCTTCCACTTCATCGTGCTCTGCCGGATCCTGTTTCGGACCGAAGACCTCTCCAGTGCCGGCACGATCTGCGCACGGCTGCTGGACATGGAGCTGATCCTGCCCCGGTTCTCCCCGCTGACCTGGGGACTGCTGGTGGTCGGCTACGGCATCCACTTCACCCCGACACGCTGGGTCGACACTCTCCAGGGCACCTTCACCCGGCTCTCCCCTCCCATGCAGGCCATCATCGCTGCCCTCGTCGCGGCGGTCTGCTGGCAGATGGGCACCCGGGATCAGCTCGCTTTCATCTACTACCGGTTCTGAGGATGGTTGGAGAGGTGTCACGTATGTTATTGAATCTTAATGTCTTTCCTGGGTATGGGCTGAGTGATGGATGAGCACCGCCGGGAGCTGAGCCGCTTCTTCACCTTCGCAGCCTGCCTGCTCGGGCTGTTCGTGGTGCCGTATGCCCACCCGGCCCTCGCCTCGCTCAAGCCGTGGGTCGCCGGAGAGCCCCTGCCAATCATCGGGCTGTGGTGGCAGCCTGGAGAAGAGCGGAAGGTCGAAGAGACCGCCGACGGCATCGCGATGGTGATCATCGACGCCGAGCCCGAAGAGAGCGCAGTCTTGATGCCGTCGGTCTTCCCCGACCGCAGCCCCGCCATCCATGCCCCCCTCGATGCGCCCCCCGACGCCCTCACGCCCTGGTTTCTCGCCCTGAGCCGGGTCGAGGACGATCTGCCTGGTGAGATCGCCCGCACCCTGGTGTGGGGGGACTCCACCATCGCCAGCGATCGGGTCATCGAGGATGTGCGCAGCCGGATGCAGGCCCGGTTCGGAGACGGTGGCCCGGGCTTCCTGGCTGTCCAGGTCGACCCATACTGGTCGATGCGAGCTGACATCACCCGGTGGGTCAAGGGCGAGTGGACCAACGCCACCATCGTCTCCGGTGGGGCTGGCAGTCGATATGGACTGGCTGGCGTGGCCTCCACCGCTGTTGGGGAGACCTCCTCCGCCCTCGGCAGCCACCCCGACGCCGCCGCCCCCCTCCGCCGCGCCCAGGTCTTCTACCAGACCCAGCCCGGAGGCGGAAGCTTCTCGGCGTCGTTTCGGGGAGACGGCATGGGGGCGGCGACCGCTTCGGGTGGGGTCTCGGATGGCTACCGGGAGCTGCACTCGTCGGGGACTCAGCGGCTGTACATCAAGACCACCGGAGATGGCCCGGTCACCTTCTACGGTGCGGCCCTGGAGACTGCCGGGCCGGGGGTGACCTGGGAGACCTTTGGAATCGCCGGAGCGAGCATTGCCTCGATGAAGACCCAGCGCAAGAGCCACTTCTCCCGACAGGTCGCCGCCCGGGATCCAGCACTGGTGGTGTACTGGACCGGCGGCAACGAGGTCGCTTACCCCAGCGTGCAGAAGGGCGATGGCGAGACCTATCGGCGCATCTATGGACAGGTCGTCGACATGATCCGCGCGGGCGCTCCCGATGCCGCCTGCCTGCTCATCGGCCCCCTCGATCAGGCCACCCGCAAGCGCGGTCAGATCGTCAGCAAGACGGGGGTCGACCGGCTGATCCGCTTCCAGAAGATGGTCGCGGCTGAGCAGGGCTGCGCGTACTGGGACGCCCGAGCGGCGATGGGCGGTGAGGGTGCGTTTGCCCGCTGGCTGCGCGTCAAGCCCCGGCTGGCCTCACCCGACCTCATGCACATCACCCGACCCGGTGGCCAGCTCCTCGGAGACGTCCTCGCCGACCTTCTGCTCGATGCCTACGACCGCTGGCGTGCGCAGAACCCGGAGATCGGCTGGTTTCCCGAGGAGTGTGATCCAGACAGCTTCGAGGAAGATGACCTCGGAGAGTCTGACACCGAACTCAGCGGGGCGGCAGATTGAGGCTGCGGGCGTCGTCGAGGGCGGCGATGAACAGCTCGGCGGAGTGGATGTAGCCGCTGGGAGTGAAGTGGATGTAGTCCCCGGCAGCCAGCGGGGGATCGTACTGACGCCAGATGAGCATCGAGCCCGGTCCGCCGGTGGCCTGCTGCCAGTCCCAGAACACACAGCCGAACTCCGGGGCGACCTCCCGCTGGACCTGAGCGACAGGCTCTGTGCGGCCCCAGACCCATGGGGTCGTCCGGCTCTTCTTGATCGCCCGATCCGACGGCCCGGCCAGCACACACGCAGCATGAGGACGGGACTCCCTCAGCCTCGTGAGCACCGCGCGAAGATCCCTGGCGTAGGCCTCCATGGTGTAGTCGGAGTCCGCGGCCTCGTTGGTGCCATACGCCAGCACGACGAGGTCGGGGTCGAGGGCGGTCATCATCTGCCCCATCAGACTCTCGTCCCAAGACAGCCAGGACTTCGCCTGACGACCGCGGATCCCGACCGCATCCACGATCACTCCCGGCCCGGCGCGCTCAGCGGAGATGCCGAACAGCCTCACCTCGCCGTCGCCCTGCGGGGAGACTGTCAGCCGGTGGGCACCGGGCTCGACGTCGATCCAGGCCTGAAGGAGATCAGGGGACTCCGCGCGGGTGGAGAAGGTCAGCGGGGGGCTGCCATCGACCTGAGCGGTCAGGGTGCCGCCCTCGGGCTGCATGAGCCCGAAGATGCGATAGCGGCTGACGGCGCGGCCATGGGGGTTGCTGCGGGTGGTCTCGATCCAGCCGAAGTCCGCCGGATCGGTGCTGCTGACGGACATCCCGAGGCCGAGGTAGCCGTCTCCCCAGGAAGTCTTCGCGCGGTCGTAGTCTGGCCGCCAGCCGTCGGTGCGGCAGAGGTTGATGTCGGTGTTGCGGAAGCCCCGGTAGAGCGCAGCAGGCAGGATGAACCCGTGCCCGGCATCTCCATAGCGGGACTGCATCACCCGCCGGATGTGACCGGTCCAGTAGTCACCGCCAGTGTGTGAGGCGCCGAAGAAGGTCATGCGGACCCGCTCCCCGGCCTCGGCCCGGCGCAGCACCTCTCCGACCCGCCAGATGTCCTGGGGGTTGCCCTCCAGGGGCTGGAGCGGCAGCTTCGTGGGGTCCGTCTCCACCGGCGGGGTGATCTCTCCGCCCTGCGCATCGATGAGGATCGGCAGGGAGATCGGCGGGGTGGAAGTGGGAACCTCGGGGACCGCCAGGGGCTCTTCAGGCGGCACGGAGGGTGTGACCCCCTCGGCATAGTCCAGCCCGGTGCTGCGGGCCGAATTGCAGTCCTGTGCGGGGATCTGTGGGTTGGCCGAGCGGAGCTGGATGACCTGGGTGGTGATTCCGAGCGCCCCCGCTGGAATCAGGAGGGCGCCGATGGCGAGCAGTGTCTTGGTTTGCATGCGCCGGATCAACCCCGGGTCATTGTCGAAGCGTCCGTCAGTAACGGGCGACGCCGCTGTCGATGTTCAGCGACCAGGCGTCGATGCCACCGGAGACGTTGTAGACCTTCTTGTAGCCCTGGCTGAGGTAGTACTCCGCGGCCTGCTGGCTGCGCACGCCGTGGTGACAGTGGAACGCGATCGGGGTGGCGCGGTCGAGCGCGGCGAGCTTCTCCATGCCCGGACGATCCAGGGCGATGGCACCGGCGATGCTCGCGGTCTCCTGCTCCTGGGGGGTGCGCACGTCGAACAGGGTGATCTCACCCTTGCTCAGCATCTCCTTGAGCTGGAAGGCGTCGATCTGCTCGACCCCCGGGGGCTCGTTGGGGTTGTCGATGATGACCCCGCCGCCGGAGCCGGGCTGGTAGTCGAGGGTCATGCCGTCTGCACGCTTTGCGCTGCCCCGGTCGACCAGGAGGGTCATGCCGTTGCTCTCCACTGCGAAGTCCCCGTCGACCTTCGGTCCAAACCCGATGCCGTACTCAAACCGCGGGGAGACCTCCAGACGGGGGTAGCCGCCGCTGCTGGCGGAGTACTCCTTGAGGGCGACAACCATCGCATCGGTCAGGGTGATGACGGGGGCGGTGGGCGTGACGTAGTCGACGCCGAGCATCTTGTGGAGATCGCCGCTGCTGGCCATCTGGGAGACGATGTCGCTGCCGCCGACGAACTCACGGTCGATGTAGAGCTGCGGAATGGTCGGCCACTCCGAGAAGTCCTTGATGCCGCTGCGGATCTCCGGATCGCTGAGGACATCGACGGTCTGGAAGTCCTCGCCGATGTCGAGCAGGATGCCAATTGCACGGGCGGAGAACCCACACTGTGGCTGGCTTCGGTTGCCCTTCATGAACAGCACGATGCGGTTGTCGGTGACGATCTTCTCAATTCTGGAGCGGGTGTCTGCAGTTAGCGACATGACAGCCTCCTTGGTGGTTTCTCTGCGGCTATCTCAGCGCACCCAGACGGTCACATCATCGATGCCGAACGACTCGTCTGTGCTGGCCTGATCGAGGGTGGAGCCGGCGATCATTTCGATGACGCTGTCGGTGTGGTTGACGATCTCGGAGATGGCGTGCCGGGAATCATAAGAGCCGTTGTAGCCACGGTTCCAGCCACACACCTCGGAGTAGGAGCTGCTGTGGTTGTTCTGAGTCTGGCTGAAGATTGAGGTGCCGTCGACCTCGACGTAGGCCGTCTCGCTGTCCCAGGAGTCCAGCGCAAGGTAGTACAGATCCACCCAGATCTCGGTGTGTGAGAGGGCGTAGGTGTCGACAGTGATGTCGATCTCACCGCCCGCCATGACGCCATAGCCGCCGAGGATGTCCGACCATGATCCGCAGGTGGTTGTGGTGGAGAGGCTCCAGCCGGCGTCGGGCGTGGACTCGAAGTCGTCTTCGAAGATGAGGGTCCAGCCACCGCCGTCGGTGGTCATGTCGCACTCGGTCTCCGTCGCGGTGCCGTCAAAGTCGATCCAGTAGTCGCCGCCTGCAGCGGTGGAGTCCTCGGTGAGAATGGTGAGGCAGTCGTCCGCCGGGCAGTCCTCGCCAGTACCCAGCAGCCCCTCGTCGATGTCTGTGTCGCAGTCGTCGTCCTCGCCGTTGCAGGACTCGGTCCCATCGGGGCTGATGGTGTTGTTGCCGTCGTCGCAGTCCTCGCCATTCTCGACGTAGCCGGAGGGCGCCTCGCAGTCGGTGGTGGAGAGGTCGGGATCGCCGTAGCCGTCGCCATCGTCGTCGGCGTAGAAGATGTCTGTACCAGCCGCGCCCTCGTCGATCGAGCCGTCGCAGTCGTTGTCCAGCTCATCGCAGACCTCGGAGGCTCCCGGGTTGATGGCCGAGTCGCCGTCGTCGCAGTCGGTGGCATCGGCGCTGTAGCCGGACGGGGCCTCGCAGTCGGTGGTCGTGGAGTCGGCATCGCCGTAGCCATCGGCGTCGTCATCGGCGTAGAAGGTCTCGGTCACCCCCTCATCGATGCTCCCGTCGCAGTCGTCGTCGGTGTCGTTGCAGACCTCCGAGGCGTCGGGGTTGATGGCGGAGTCGGAGTCGTCGCAGTCCGTGCTGTCGGCAGCGTAGCCGGAGGGTACGGAGCAGTCGGCGGTGGTGGCGGTGCTGTCTCCGAACCCGTCGGCATCGGTGTCGGCGTAGAAGGTCTCGGTCACGCCTTCGTCGGTCGAGCCGTCGCAGTCGTTGTCGATCTCATCGCAGACCTCGGAGGCTCCCGGGTTTGCTGCGGACTCGGCATCGTCGCAGTCGGTGTCGTCGGCGACGTACCCGGTGGGCTGATCGCAGGAGAGGGCAGAGTCGGTGGCGTCGCCGTAGCCGTCGCTGTCGGCGTCGGCATACCAGGTCGTGGCGTCTGTGGTGTTCTCGTCGATGGTCCCGTCGCAGTCGTTGTCGAGATCGTCGCAGATCTCTGTGGCGTCGGGGTTGATGGCGGAGTCTGCATCATCGCAGTCTCCAGTGGAATCGGCGTACCCGGTGGGGAGGTCGCAGGACTCGGTGGTGGAGTCTGAGACGCCGTAGCTGTCGGCGTCGACGTCCTCGTAGTAGGTGGTCGTGACGCCTTCGTCGGTGTCTCCGTCGCAGTCGTTGTCGACGGTGTCGCAGACCTCTTCGCCGTCGGGGAAGGCGGTGGGGTCGGTGTCGTCACAGTCTTCTCCGGTCTCGACGTAGCCCTGCTTGGGATCGCAGGTCTCCAGGCCGGCGTCCGGGTCTCCGGCACCGTCGCCGTCGGCATCTGCGTACCAATACTCGGTGAGGTCTTCGTCGATCTCGCCGTCGCAGTCGTTGTCGAGGCCGTCGCAGCGCTCAGGGGCGGAGGGGTAGGCCTCTCCGTTGGCATCGTCGCAGTCGTTGCCGATTGGCACGTACCCGGCTGGCTGCTCGCAGGCCTCGGTGGGCGCATCAGAATCGCCGAAGCCGTCGCCGTCGGTGTCGGCGTAGAACGTGGTGGTGACGCTCTCATCGACCACACCGTCGCAGTTGTTGTCCACTCCGTCGCAGATCTCCGCCGCGCCGGGGTTTACGACTGAGTTCGCGTCGTCGCAGTCCTCGTCGGCGTCGTACCCATCAGCGTCGGCGTCTGGGGTCTCTGTGACGCCTCCGGTGTCGATGATCTCCTCTTCGTCGATCTTGTCGCCGGTGCGGCAGCCGATGAGGATCGCGAGCAGAATCGAGGTGGGCATGCGCATGGGGCCTCCGGCCTGTGAGGGTACTTCGAGCGCAGTATACCCTGGGCCTGAATTCCCCCTTTACAAGGTCAATGCGTCTACTCCAGCTCCAGTCGGTTCAGGCTGGTGAAGCCGATGTAGCCCTCCGCCTGGGTCTTCTGCCGATCGCTGACCAGGATGGTGGTCGGGCCGATGATGGCTTCGGGGAGCTGATCGAGCTTCCAGGCGCGCTTGTTCTCCAGGTCCACCACCATCGACCAGTGGTGGATGAAGCGGTAGAACGACGGGTTGGGGCGGCTCCGGCAGGTCAGCAGGATGAGGCCGTGATCGCGGCCCATCTCCTTGAGCTCAGCGTGGCAGTCTTCTCCGGCCCCGGTGACCGGGTGGTAGACGCCGCTGTCGAAGTCCAGCACCACCACCCCGCCGGTGTGGGGATCCCGACCGAGGCCAGGGCGGGGCATGCCGTCGTAGCTCAGCGGTGAGAGCAGAGGAGACTGCCAGCGCTCGCCAGCCACCAGATCGATCCAGTGCTCGGCGAGGGTGGGGGTGACGTCGGGGATCGGCTCGGGGAGGATGGGGTGTCGCATCGGGCGGGTCAGGAAGCTGCCCCGGTGTGAGGGGGGAAGCTGCTGGCTCCAGGCGCGCTCCCAGTCGGGGGACCACAGTCGGCGCAGACGCTCCGGGCTGCTGCGGTCGGGGTGGCACTCCGCGAGGACCCGGGGCGGGGACTCCAGGGTCGCGGAGATGGTCCAGCGGCAGTCTTCCTCCAGGCGCCAGGGGATCGGCTGGGTGTCGCGGTACAGCTGGACGCCTCCGGTCCAGGAGCCCACCGCGGTCCAGCGCTCCGAGAGCGGCCAGCTGTCGGTGGTCGCATCGCCGCTCACCATCCGGCACTTCGGGGTGTCGCCGTCGAGCCGGTAGCGCACGCAGTCGCCCTCGCTGCCGGGCACGCCGCGTTCGCTCCAGGCCTCGATGCGGTCGCCCTCGATGGACATCGCTATCGGCCAGAGGGGGAGGGGGGAGAGGTCGGGCTCGCCGTCTCCCCCGAATGTGCCGTAGAACGCCTCGCCTGACGCCCCCCGGGCCGCGACGAGCACCGACTCGCTGAGGAACAGCCGCACGTCGGTGGCCGGACTGCCATCGGGCAGGGTCAGCTCGGTGGTGAGGATGGCGCCGTCTTCGAGGCGGATCAGCGCAGGCAGCGGGTTGCCGGACTCCCGGGCGATCGCGACGCCAAGCGCCCAGTCGACCTCCCGCGGGATCGGGATCTCCCCGAGATCGGTGCCGTCGGTGGCCAGGAGCAGCCCGCCAGTTGGCAGGATGGGTTCAGTGTCAGACAGCGCGTAGAGCAGCGCCCGGTCGGCGTTGGCCTCCCAGAGCATCGCGGCGGATCCGGTGTACAGCGGCGTCGCACTCGAGAAGCGCCCCGTGCTCAGCGCGATCGGCTCGCCCTGCGCCATGACCCGCAGGGCTGGTTCCGGCTCGGCCTCCTCGGGTGGGGGCTCAGGAGGCGGGCAGCCCAGCAGGAGAAGGATCATGGAATGGTGATGCCGCGCCGGGCGAACCGGGGGCGGATCTGCTCGTTGAGGCAGGTCTGGTAGATCCGGGCGTATTCCTCACCGGTGAGCATCCCGCATTCACGCTCAGCGTCGGTGATGGTGGTCTGGGAGGCCGCCCCGCCGTAGGCCTGATGGAACCACTTCAGCATCTCGGGGACCTTCGCCTCGGCCCGCGTGCGGACTCCGGTGGCATCCAGCTCGATGAGGACGTCGAGGGCGTCCCAGCCAAACGCCCGGTGCACTGCCTCGTCCTTGAGGATGCGATCCAGCGCCGTCCTCGCGATTGGGGTCTCAGTGGTGGCCCGCATGGCGTGGAACAGCGGCACCGCGAAGGTCTCGCCGAGGCAGAAGTTTCGCAGGATGGAGTCCACCAGGCTGGCGAGCACACCCTCGGTCGCGACGGGGGCGGCAGTGGCCCGGATGTCGAGCGCCATCGGCTCGTCGGCCCCGCCCCGGTCGATCACGACGTCGTGGCTCAGCCGGGCGTGATCCAGCTCGTCCTGCACGATCCGAAGCCCGACGGCGACGACCTCTTCGGGGAAGCCGCACTGGATCATCCAGTGAACGACCTGTGCGGCGAGGCCCGCAGAGCCGTACTCGGCCCGGACCCGGTTCCGCCACTCCGCGAGGAGCCGACCCTGGCTCGCTGCGACGGTCATTGGCCGAGGAGTGCCTCGACCCGATCCGGGGGACACTCGACTGCAGTGCCCTCAGAGATCGCGCCCTCTAACAGGACGTGTCCGCCCATCGCCCGTGCCTGCTCGGGGACCATGCGCGGGTCGTACCACTCCTTGAAGCACTCCGTCCCGTCTGCGCTGATCGCCAGCACCGGGATGGGTGGGTTGGTGGCGCCCTCGGGGTGGTTGGAGGCCACGCTCTCCCAGGTGGGCAGCAGCGCACCGGGAAGCTGTGGCGGGGGCGGGTTCATCGTGCGGATGGGACCGCTGCTCGGGGTGATGACTTCCGGCACGATGGTCTCCGGGGCAGGGGCCTCGGTGTTGACATTGGCCGGGGGTGGGTTGGAGGTGGGCTCTTCACGACCGGCTCGACAGCCGGCAACAGTGAGGGCGACTCCAGCGGTCAGGATGACAACAGATCGACGCATCTCAGCCCCGGGTAAAGTTGAAGGGGTAGGTGACCACGACGGTGCCGCCGCGGGGGTTGGGGAACTGGGAGCCCTCCAGGTTCTGGACGAGGCACTTCTCGACCTGTTCATTGCCGAGGCTGGAGCTGGCCACCCGCGCTCGGGAGACGACGCCGACCTCGTCGATGATGAACTCGACGGTGACGGTTCCCTGGAGGTTGGGACTGCGCTGGAGCTGTCGCTGGTAGCAGCCCTTGTAGACGCCCATCTTCGCCCGGATGCCCAGCGCGATGTTGCTGCGCTCCATCTCCCCCTGGCCGTCGCTGGCGCTGGTGAAGCCCGCAGGGGCTGCGTAGGTGATGGTGTCGGTGACGTTGCCAAACCCGCTGTCCTCTTCGAGGGGCTCGCCGAGGCCCATCATCGCGAACGGTCCGTTAGCGGCACCCAGGGTGAGGCGCGGTCCGGCCTGTTGGGCCAGCTCCGGTGGGGAGACGTGCTCATCGGAGGCGGCGATGGTCTCCAGCGGGCGGGCGATGATTGCGGCGATCACTGCGGCGTCCTGCCGGGCGGTGCTGCCCTTGACCATCAGGTGGCGATCTCCACCGGTCGTGGTGACGACCAGCTCTGCGTCCGAGCCCTGGTAGGCGGGAAGGTAGGTCAGCTGGCTGATCTTCGAGAAAGAGACCTTTGTGCTCTCTCCGCTGTCGAGCCAGACGAACCGCAGCACCCGGCTGCGGGTGTCGATGATCACCTTGTCCGCCCACGGCGTGAATTCCACCTCGACATCCGGTGCGCCGGAGTCAGAGAACTGATCGATGTTGAGCGGGTCCTCCGCAGTGGCGGTTGTGGCGAGGGCGATGAACGCGATCAGGGGCAGGGTCCAGCGATACATGGCCTCACTCTACCAGGGGATCTCCGGTGGCGTCTGCGGGCTTGTCGACGGTTTGGGCATCGAGTCAGCGTCGTCGGGCCGTGGCGGGCAGATCGACCCAGCGTGTCAGGGCGTCGGCATCGAGGCGCGCGGTTCCGCCCAGGAAGCGATCGAGGTGTCCGAAGCTGTCATACCCCCAGAAGATCTCCCCATCGGCCAGGATGGTCGGCACCCCGAAGACCCCTTCGGCAATGGCCTGGGCGGTGCTGTCGCGGATCTCCCGCTTGATGGCGGGATCCTGTGCGCGTTGGGCAGCATCGACCACCCCGACCTCCGCGGCGATTCGGTCGACCACGTCAGGGTCTGTCACCCCCGGTCCATCGCCCCAGGTTGCCTCAAACAGCCGATCGATGAGGATCTTGCGAGTCTCCTTCGGCATCGGCAGCGCGGTGACCCGGAGGGCGAGCAGGGGGTTGAACGGGTGTGCTGGGGGCGGGGAGAGCGGGATGTCGAGGAACGTGGCGGTGCGTGTGACGTCCATGAAGGTGTAGAGCCGCTTGGACGGGATCTCGGCGGGACCGCGGGTGTCGTTGGCGTTGAGCATCGCGGCGAACAGCACCGGCACCGGCTCTACGGCTCGTCCATGGCGCGCCGCGAGGGCGTGGATCTGGCTCCAGGCGATGTAGGCGTAGGGCGAGATGTAGTCGAAGAGGAAGCGCATTGGGCAATGGTATCGGGATCGCGACGACTGAGCGCGGGTGCATAATCCTGGGTATGATCGGGGCATGCTCCTGACGACACTGCTCACGACGCTCTCCGCCCAGGCGGCTCCTTCTCTCTCGGTGGCCCTGGCCACTGAGAGCCCGGTTCCCGGCGACGCCCTCACCATAGAGGTCCGCTGGACCAACGACACCGCTGAGGAGCTGCGCATCCCGGAGAATTGGACCGAGAACCTGCAGATGTGGGTCTGGCGGGTTGGCCCTGGCGAGAAGCCGGAGCCGATGCGGATCACCCGGGACATGCCGAACAGCATCACCCGGGCCCGCACGATGCAGTGGATCGCGGTGCCGGCCGGCGAGGCGGTGACCCACCAACTTCCCGTCGAGATCGAGGCGTGCGCCGAGGGCTGTCCCGGCGGCAGCTACTACGGTCAGGTCAACCTCACCTGGGGCATCATCGACGGCATGAAGCCGGTCCAGCGGCTCCCGCAGGGCCAGGTTCCGTTCGGCTTCGACCTCACCCTGCCCACCGAGCCGGTCACCGCTGCCGCCGGGGTCACCGCCACGATCTCCGGGGTCAGCCCGATCAACGAGGCCGGCGATGTCAACCTCACCGTCAGCCTCGCCAACGGCACGGATGCCCCGCTGTGGGTCGCGGGTCCAGATCAGTGGCTGGGTGCCTGCCTCCTGGTCCACAAGAAGGGTGAGATCACCGGACTTGCTGACAACCCCACACCGCCTGCTGCCCTCGTCGAGTCCGACTCCCTGCTCATGCAGCCCGGCGGCGCGATGGAGCTGAGCCTGTCCTGCCCGGCGCTGTCACTGGAGAAGGTCAAGAAGCCGGTGATCAAGGTCTCGATCAAGCCCTCCGCTCCATTCTTCGCCATCGAGCACCACGAAGAGCGCCGGGTGTTCACCGGCGAGGTGTCCAGCGACGCTGCGCCAATCCCCAAGAAGTAGGGAGCGGCCATCGCCAGCGACATCTACGTCGTCCGCGACGAACATCGCGTGACCCTCAGCGTCGAGGTTGGTCCTGGCCAGCCCGCCGGGATTGTGGTGCGGCTTGCGGGTGAGGAGCGACTCCAGGGGATGGAGGTCGATGACCACGACCTCGGCGCGGGTGAGGGGCTTCGTGGGGAGCGGCTGCTGGTGGACGCGGTGGTCCGCAACGACAACCCTCAGACCGATCGGGTCGCCGCTCGGCTGCGGCTGCGTGGTGGTGAGGAGGACGGGGAGTGGCGACTGCAGGCGGACCTGGAGGAAGGGGCGCTGGGGCGGTTCTCGTTTACGATCACGTTTGTGTGAGTGGGTGATTTCAGTGGCTTACGGGTGCTTGTAGGGGTGGGGAACCCTACCGATCAGGCATAAATCTGGTACTGGCCCCTACCGCCAATCCCTACCAGATGCCCGGTAGGGGGAGCGGTGGATCGGGGTGCAGATGCCAGGAGGGCGTCAGTGATGGTGTGCTGTTCGCGTGCCTCAAGTG
The DNA here is from genome assembly GCA_047621685.1 of Myxococcota bacterium. GTDB lineage: Bacteria > Myxococcota_A > UBA796 > UBA796 > UBA796 > JAQXDW01. Next base: position 3,653 of record JBLHNG010000096.1, on the reverse strand, counting down.
CCCTCGATCTCAATCCGGTAGTGGAGGGACCGCCGTCCAGGCCCGCTCTGTCCAGGGATGTGCGCGGTCTTGATGTCCCAGACCCCCATCGCCTCCGCGAGAATCAACTGCACCTGACGCTTCTTGCGGCCAGACACCGCCATCAGCTCCTCGATGGTCGCCGGACCCTTGATCAGCCTGTGGATGAGCAGGGAGACCGAGAGGATGGTGGAGGGATGCCGAGCTGTCATGGGTGCCTGCTCCAGATGTGCCAGTGGGGGGAGCACCAGGTCGCGGGGCAGAGACCTCGGCGTGGGGGCTCAGAGCTACCGCACCACCCAATACGCATGGCTTCGCGGCACTCCTCGCCGACCGAACCACCGTGGGTAAGTCGTTCAAGCGGCTTTTTCCCCTCCGGGCCCGGTCTGAAGCCGTACTGGTGGGGGGTGAAGCCCCCGTTTCAGACAAAAGCGCACCAGTCAAGCGGGATAACTGTCCACCGCGATGACTGGTGCCCGTATTCGCGATGAGCGGTTCCCTGCACCTCCAACGCATCGAGCACCCGGATGGGCAGCCGGGGCTCACAATTTCGATCGCGGGTGTCCCTCAACCACAACCTGGATCTCGGTGAGAAGAGCGGCAAGCAAAGCCGGTGTGGGAAGACCCTGTCAGCACCCTGAGTGGCGGATTGTTGGTGCTTGCCCAAAAGTCTGACTCTTAAGCGCTTGAACAACGTGCCCGAGGCTGGCGCTGGGAGACCACCTGTGCGGTACGGGTGACATGGATGGTGATGGCGGCCCTCAATGAAGCCGCCCAGCTCGCAGCCCTGCCGCCGATGCCAGAGCATACGCCGTGATGATGAGCAGTCCGAGCACCTCTCGCCACCGCTCTACAGCCTCGGTCTTCATCGCAGAATCCCCAAACAGGGCCTCAGCATCAAAGGGGCCCAGCCCCGCCTCGCCGATGTTCACCGCCCACAGCAGGGCAATCCCGCCCACAAGCAGGCACAGCCCGAGCCGCCGCCAGACCGCTATCGCTGCCGCTGCCAGGTAAATGGCAACCCAGCCCACCGGGTCGGGATCATTGAGCTGGACGAGTGCACCGAGCACGAAGAGGAGTGCGAATGAGGCATGAACAAACCGCATGCCTCAGCCCCTATCGCACCCGGGCGATCGCCGACTCACTGCCATCCCTGCAAGTGCTCAGTGTGGGCACTCGGTCGCGGTCCAGCCAGCACCCGCCGACTCCTGCATCTCTTCGATGAAGGTGATCTTGGCGTCGATGTCGTTGTAGAAGTTCCCCTGCGTCACCTGCGCCTGAGGCATCTGTGTGGGGTCATCGCACACCAGCAGGTCGAGGTAGCTGCCCATGCCCATCACCTCCATCGTCTCCGTGAAGTCCAGGCTGCTGTTGAAGCTGAGGTGACAGCTCCGACAGTACGGCTGCACGACGTCGATGTAGAACGCCTCCGAGTCTACGTTGGCATTGGTGGGGTGTGTGGCCCAGCCCGGCGGCATCCACTCCGTGTCCTGGTTGCCGGTTCCATCGGCGTACCAGCCGGTGATCATGTCGTGCACGTCTGTGCTGATGTTGGTCTCAAACAGCACCTCGTTGAGGGTCTGAAACGCTGGCTGCTGGCTGGAGAAACTGTAACCAGGGGTGTAGCCGAAGCTCTCCACCGAGAAAGGGATGAAGCGCGGTGCCCGCCCGAAGGTGTCTTCCATGCGCCCATCGTTGGGGTAGACCAGGCTGGATTTAGACACGGTGAGCAGAGACTCGGCGGCCGGCTGGCCGCCATGGCAGTTGGTGCACAGATCGGGCATGGCCTTGACGCCGAAGTCGTCTAACGGGAGCTCTCCGATTCGGGCGCCGGTGGCGTCGAAGGCGAAGAACCTGGTGTAGTGGGTACCGCCGTTCACCGGATGGGGGCGGAACTCCATGGCCACCGTGGCCACCACCCCAGCCCCGCTCGCTGCCGCACCGACGGTGAGGTAGTTGGTGGTGTACATGGCGATGATCGGATCCTCACCGGTCTGCTTTGGATCCCAGTCATTCCACTGCCACATGTGCATCTCTCGGCCAAACCCGAGGTCGCCGTCGTTGCCGTAGATGGCAAAGGCATCGTCGCCGCCGCTGCGGCGGGGGTCGAAGTTGCCGCCGGTGTCGTACTTGTCGGGCCAGGACAGCGAGCTCACCCAGTCCTCAAACGTGGTGGCTTCACCGAGGGGATCGATGGCGTCGTAGTACGCGTTTGCCACATCCCCGCCGTCAAAGCCAGCCGGAAGCTGTGCATCCTCCACCAGCTTGCGGGTGAGGTACTCTCCAGCAGGCTGGGTGGTGGGCAGAGTGATATCGGTGCAGCCCCCATAGGGAGTGGGCTCGGGCCAGGCGCTCAGGCTCTGCAGGAGGCTGGAGGGCACGAAGACCTGCTCGATGATGTTGAAGTAGCCATCATGCAGCCACAGCTCTGTGGAGCTGCTGAGCGAGGCAGGGCCGATGATGGTGACCGGCCCCGACAGCGGAACCAGGAAGGCCGCCTTGTTGGTGATCATGCTGAGGTGAGGGGTGCCCTTGACCATGCTGTCGGCGATGTAGACCCGGATGCAGCCGAAGTCCACCGCGACATCCGCGACCGCAAACATGGAATTGGCGAGGCCACTCGCTGGCACAACGGCGTAGTCACCGCTCATTGTGTGGTCTTCTCCCGCGTCTTCCCAGGAGCCATCATCGGGGGTGAGGCTGAGCAGCCGGACCCGCTCCCGACCCTTCACGTCATCGGGGTCGAGCAGCACATAGAGGCTGGCCTTCTCGCTGCTGATCTGGAGCTCCAGGCCGTCGGCATCCACCAGCGAGAGCGCCACTGCCTTGAGGGGCTCCGCCAGGCTGGCGCCCTCCTTCCCGTAGGCGACCGGCTCGCCGGGCATGCCGCTCGCCATGTCGATGAGGGCGTAGCTGAGTGAGACCTCGCCGGTGACTCCCTTGCCCGACGCATCCACGATGGAGCCCTCGGGGATGGTGAGCTGGATCTCCTTTCCAGCAGTGACCAGCTCGGTGCCGGACTCTGCCTTGAAGGTGATGGTGTCGTCCCAGTCCGGCATGTCGGGGCTCACAAATGCGCTGTCGCCGTGGGTGTAGACCACATGGGTCCAGCGCATTCCGCGTCGGTTGAACGACACCGCACACCGCGCCTCTGAGGTCTTCACCACCGCATCCCACATGCCCGACTCATCCACCTCAACGGAGGTGCCGTCACACAGGCCCACGCTTGAGCCCGGCTCCAGCTCGCCGTAGAGGTAGACGCTCTCGCTGTCCTGGAGCTGGACCGGGGCCACCGCAAAGCCACCGCGTCCGTCGCTGGCCATGACCGTGCCCATGTTGTTGGCGCTCCAGGTGGTGGTGATGGTGATTTTATCGCCGTCTGGATCCTCAACCACTCCCTCCGTGCTCACCGTCGGGGTCCCCCCCACCCGGAAGTAGTCGGTGCCATTGAAGACGAGTGGGGGACCGGTAAACCGGGGCGCAGCGTTCTCGATGGTGAGGGAGAGCGTCTGCGAATCGGTGGGCGCCTCGACAGACATCGACGTGCCCTCAACCTCCGCCACCACAGTGCCGCTGCCCTGGAGAGCAAACCAGCCGCTGATGTTGGTGATGCCCGTGCCCGAGACCGCCCCGGT
>JBLHNG010000095.1:0-16011 GCA_047621685.1 Myxococcota bacterium | reverse complement strand
CCGCCTGGAGACAGGGAGCGCCGCTCGGTCAGGGTGGCGGTCTGCCCCTCGGCCTCCACCAGTCCTGTGGCCACCAGCACCGTGCCGCCTTCCGTCCAGGTCGTGCGCAGGGTGGTGGGCAGACCAGCGGGGTTGACCGTCTGGTGGGGCTGCCCGTTGAAGAGCAGCACCTGGTTCTGCACGCCGCTGAAGTTGTCGAACGTCACCGAGAGGCGGTCTGTGGACTGGGCGATGCTCGCTGTGGCATCGAACCCACCGGCGGCCTTTCGGAGCGCCCAGGAGACCCCCTGCAGCTCCAGGATCGGATCCATCGAAAGCGAGAGCTGGTCGTCGATCTGCCAGCTTCCAGTGAAGTCGACCAGTGAAGCCTCTTCGGCCTGAGACAGTGCTGGAAGGACTGCCATTAACATCGCCGCAATCCAGGTCTGAAGAGTCTTCATGTTCAACCTCCTGACAGCGATATACAGCCTGCGGCCGGAAAGCCGTGTCGAAGGCCGTGTCGAATTGTGGCGACAGGCGCTGTCGAACAGCTCGCCGGGAAGCCTGTCGAACAGCTCGCCGGAAACGCTGTCGATGCTTTTCGACACAACATTCGACAGAAGCCAACTCAGACCGGCTGTAAATCCAGGACACCCACCCTGGAGATCCCATGCTGCTGCTCGCTTTCCTGACCGGATGCACCGAGACCACTGAGACCACCCCCTACGACGAGGACACCACCGAGGTGGGCCTCATCGTCGCCTATGAGGACGGCGCGGAGCCGTTTACGGGCACCATCGGTCCGACCAGCATCGACACCTGGGGCCTGTACAACACCAACATCTCTGCGCTGTTTGCGGGCACCGGAATCGCCACTCCCTTCCCCGATACACTCGATGAGATGACCGCGATGGGCACCATCGAAGATGCGAACTACACCGCCGAGCGCATCATCGAGCTGGCCGACGAGCACCTGGCGGTGGAGCCCGAGGCGGGCGTGGTGACCTACCGGGCGCTGTGGCTGGATGGCTACCTGGAGGTCGACGGCGAGGCCGACACCTCCATCCTCGGCGTGAGCATCTCCGGCACCAGCGTCATCGCGATGTTCAAGCCGGTCATCGACAGCACCAGCGACCTGGAGCCCGTGGCTGCCTACAGCGAGCAGGCCGTCATCCTCCACGAGGTCGGTCATGCCCTCGGCCTGGTCAACAGCGGCGTCGAGATGGTCACAGACCACCAGGACACCGACAACGGCCACCACTGCACCGCCGATCAATGCGTGATGTACTACGCCAACGAGGGCACCGCAGACCTCGTTGAGTTCATCCAGCAGTACGTCACCACCGGCGATGAGGTCATCTTTGATGACCTCTGCGTGGACGACATCCAGGGTGCCCTCGGAACCGACACTGGGAGCTGAGCCATGTCCACCACCACCACCGTCCGCTCCGTCTGTGTGCTGTGCAGCCACAACTGCGGCGTAAACCTTGAGGTCGAGGACAACCGGATCGTCAAGGTCAAGGCCGACGACGAGAACGTGTTCTCTCATGGCTACAGCTGCAACAAGGTCTACCGCATCGCCCACTACGTCGATCACAAGCAGCGGGTGAAGGCGCCGCAGAAGCGCCAGCCCGACGGCCGCTACACGCCCATCTCCTGGGAGCAGGCGACCGACGAGATCGGCGAGAAGCTGCGCGCGCTCACGGGCGTGTATGGCCCGGACACGCTGGCCTTCCTCGGCATCGGCGGGCAGGGCAACCACATGAGCGTGCTGTATGCCCTGTCGATCCTCACCGGGACCGGCTCGCGGTGGTGGTTCAATGCCCTGGCCCAGGAGAAGACCCAGCGGGCGCTGGTCGATGGCTGGATGCTCAAGGCAACGCCCGGTGCGATGCTGGTCGGTCACCTGGAGGAGGCTGACTACGGCATCATCTTCGGCAGCAACCCGGCGCTGAGCCAGCGCGGCGTCGAGCCCCACCGCATGCTGCGGGCCTTCAAGAAGGATCCGGAGCGCACCCTGGTGGTCGTCGATCCGCGCATGACCGAGACCGCCCGACAGGCCGATCTCCACCTGCCCGTCAAGGTCGGCACCGACGCCTGCCTCATGCTCGCTCTCGCTGCGGTCATCGTCCAGGAGAGCCTGTACGATCACGCCTTTATCGCGGAGAAGACCGTCGGCTTCGACGTGATCTCGAAGACGCTCCAGGGCATCGATGTCACGGAGATGGCCACCCGCTGCAGCCTGGAGGCAGATGTCATCCGAGCCGTTGCCCGAGACTTCGCTGCAGCGAAGCGGGCCAGCATAGAGATCGACCTTGGCCTGGAGCAGAGCCGGTTCAACACCCTGACCGCCTACCTGATCCGCTTGATCATGGCGATGACCGACAACCTCGGCCGAGAAGGCGGCGCGGTGTTCGTCAACACCTTCGGCCCTCGGCTCTCCCTCTCCTCTTCCTCCCCGAAGACGGCTCCGACCTCTGGCATCCCCGGGATCATGATCATGGCTCCGGTGCCGATGTTCTCGCCGGCCCTGTTCCCCGAAGAGGTGCTCAACGATCGCCCCGACCGCATCCGCGCGGTCATCGTGGAGGGCAGCAACCCGATGCTGACCTACCCCGAGACCCCGCGCGTCCGGGAAGCGTTTGAGGCGCTTGAGCTGAGCGTGGTGATCGACCCGGCCTACAACGAGACGGCCTGGATGGCGGACTACATCCTGCCCGCACCGGTCAACTACGAGAAGTGGGAGGTCTCCGGCTTCCCCAAGCCGTTCCCGTTTCTGGGCCTTCAGGTGCGAGAGCCGGCGATCCAGGGTCCGGGTGAGGCGATGCCTGAGCCGGAAATCTACCACCGGATCGCGATGAAGATGGGCCTGATCCGTCCCGCCCCCCGGCTGCTTCACTGGCTGGCACGGTGGGCGGATCGCCCGGTGGGGGGGCTGCTGTACCTGCTCGCTCTCGTTCCGCTGGCCTTCCTCGCCGCTGGCAGCCGCAGGCGCACGGTCCCGATGGTCCTGTTCTGGCTGTACGAGTCGCTCGGACCGACTCTCCAGGCCCCGCAGCTCGCCGGCATCTGGCTGCAGTGCCTCGGGGCTGCAGTGACCCGACGTTCAGAGGTGGTGCGCCAATTCCCCGAGCTCGCCCGGACCTGGAACCCCGCCGCCATCGCCAGCCACCTCTACCGGCACACGATGGACCACCCCGAGGGCGCGATCCTCGCCCGACACGACGTCGAGGGTCACCTCGATGAGCACATCGGCTACGAAGACGGACGGATCCGGATGGCCCCCGAGCCGATGCTCGCTGAGATCGAGCGCGCGCTGGCCGATCGCCTCCAGACTGATCCCGACTACCCGTTCGTGCTCAACGGCGGAATGCGGACCCACTGGACGGCCAACACCAACTTCCGCGACCCGGCCTGGCGCAAGGGCTCCGGACCGCACTGCGCGCTCCGCATCAACACTGAAGACGCCAGCCGGCTGGGCATCCAGAAAGGCGATCCGGTCCGGGTTCGCACCCGAACCGGGACCGTCGAGCTGCCAGCGCTGCCCGAGAAGTACGTCCAGTCCGGGCATGTACACATCCCAAATGGCTTCGGAAGTCGCTACCCCGACCCGGAGACCGGCGAGCTGAAGACCTCCGGCGTCAACATCAACGAGCTGACCGACGCCACCGATCGTGATCCGTTTACCGGCTGCCCTCACCACAAGTTCATCCGCTGTCAGGTCGAGCGTGTGGCCACATGAGACCGCTCAGCGCCGACCGGTCAGCAGCCAGGTTCGCATCTCTCCCTTGCCCTTGACTGTGACCACGCCACGCTCCTCGAAAGTGTAGCGATCGGCGAGGAGCGTGCGGGTGGCGGTGGTGATCTGGATGGCGCCCGGGATGCCGTGGGACTCCATGCGCGCGGCGGTGTTGACCGTGTCTCCCCACAGGTCGTAGATGAACTTCTTCCGACCAATCACCCCGGCGATTGCTGGCCCGCTGTGGATGCCGATCCGCACCTGCACCTTCACGCCGTGGATCGGCTCCAGTCCGGCGATGTGCGTCTGAATGCAGAGAGCCATCTCAGCGGCACGGTCCGCGTGATCTGCGAGCGGCTCCGGGATGCCGGCGGCGACCATGTAGCTGTCGCCGATGGTCTTGATCTTCTCGATGCCCAGCGTCTCGGTGAAGCCATCAAACGCGGTGAAGATCCCGTCGAGCACCTCGACCAGCTCTGCGGCCTCGATCTTCGCCGACAGGGGAGTGAACCCCACGATGTCTGCAAACAGCACGCTGCACGCGGAGAAGGCATCGGCGATGTTCACCTCCTCCGCCTTCAGGCGCACGGCGATCGTCTCTGGCAGGACGTTGTGCAGGATGCTCTCTGCCCGCTCGTACTCGGCGAGGTGTGCGAGGCGCGAGCGATGCACCGTCGCGGTATGCACCGCAGAGGTGCCGATCAGCCCGAAGAAGACCACCACCATGTTCAGGGCCGTCAGCCCAGACAGGGGCACCAGCCCGGACCCGACATCCGGTGAGGCCAGGTAGCAGGCTCCATACAGCACCAGCATCCCTGTCCCGATCGCCGCTTTTACGAGCAGCGTTCCCCCCTCGGAGAGGAAGACCAGCGGCACCAGGATGAGCATCGGGTAGTGCAGGCCAGACGCCCAGCCCAGCAGCAGGCAGCCCAGCCACCCATGCGCAGCCACCTCGATGCTCATCGCAGCCAGCGCCGCCCTGAGATGCCCCCGGCGGCAGAGCACTGCGGCGAGAACAAACGTCAGCACTGACAGCACGTTGAAGGCAGCGAGTACCGGCACCGACAGGGCCAGGAAGAGCGGAACATACAGCCCGTGGAAGAGCAGCCCCAGCACCACGCAGTAAGCGAGCACCGGGTAGTGCTCAGCCTCACCAGCGCTCAGCGAGAGTCCAGCCGGGGGAGCGCTCCAGGAAGACGGGTTCAGTACAGCCAACACACGCTCCGTTTGGTGGGTTGTAGGTCATGCTTTCTGGATTTGTCTGTCGTTGAACCGTGTCGAATTAATTCGACACCGTGTCGAACAGGGGCTCGCGAAATGTTGTGATGAATCCTCTATGATGAGCGCCATGGCGACCCTGAGACCCCATCAGACCATCCTGATCATCGACGACAACCCCGACAACCTGCGAATCGCGGTCGATCTGTTGGCTGCATACAGCTTCGACGTCCGCACTGCGCGCGACGGTCGAATCGGGCTCCGACGTGCCCGCAACGGAGAGCCCGACCTGATCCTGCTGGATGTTCAGATGCCTGGCATCGACGGCTATGAGACCTGCAAGCAGCTCAAGGCCGACCCGGATCTCGCCGACATCCCGGTCATCTTCATGACCGCCCGCTCCGATGTGCAGGACAAAGTGCGCGCCTTTGAGGTCGGCGGCGTGGACTATGTCACCAAGCCATTCGAGGCCCAGGAGTTGCTCGCCCGGGTGCGTATCCAGCTGAAAGTCCGCGCCCTCCAGACGGAGCTGTTTGATCGCAACGAGCACTTAGAGGAGCGGGTGGCTGAGCAGACCGCATCGCTGCGCAGCGAGATTGCGATGCGGGAGCTGTACGACGAGCAGCGCGACCACCTCCTGAGCCTGGTCCGAAGCCAGAGCGAGGAGATGCGTCGGATCACCCGGACCTGGATGGACGAGCGCAACACCCGGGACCAGCACCTCGCCAGCAACCTCAAGGAGCACATCACCGCCCGGCTGGAGATGGTCACCGCACACCTCACCCAGGCCCGCGAGCTGATGCCAAACGAAGGTGGCGACTGGGTCGATCCCGAGGACTGCCGCCAGCACCTCGACACCGCCGCGGCCCTGCTCACCCCGGTCCTGAAAGGCTCCGTGGAGCTGCAGAGCAGCCTGGTGCAGAAGGCCCAGACGCCAGACGACAACCTCCTGCTGTCTCTGAGCACCCGGGAGTATGAGGTGATGAAGCTTCTGGCGGATGGGAGGGCCAACAAGGAGATCGCCTACACCCTCGGTGTCGCCCCCAGCACGGTGAGCACCTACCGCAACCGCATCCTGGAGAAGCTCGGTGCTGAAGACATCCCCTCGCTGATCCGCATCCTGCTGCAGCACGAGGCGAGGGCATAGTTGCTTCTTCCGCTTCGGGGCATCCTGCCAGAGGGGATGGAGCAGAGCGAGCTGCTCTACCACAGCGATCGGACCCTCGTGGTGCGCGGTCGCCACCCTGTCTACGGCGATGTGGTGCTCAAGACGACCACCGACACGCTGCCTGCACCGATCGAGATCGCCCGCTACCGCCACGAGTATCGGGCGCTGACCCTGCTGGACGGCGCGGGCTCGGCGAGTGCCGTGGGGCTGGAGGAGCAGGGCGGTCGCCCCCTGCTGTTTCTCGAAGACACCGGCGGCACCACGCTCCTGAACGAGCTCCGGCCAGATCCGACCACGCTGTGTGGCTGGCTGATCCAGCTGACGGCTGCGCTGGAGAAGATCCACCACGCTGGCATCATCCACCGCGATCTCAGCCTCTCCAACCTCATCCGATCCCGGCAGACCGGTGACGTCTCGATCATCGACTTCGGGGAGTCCGCGATCCTGACCGGCAACCACACCGACGTCGCTCCACCCGCAGCTCCGAGGGGGACCCTGGCCTACATCTCCCCAGAGCAGACCGGGCGGGTGGGCCGCAGAGTGGATGCGCGGACCGACCTGTACTCCCTCGGCGCCTGTCTGTGGCATCTGCTGGTCGGGCGACCCCTGTTTGACACCGCCGATTCCCTCGGCCAGGTCCACGCCCACCTCGCCCAGTCTCCCCAGCCACCGCGCATTTTCCGCAGCGACTGCCCGGAGTCGCTCTCTGCGATCATCATGAAGCTGCTGGAGAAGGATCCGGCAGACCGATACCAGAGCGCCGCCAGCCTCCTGGTCGATGCCCGACAGTGCGCAGCAGATCCGGAGGAGGTCTTCTCGCTGGGCCGTGCGGATCGCGCCGTGCGGTTCGTCTACCCCAGCGAGCTGTTCGGCCGAGACGCCGCCCACACACGGCTGCGAGAGGCCTACGCCCGGATCCGGGCCGGTCAGCATGCAGCCGTCCTGATCAGCGGCGCGGACGGTGTGGGAAAGCGCACCCTGGCCGTACAGCTGTCGCCGCTGGTGGCCCTCGACCAGGGCTTCTTCACAGCCGGTGCCTGCGAGCTGGACTCCAAGACCCCATACCAGTGCTGGATCGCCGCGCTCCGGGGGCTGCTGCGCAGCGTCCTCTCCAGAGACGACGCGGTGATGGCCGCGCACCGAGAAGCGCTGCAAGCTGTGCTGTCTCAGAGCGGGCGAGCCCAGTGGGCCGCGGCACTTCCTGAGCTGGCCGTTATCCTCGGCCCCACCCCCCTCGACGCCCAGCCTCCAGCGCTGAGTCCGGGCGCCACCCGGGCCCACGTCCACACCAGCATCACCGCCCTGCTCCGTGTGCTGTGTGCCTCAGACCGACCGGTGGTCCTGGTCCTTGAGGACCTGCAGTGGATCGACGCCGCCTCCAGTCAGCTCCTCCAGACCGTACTCTCCGAGCACATTCCCGGGCTCCTCCTGTTGGCCACCGATCGCACGGATGGTGCGTCCCTCGACGGGCTCACGCTGCTGCCGCTGGATGTGCTCTCAGCCGACAGCGTGTGTGCGCTGCTGGCGAGCTGCTGTCGATGCGCTCCCGGAGAAACCGCTGAGCTGACGGCCGTCCTGATGGTGAAGACGGGTGGAAACCCGCGCCGTCTCCGGAGCTTGATCGAGCGCGCGATCCGGGAGGGGTGGCTGCACCCGACCTCAGATGGATGGCATTGGGATCGGCAGGCCCTGTCTGAAGTGGAGTCTGCAGAAGATGATCGGGTGCTGCTGGGGGCTCTGGATGCGCTGCCACCGGACTGCCAGCACACGCTGTCTGCAGGGGCGCTTCTGGGGCAGGGCTTCTCACTCCATGCGCTCAGCGTGGTTCTTGAGCAGGACGCAGCGGTCTGTCGCAGTCAGCTCCTCCCCGCCGTCGATGCCCTGCTCCTCCTCCCAGTGGGCACCGATCGCTTCCGGTTTGGCCAGGAGCGCCTGCGACAGCACTGCGAGGACCAACTCCCAGAGGCAGAGCGGGTTGCCTTGCATCGGGCGGTGGGCTGGGTTCTGGTCGGCGAAGAGCAGTGGTTTGAGGCGGTCCGGCACCTCCACATCGCGCTGCCGATCCTGGAGAAGGACGCCCGGCTCCGGCTGGCGATGCTGGCCCGTGAGGCCGGCGATCGGGCCTGGTCATCGGCAGCGTTCCAGGCCGCCTCAGACTGCTTCGATGCCGGCACCCACGCGCTCGGTGTCGAAGGATGGAGCGCGCACTATGACCTGATGCTCGCGCTGACGACCGGGGCCTGTCAAGCCGCCCGTCTCAGCGGCCAGAGCGAGCGCCGAGACCACCACATCGCCGCACTGATGGAGAACACCCGGACCATCGCCGATCAGGCAGCGGCCTGGCTGGTCCGGGTCAACGACGCCTTGGACGCAAACCAGCACATGAAGGCGATCACCATCTCCGATGGCTTCCTGAGGCTGACCGGCAGTGCACAGATCACCCGAATCCGGCCCCTGGCCTTGCTGGTCAGCTTCTTCCAGGTCCTGTTCCTGCTTCGGGGCCGCTCGCCAGAGACCCTCGAAGCGCTTCCGACAGCCACCGATCCCCTCGCCATCGCCACCCAGCGCATCCACACCGCTGTCGCGGAGGCCCAGTTCCAGGCCACCCCACAGATCATCCCCCAGGCGATCATCCGCGATGTTCACCATGTGCTCCGCGACGGTGTGACCGCCTGGGGGGCGCATTGCTGGACCGGAGTGGCGATGCTCCTGATCATGGGTCCACAGTGGGTGGGGCTTGGAACCCGGTTCGGCCAGCTCTCTCTCGATCAGGTCATTCGACTCAATCGACCTGATCTCTGGCCCAAGGTCGCTTTTGTTCAGACCTTCGCCATCCTCCCCTGGTCCACCCGACACCGTGAGCTGATCCAGCCGATGGATGAGGTCGCCACGCGCGCCTTCGCTGTCGGAGACCTGTCCACCGCGATGACCGCGAGGCTGGTCCGGGATAGTCTGCTGCTGCTGACCGGTACGCCGCTGGACGAGGTCCAGGCTGCGCTGGCCGACAGCGCAGCGCAAGCCCGACGCCACCGAACAAGACTCAACGCCAACACCTTCCTCCTCTTCGAGAAGCTGCTCCGGCAGCTTCGCGGTGAGTCCATCCCCGACGACCAGGAAAGCCTGGGCACGACGGAGGAGCGTGCCATCTGGCAGGGAGCCTCGCTGATCTCCGGACTCGTGCAGGGAACCGAGATTGACTGGACTGTGCTGGAGCAGCCGATGATGCGTGCCCCGGTGGTCGCCTTTCCCCACCTCTACCTGTGGACCTACGCCGGGGTGGCCGCGCTGCACCGCCGCCGAAAGGGGGAGCTGTCCGCCAGTCGGGCCACCGCGGTGTACTGGCGGGCCAGGCGGAAGGTCAAGCGTTGGGTCCGGCACCGCCCTGCCCGGGGCTATCGGCTGGACTGGCTTCGTGCGGAGCGCCGCCACCAGCAGGGCATGGTCCGACCAGCCCTGCGGCTGTATGAGGCAGCGCTGAAGGGCGCCCGGGCTGAGGGGATACACCTGGACGCGGCCCTCATCGCCGAGCATGCTGCGGAGCTGTGCGCGGAGACCGGTCTGGAGCGCATGGCGAGTGCGATGTCACGGGAGGCGCTCGGGGAGTACCGGAGCTGGGGCGCGACGGCGCGGATCGCCACCATGGAGACCACAAAGACCGCCTCCAGCCGCTCTCACCACAGCACCAGCTCCACCAACGTCGACACCCTCGACCTGCTCTCGATCGTCAGGGCCTCCCAGGCGCTGTCTGAAGAGGTCACCTACAGCGGACTGCTCGACCGCATCATGGGCACGCTCCTTGAGAACACCGGCGCCACAAGCGGTCTGGTGGTCCTCGATGAGCCCGGTGGGCCGCAGGTTGCTGCACAGGCCTCGGTCGCTCGGGAGGCGATCTCGCTGCCTTGCCCGCTCGTCGGCTCTGGACTTGGCCCCGAGACGCTGATCCAGTTCGTCATCCGAACCGGAGAGGAGGTCGTGATCTCCGATGGCATTCGAGAGGACGCCTGGTTTCCCGATCCGCTGGTGCGGCGTCCGCGCGCGGTGCTGTGCACACCCATTGGCCGTGGCGGGACTGTGCACGGCGCGATCTACCTGGAGAACGCCCTGGTGCCCGGCTGCTTTACCCGGGAGCGCCTGGAGGCTGCGCACCTGCTGATGTCTCAGGTCTCCATCTCCCTGGAGAACGCCGGTCTGGTCGAGGGACTGGAGGTCCGGGTCGCTCAGCGGACCGAAGAGCTGGAGGCTGCCAGGCAGCACGCCGAGTCGGCCAGTCAGGCCAAGAGCACCTTCCTGGCGAACATGTCCCACGAGCTGCGCACCCCGCTCAACGCCATCCTCGGCTACGCACAGCTCCTCAAGGAGGGCACCAACCTTGCTCCGAAGCAGCGAGACGGCCTGCACACCATCTACCGAAGCGGCACCCATCTGCTCGGTCTCATCAACGACGTGCTCGACATGAGCCGCATCGAGGCCGGGCGCTTCGAGCTGGAGGAAGCGCCCACCCAGACCGCGGCGCTGCTGACCGGGGTCGTGGACATCTTCCGGGTCAGCGCAGAGAAGAAGGGAATTGCCCTCTCACTGCACCTCGATTCTGGCCTGCCGTCGGGCATCATGGTCGACGCCCGGCGGATGCGCCAGCTGCTGCTCAACCTGATCGGAAACGCGGTGAAGTTCACCGATCAGGGAGGTGTTTCCATCGCTGTGGCTCAGGCAGACGGCATGCTGTTGGTGGCGATCACCGACACCGGTCCGGGAATCCCAGCTTCGATGCAGGAGACGATCTTTGAGGCGTTCGAGCAGGCCGGAGGCGCACAGCAGCGCGCCAAGGGCACCGGGCTGGGGCTGGCCATCACCCGACAGATCGCCACCCGAATGGGCGGCACCATCGCGGTCACCAGCACCACCGTGCCACCCTCCGGCAGCACCTTCACGATCACTCTCCCCCTCCGCTCCCACGACGTGGTGGTGACATCTCGACCGGCAGTGGTCGAGGCCACCATCAGGGCTGCCGAGCCGATGACCATCCCCGATGCAGCCACCTTGCACCGCCTCCTGGAGCGGGTGCAGGTTGGCGATCTCAGGGCGGTCGCCGAGCGGGCCGAGACCCTCACTGAGCACCCCGTCTTCGCCCGGCGACTGCTCACCCTGACCCGGGACTTCGACGATCACGGCCTGGAGTCCTTCCTCGAGGGGCTGCTGGCGGACTGATCAGAGCAGCGTGGAGAGGTCCAGGTCGCAGTCCTCGCCGGTGAACACGTCGCTGCAGTCGTTGATCAGCTCGGCTTCGTCGTCGCACACGGCAGTCTCCAGCAGCTCCAGGCAGAGCTTGGCGGCCTCGGCGTCGTACTCGCAGTTCTCATCCTCGTTGAGGCTGTCCACTGCATCGAGCACCTCTGCGTCGCACTCATAGACATCATCGGTCTCACCCGGCAGCGGATCGTCTGCGTTGGTGCACTCCTCTACCCAGTCACAGGCGTCGGTGGGGAAGGTGTCGGCGAAGTCCTCGTAGGAGGGGTTGCAGCCGACGAGCAGGACGACGATAGAGAGATAACGGTACATGATGGCTCCTGTTGTTGACAGGAACAACCTATGAATCCACGCAGACTGGATCTGTCGAACGGACGTGTCGAATGTCGTCGACGCCGACGACATTCCTGTCGGTGCTTTTCGACACGCCTGTTCGACAGAGCGAAGACTTCCCCCCTCCTACGTTGTGATGGTCCCCAGGGAGATCAGTGTGAAGACTCGATGGCTACTTGTAAGTGCAGTTCTGGCAACCTCTGGAGGTTGTGGCGACAAGGACAGCCCCGCTCTCGAAGAGGCTGACGCTGACACCGACACCGACACCGACACCGACACCGACACCGACACCGACACCGACACCGACACCGACACCGACACCGACACCGACGCAGACCCGAACACCGCGTTCGGACCGTTTAGCGAGCCTGAGGTGGCCAACACCAACGGCGAGGGTGCCTACGACCTGCACCTCGCGCCCGCCGAGATCAGCATCGACGGTCAGCGGTACTGCGTGCGGGCCTACAATGGCACCGTGCCTGGCCCCACCATCGAGGTGCCCGCTGGCACCGACCGGAGTCTACGGGTCAACCTGCACAACGACTTCGCGGACATGGACGAGCGCATCGTGGTGGGCGCTGACGGCTACGGCACCGAGCACTGCTACGACTTCAACCTCACCAACCTCCACTTCCACGGCTCCCATGTCCGGCCCGACTACGCCGTCGGCGGCGATGCCTGCTCTGGTGATGGCTGCGGGAGCAACCCGACGGATGGCGACGGTGTGGCGAACGACTACTACGCCGACCACGTGCTCATCGAGGTCCCCCAGGGCTCCTCTGCGCAGTACCGCTACGACCTCGACGAGGATCACACCCACGATCCCGGTCTGCACTGGTACCACCCCCACATCCACGGCACCACCGCCATCCAGGTCGGCAACGGTGCGGCCGGGGCGATCGTGGTGCGGGGCGACTTCGACGAGCTCGAGATGTTCGACGGCGCCACCGAGCGCACGATGGTGTTCAACCACCTCCCCTGGCAGGTCGACGAGGACGCTGCCGACGGCACCCCGATGGTCGATCCGCTGGAGGAGGGCGAGGACTGCACCGAGGAGACCCTCTCGATCAATAACTTCCTGGCCCTCTCTGAGGAATCCACCCCCCTGGTCAACGGCCGCTATCGCCCCCAGATCGAGAGCCCCCCGGGCCAGGTCGAGCGCTGGCGCATGGTGCATGCCGGGGTGACCAACGAGATGATCGTCGGCATCTTCCCCTCGACCGACACCGGCTGCGAGAACATCGACTTCTCCACGCGCTGGCCAGTCATTCAGGTGGCCGCCGACGGCATCCCGTTCCCGGAGCACTGGGAGCGGGACTTCATCTTCATGGCGCCGGGCTACCGGGTAGAAGTCCTCGTCCAGATCCCCGACGACGGCCGGACCCTCTGCGCGCTCTCCGCCTCCCTGGTCGGGGTGGTCAGCATCGAAGCGCTGAGCTTCGACCTGCTCGATGACGCCATCCTGTTCAGCGCCACCCCCACCGGTGATGCCGCCGACGCCAGCCTCTCTGAGCTGCCCACCGGTGCAGCCATCGACGCACAGCTCTCCACCGTCGCCCGGCCGACGTCGTGGACCGGGACCGTCAAGGGTGTCGATGGGGTCGAGGTGAGCTGCGATGAGGTCGACAGCGAGCCGCTGGCCACCCCGCAGCAGGAGGTGGTCATGGTTCACCCGGCCACCACTCTCCAGGATCAGTCCGGCGACACCCTCTCCGCCGCCGGAGAGTGCGAGGGTCTGTCCGGACACGGCCACAGCGACAAGGACGTCGATCCCTGCGCATGCCAGCAGCCCAACCTCAACTGCCGCAACTTCGGCACCCGCCACGGCTATGTCTCCGACGAAGGCAGCGCCTACCGCTCCGATCGGGTGATGACCGCTGGGGAGTCCGAGCACTGGGAGCTGTCGGCCACCGACGCCCACCCCTACCACATCCACGTCAACCCGTTCGTGGTCTGCCCGTCGAGCTCCAACAAGGAGGCCCCGTTTGCCCACTGGCGGGACACCTACTTTATGCAGTTCGACGACATGGCTGCCAACGACTACCAGCCCGTCGATCTGCTGACCGAGTACGCCGACGACTTCACCGGCGCCTTCGTCTACCACTGCCACAAGCTCGTGCATGAAGACGAGGGCATGATGGAGAAGGTCGAGGTCTGCCAGCCCGGAGACACCGACTGCCTCTGCATGGACGGCGAGACCGACGACGACGGCGCCTGCATCACCTCAAACGCCGGCTGCTATGACGGCGACACCCAGTGCCTGTACGCCGAGTACATGATGGGCAGCTTCGGACCCGACGTCCTGGAGAACCCCACCGGCAACGAAGACCTCTCCGCGGATGAGCGGAACGAGCTGCTGGATCGCGGTCTCGAGGAGTGCTGCGCGGCGTACCCCGAGTTCGGCTCCGAGGCGGAGCTGGTGGACTACCTGGCCGGGCTGACTGGCCTGGCCCCGGCGTGCTGCCCCGATGACCTCGGCAACCTCCCCCCCAACCACCCCTGCGCGGAGTAACGCCCTATGAACCCCTTCCTGCTGATCGCCTCCGCTCTGGCTGGCGATGACACCCACAGCGTCGATGCCTATATCGGAACCGACTTCCCCATCATGGTCGGCGCTGGCGCGACCTACGAGCACCCCACCCGGCTGCGTCTCGACGTCAACGGCGGCTTCATGCCCGGCCCCTACGTCGACGCGATCAACTGGGGTCTGACCACATTCGACATCTACAGCGACACCGTGGCCGACATCATTGATGCCGTGCTGAAGAACGCCCTGGTGGGCAGAGTTGAGCTGGGCTACCGGCCGTTCCCGACCCGCGGCTGGACCGTCTCTGCCGGCTACCAGCACCTCCGGGTGTTCGGAAACACTGCGGATCTGACCGACTTCGCTGATGGCGTCGACGAAGACGCACTTGCGCAGGTCCAGGAGTTCACCGGCGACCTGCTGATCGATGTCGCAGTTCACCAGGTCACCGGAGAGATTGGCTACGAGCGGGCTCTGTTTCCCAAGAAGTTCGACGAACATCTCCGCATCCGCGGCACCTTCGGCTTCTCCTACACGCTGAAGGCCAACACGGTCGCCGACACCACCAACGATCCCACCAACCCGCCCCAGGAGGAGGCCACCGCCATCGTTCTGCAGGAGGCCGAGGCCTACCTCGATGACATCTTCGAGGACTACGTCCACATCCCGATGGTCGGCCTCGCCGCTGGCTATCGGTTCTGAGGGGAGGCACGGAGCGTGTCGACTGGCTCGCTCAGCGCATTGTCTTGGGTGAGCCGCTTGAGAACGTCCCGGGTGAGCACAGCCAGCCTCACCGTGTCGATCCCCAGCGCCAGGGAGGGCTGAGGCTCAAGGCTGATCGAGGTGAGGAGCTGCACGCTGACACTCTGGAACAGGATCACCCCGCCGCCGACAAGTCCGGTGGCCCGTACCGTGTCGATCTTGTCGGTCACTTCGCCCTCGCCCTGGAGCGCCTCCAGCGATGAGGTGCCGAGGCCCAGGCTGACGATCAGCTCGTTGCTGTCCAGCGCCCGGGTCAGCTCCTCACCCCGATCAGCACGCCGCCAGGTCATCGCCAGGCCAGCGGTCAGCGCCGGACTCAGATCGATCGCCTGCTCGTCAGTGGGGAGCGTCGAGCGGACCAGGAGTCCATAGGAGAGCCGAGCATCGAAGCCGACCTTGCGGTTCTGGAACGCATACCGCTCCACTGTCGTGCCGTCAGACAGCTCCACCAGCAGCAGGTCGTCGTCGGCGATGCGGTAGCCGTTGTAGGTGTTGGTCAGGTCGGCCATCGCCAGGGTGACGGGTCTGGTGATCACGTCGGGCAGGAAGCGGACTTCCTGGGAGAGCGTGCCGGGGCGGGCACCGGTCACGGTGTGGATCTCGAAGGTGTCTCTGGGGGCCACCCCGAAGTTGCGCACATAGAACCGGGCAGTGAGCGACTTGTTGTGGCCCGGCTCGATGTAGATCTGCTGCTTCTTTGTGATGAGCACCGGGCGGGCCAGTCCGTCGGCGTCCTCCACAGAGTAGGGGACCGCCTCACCGTGCCGATCAACCACCGAGACTGATGAGAGCTCACCCGTCGGTGGCACAGAGACCGTGGTGACGGGCACGATCACGCGCCGCATCCGGTGTGTCGTTCCACAACCCAGGAGCCCGATCAGAAGCCACGACATGCTCACCCCCTCATAAATAGCCTCTCCAGAAGTAGCGTTCTTGGAGGGGCGTGCTTGTAGAACGTCCTGTCGAAAGGCACCGACAGTCCGACTCCTCCATCCCGGGGTGCAAGCGAATACTGTTCCGCTTCCCTGAGTGGAGCGCGACAGC
>JBLHNG010000094.1:0-16052 GCA_047621685.1 Myxococcota bacterium | reverse complement strand
CGGTGACCGCGAGGTGGGAGGCGGCGTGGACCTGGAAGCCGGTGGGGTCGATGTAGCGGGTCAGGGGAGCGTCGCTGTCGGCGGGCAGCAGGGTCGGCTCGGACAGCGGGCCGAGGACCTGGGCCGGAACGCTAGAGAGTCCACCCTGGAGGGCGAGGATGCGCCGGGCGCCGTCGGTGGGGGCGGGGGCTTCGAGGACGAGGAGGTCGACCGGGCTGGCCGGGGTGTTGGGACCCACCACCTCAAGCTCGACCCCCGGGTGTGCCTCCAGCGCCCGCGCCAGGAAGCCCTCCGGCCGCTCTGTGACCAGCCGCACACCGACCCGGGCCTGGGCGGGAATGGCCACCGAGGCGGTGTCGTCGGCGGGGAACGGATCGTCGCCGATGAGGGCCGCAGTCATGGTCCCGCCAGCGGGCAGCGAGAGGCGGAGGATGCGCTGGGCGATGCCGTCGGTGGGGGTGAGGCTCAGCGTGGTGGGCAGCAGCCCGTCGGCGGTGATCGCCACCTCGACGGGGGCCTGGGCGGTGACCTCCAGGTGGGCCTCGAACAGCGACACCGCGCCGGCCTCGCGCAGGGTGAGCCCGGTGATGCCGCGGTTCCCCTCAGCGTCGGGGAGGGCGGGTCGGTAGATCGTGCAGCCGATGTCGTCTAGCGGGGCCTCCTCGGTCAGCGCGATGAGCAGCGGGGAGCTGTCGGCACACAGGGCAGCGAGCAGCAGACCGACGTCGCCATCCTCACCAGCCGGGGTGAGGTCCGCAGCGAGCGAGCGGACCGACACGGCGCTCTGGGCGGAGCGGATCTGGATGCGGGGCGGGGCGGTGGTGACCAGGGTGATTGGCCCGCTCCCGGTGGCGGACAGGGCATCGGACAGCGCATCGAGTGCGGCGTCGTAGCGGGTCTGCCCGTCGACGATGGTGCCCATGCTCGCGGAGGTGTCCAGCAGGACCAGCCGACCCGGCGGTGGGGGATCAGGGCGGAGTGCGAGGGCGGCCACCAGCGCGATGAGGGCAAGCAGCATCATCGCCATCGCGATCAGCTCTCGGGGTGGGGGCATCCGTCGGCGCTCCACAGCCGCGCCCAGCGCCTCCATCAGCAGGAGGCTGGAGACCACCACCGGGCGGGGCGGCGGCCGACGGAGGAACGCCCCAACGATGGGGATCGCAGCCCCGAGCAGGAGCAGAGCGGCAGGCCAGGCGAGGATCAACGGGCCTGACCTTCGAGGATGCCCGCCTTGCGAAGCGCCTCGGTGAGGATGGTGCGGACCGGGACCGTCGTCGGCGCGGTGATGAGCTGCACCCGGTAGCGTGCTGCAGCGGCGGCCACCCGCTTCTGCCAGGCGGAAAACGCCACGGCGTAGGCTTCCTCCAGCTTTCGGCTCCCAGCCACCCGCAGCTTGCGGCCGGTCTCGGCGTCTTGAAGCTCCAGGGCACCGCGCAGGGTGGGGGTGAGGTCGGACGGGCCGAGGACCTGAATGACGGCTGGCCGGGCGGCGGTTGCGGCGAGGGTGCGCATTGTGGTGATCAGCTCCTCGTCGCTCATCAGCAGATCCGACAGCAGGATCCCCCGATCCGCCCGACGCTCTCCTGAGCACCGCAGCATCGCGCTGCGCAGGTCGTTGCTCCCGCTGGCCTGGACGGGGGCGAGGGCGTGCAGCATCCCTGGAAGTGCGCGGGTGTCCTGACCCGAGACCACCACCGGGGTGGCGTCGCCCCTCAGGCAGCCGACCACCACCCGATCCCGGTGATGGAGGCCCACGAGGGCGAGGCACATCGCGATGGTGCCAGCGCGGTCGAGCTTGTCGTCGACCCCCATCGAGCCGGTGGCGTCGATGTAGAGGTGGATTCGCTGGTCGCGATCGGCGTGGTACAGCCGGATGAGCAGCGTAGAGAGCCGGGTGTAGGCGTTCCAGTCCACCCGCCGCAGATCGTCGCCGGGCTGGTAGGGCCGGTGATCAGCGAACTCGCTGCCCTGCCCGATGGCCTGCGCCCGGCGATCGCCCTGAGTGCTGCCCGTCGAGAAGGTCGGCGAGACAAACCGCACCCCGCCGGCCCCGGCAAACAGGCTGCGGTCGATGTTCACTTGCTGAACCCGGCGAGCAGATCGTCGACCAGCTTCTCTGTGGTGATGCCCTCCAGCTCGGCCTCAAACGTCGGGAAGATGCGGTGGCGGAGGATCGGGCGGGCCACCGCGAGCAGGTCGGCGGCTTCCACCCAGGCCCGACCAGCCATCAGTGCATGGGCGCGCCCGGCGAGGATGAGCCCCTGAGTCGCCCGGGGGCTGGCGCCAAACCGCACCCACGGCTTGAGGCTGGCGGGGCAGTACTCGGAGTCGGGGTGGGTCGCCAGGGTGAGCTTCGCGGCCAGCTCGGCGACATGCTCAGACACCACGATCTCCCGGGTCAGCGCCTGGAGCTGGAGCAGCCGCTCCCGGCTCAGCACCGCCTCGGGCTTCACGCTGGTGTTTCCGGTGGTCTCCAGGCCGATCCGGGCGAGGATGGCCAGCGGCGGCAGGGTGACGAGCAGCTTGAACAGGAACCGGTCGAGCTGGGCCTCGGGGAGGGGGTAGGTGCCCTCGTGCTCGATGGGGTTCTGGGTCGCGATGACAAAGAACGGCTCCTCCAGCACCCGCCGCTCTCCGGCGATGGTCACCGCATGCTCCTGCATTGCCTCAAGCATCGCAGACTGGGTCTTGGGCGTGCCCCGGTTGATCTCATCGGCCAGGACCACATGGGCGAAGATCGGACCGGGCCGGAACCGGATCTCGGTCTCGCCTGCGGCGTTCTTGAGCAGGGTCGGACCGCCGGTGATGTCGGCGGGCATGAGGTCGGGGGTGAACTGGACCCGGGAGAAGTTGAGCTGGAGGGTCTCAGCGAGCACCCGAACCAGCAGCGTCTTGCCCAGCCCCGGTGCGCCCTCCAGCAGCAGGTTGCCCCGGGCGAGCAGGCCAAGGACCACGCCATCCACCAGCGCCTCCTGGCCGATGTAGGCCTTGCGGATCTCCGCCTTGAGCCGTTCGAGATCCTCGGAGGCCTGTGTCAGGGCCGCGCTGTCGGTGGTCATGGTTCGCTCCGAATGGACTCAAAGTAGGTGCGCACGTAGTCTCGGCGGCCCGGCGGGATCTCCTCTCGGTGCATCCGTGCCTCGGCCAGCGCGGCGTAGTCGCCGTACAGCTCGACCCACGCCTGCCCGCTCTGCCCGCCAGACTGCCCGCCGTCGATGGTCTGGAGCGTGCCCGCCGCCGACGAGCGCCAGCGGGCGGCTATCCAGGCCTCGGTGGTCTCCACATCGTCGGCCTCTGGATCTCCGGCGAGGTCGACAGTGCCCGGAGCGTCGTTGATCCCGCCCTGACCAGCGAGGGCGAGGCCGAGGGTGTTGGTCGGAGTCTCTTCGACGTCCTGAGTGAGGGCGGAGTTGTTCTCCGGAGCCATGGTCCCAGCACCGACGGCGTTGTCCAGCTCCGTGTAGTGCTTCTCCATGCGATCCTGATCCACGCTCTGCACGCTGTCCTGCTCGTTGCCGTAGGGGTCAATGCTGCCATCGCCCCGCCCCTCACGCATCGCGCTCTCAGCAAGGGCCATGGCGTCGGGATCCTCAGAGCTGGACTCGTCGGCTTCGGCCTGCTTGCCGCGCTGCTCTCCGCCGGTCTGGGTGTTGTCTCCTGAAGCAGACCCGCCCTCTGCGCTGCTGCTCTGGCCGGTGGGACGGCCACCTTCTTCGCCAGCACCACCGGCCCCCTGCGCTCCCTGTCGAGCCTCTCCAGACGCCGCACCGCCGCCAGCAGCTCCAGTCGCTCCGGCCTCGCCCTCGCCGCGCTCGGCCTGGGCCTTCGCTTCTCCACCCGCCATCGCCCCCTCGCCATCCAGCACGCTGCTGCTCGGGGAGAGCCCGGCGGTGCGCTCCTGCTCGGGATCGTCAGGATTGGTGGAGGGGGTGTCTGTGCTGGCGAGGGCCTCTGCGGCCTCAGCCGCTTCGTCCGTCTGACCCGGCAGAGACAGGAGGAGCAGCCCGAGGAGTCCGACGGCGAGCGGTGCACGGGGAACCCGGAGACCTCTCACTGCATGGACGGCGAGGGCAGGGGCTGCGGTGCTGGCCTGCTGCTTGACGAGGTCGATCAGCTCCGGCGAACCCCAGGCCTGATCCTGCTCCGCAGACAGGGCCGTGCGCAGCAGTCCGTGGGTGTCTCCGCCAACATCGACCGCATCCGCGATCGCTTCGAGACCCCGCCAGCTCCGCCAGCACCACAGCGCCTCGCCCACCAGCGCGACCCCGCCAGCGATCAGCCCGAGCCCATCGGGTGCCACCGCGACGATCAGCAGCCCCCAGCAGACACCACGGATCGCGGCCTCTCCGAGTCTGCGGGCGAGGTCGCGGTGCTGCCAGGTGGCCAGCAGTGAGGAGAGGGGGGATTGCATCAGGACCGGAGCGGTGTGGCAGGGGTGTGTCCTTGTTAACGCGATGCCCACCACTGCACGCTCCATGGCCAGCGCCATGCCGAGCCGGTGGACAGGGTGGCCCGGAGCACCTGATCCCGGACCCGCAGCTCGACCACCCGCTGGAACTCGATGTTGATGTTGCTGATGTCTGACAGCAGCGTCTCCCAGCGGACCTCACCCGCATCCTCCAGCCGCAGCGTCTCTGGCGTGAGGTGGAGTCGCCCAGCCCCCAGCGACTCCCCGCCGACGACGTCGAGCACGGTCGGGGCGCTGACCAGGGCATCGCCGGTGGTGTGCGTGGCCCAGCCGGTGGTGGTTCGCTCGCGGAGTGTGTCGAGCATGGCGAGGAGCGGGGTGGTGGTGCCGTGAGCATCGGTGAGGTTGCTGGCGGTGTCTACGGTCCAGTGACCAGAGCAGGTCACACAGACCAGGGTGCTGCCCTGCTCGTGGAGTCCCCCATCATCGCCGCAGGACGGACAGGCGTAGAGGAGGTTGCTCAGCCCGACGGCGAGGTTGCCACCTCGGATCGGCAGGTCCGCCCGCCCGGTCGGCTCGACGCGAAGGCCCGCCGCGAGGATCGCCTCGATCTCCTCGGGACGGTCGCTGCGAGTGAAGGTGAGCGGCCCGTCGATCTCGACCTGCACCGTGCCACGCCTCGGCCGGGCGCTCCATCGGGGCCACAGCCGGTAGGCGTTGACGAGCCGAGCAGTGTAGACGGGGAGCCCGAGGATGCGGAGCAGCCGACCGATCCCCGGCTGGAGCGCCGCCAGCTCTCCGGTCCAGGTCCGCTCACCCTCTGGGAAGATGCCGACCACCGCCCCGGCATTCAGCCACCCCCGCAGGAGCCGAATCGCCCGCATGTCGGCGCGAAAGCGGGTCTTGGGGAGTGCGCCGAGGTGCTTGTGGGCGCCCCCGAGCATGCCAGGACCGAACAGGGTCTCGGTTGCCATCCAGTGCACGGCCCGCTGGGTGGCCAGTCCGACCAGGACCGGATCCATCATCGTGACGTGGTTGCAGAGCAGGATGGCGGGACCGGTCGGGGGCAGCGGATCTTCTGCGATGACCTGAACCAGCGGGCGAAGCAGCAGCCGGGCTGGAGACCGGAGTCGGTTCATCCGCCGGGTGATCAGCGCTGCGTTCTCCGCGGAAGGGGTCAGCCAGTCAGACATCACTGCAGTTTATCGTGGCTGGGCTCACAGGGCAGCAGCATCCGTCAGGGGAGGTTGTGGTTTTAATCTTCAATTGTTATCGATCAAAGTCCAAGTGGTCTCGATGTCCCTTGCGTTTGGAGTAAGCATGAAGCCGAAGCTTTTCCTCTGCCTTGCCGCCGTCATCCTCGGTGCGCCGAACAGGCGCGCACACGATCACCTCACCGATCACAACTGGATGCTGGAGATCGAGGGTGTCACTCAGGGTTCGTTCGCTGAGGTCTCCGGGCTGGACTCCGAGACCGAGGTCATCGAGATCCGCTGTGTGATCGACCTCTCCGACCCCTTCTACAAGTGGGTGGGACTCAGCGCACAGGGCAAGGCCGACCCCCTCGATCTGGAGCTGGTCAGCACCGATGAGAGTGGAGATTCGACCCGGTATCGGGTGATTGGAGCAGAGGTGCAGTCCGTGTCGACGGACGGAGATGCCTCTCACACCGAAGAGATCGAGATGGTCGTCGAGCGAATTGAGAAGGGCTGACAGGCCGCGCCAGGATTCTCTGAACGTTGGCCGTCATGCTGATGCCTGACTGCACCACAAAGCGCCGACCGGTACACTACCGCCGATGACACCCACCGAGCAGATCAACGCCGCGATGGAGGCGATGGAGGCAGGGCAGTGGAGCCCGGCGATATCATTGCTGGTCGGTCTGCTTCCGCATCTCACCCTCGACGAAGCCTGCACCGAGTCTGCGGTCCGACTCCTGCTCGCTCAGTCCCTGCACAGCAGCGGAGAGCCGGGTCGTGCCCTTCAGCAGGCCCGCACCGCGCTGTCTGTCGCAGAGCGGACTGACGATCGGGGGCTCATCTGGAAGTGCATGGCCCTCATCGCCTCAATGCAGATCATCGACGAGGGGCGCCTGTAGGCTCGCCCGCTGTCACTCCACATCAGCTGACAGCGACACCGGCTTGCCCCGTCGGGTGATGTACGCGGTGAACTGATCGGCGTCGGCGAGGGTGTTGTAGGCCTCCATCACCGCTTTGGTGCTGTCAAACGCGATGCCGTTGACGCCATGGAGGATGTCGCCGTTCTTCGCGCCGAGCCGATACAGCAGCGACTTCCGACGGATGCCTGAGATCCGATATCCATCGACCTCCCCGCTCGCGTCCTTGTGGGGGACGGCTCGAATCCCACCACCACCCTCCCCGATGAGCGCAGTGATCTCATCTCGGGAGACCGTGGTCGGGGTGCTAACAAGGGGCCTGGAGTCCCCGGCCGAGGGGGCCTGGAAGGTCAGGGTGTGCAGGCTGTCCTCGACCTTTACGACCACCGAGCGGGGCTGGATGTCCACAACCGTGACCGAGTCTGACAGGCTGTCACCGATGCCATACCCCCCGGTGTACTCACCGAAGAAGATGAGTGCTGAGCTGTCCTGGGGCTCGCTGGCGACCACTGTGGCCAGCAGGACGGCCTTCGGAGCTGGTCCGGCGGCTGTCGTCTTCCGGAGGCTGACCTCTCCGCGGAGGCTGAAGATGTCCCGACCCACGATGGCCGCGGTGTAGTTGCCGCGGGCCAGTGTCTGTGTCTGTGTCTGTGTCTGCGTTGTCGCAGCGAGGGTGGGGTGTGTACGCGAGGGTGTCTCCAGTGTCTGCTCCAGCACGGCACTGCCGCCCCATCCCAGCAACCAGCCCAGTCCACCAATCAGCAGCCACTTCTTCATCCTGACCTCCGCACCCCACCACGGTGCAACAGTCGTTCCAGATGGTGTGATTGATAATCAAGGTTGTATCGTTGTTTGACCGAATTTTCGGCTGACAATCTGGCAAGAAAAAACGCGTGAGTCTACCGACCCACGCGTCCCACCCGGAGATGACCGGGGATGTCTCAGACGACTACAGCTGCTCAAGCAGGATGTTGCTGAGGCTGCAGCTGAGTCCGAAGCCATCGGGCTCGACGTTGAGTGCAGAGACCTTGCCGTCCTCGATGAGCATCGAGAATCGCTTGGAGCGGGTGCCGCCGAGCACTGCGGCGTTGACGTCGAGGCCCATTGAGGAGACATACGCGCCAGCCGGATCGGCGAGCATGCGCACCTTGCCCTCAGCACCGTGCGCCGCTCCCCAGGCACCCATCACGAAGGCATCGTTGACAGCGATGCAGTTGATGCTGCTGATGCCCTTGCCGGAGATGGCTTCGTAGTCGGTGACATAGCCGGGGAGGTGGGTCTTGCTGCAGCCAGGGGTGAACGCACCGGGGACGCCGAACAGGATGTGGCGACCGGTGGCAAAGATGGACGCGGGGTCGTGGCGGGTCTTCGGGGAGTTTTCCTGAAGATCGCCTGTGGGGAGGGCGTCGCCGACATTGATGGACATCTGAATGCTCCTGTGAGGGGGGATGGGTACCTCGCCAGGGGAAATAGCCTGTCCAGCCCGAGGTGCCAGAGGGGCAGGGCATCAGTCTCCCTGCGCGCTCCGTGTCGAGCTCGGCGACGATAATTCTGGCAGACCCCAGGTCGAGCGGAGTCGGGCGTGATCCGCTTGAGTCAGCAGCACAAACACCGGCGCAGCGGTCGGCTCCAGCCAGCGAGTCAGCGACTCCAGCTCTGAAGCGGGCACTGCGGTGCAGCCGGCAGTCGGGCTGCCCCCGTCCCGGCGCCAGATGTGGAAGAAGATGGCACTTCCCGAGCCGGAGACTGGCGGGTCGGTGTTGTGCTCAATGACCACCTTCAGCCGGTGGGCGGGATCCCCGAGGCGCATGCGCTGGTTGGTCTCCCACTCGGTCAGGGGCCGATCGCCGGGAACGAGGTGGCGCTGGTTGTAGAGCGGGGAGGTGGGATCCTCGACCCAGAGGGTGCGCTCGGTGACGGTCTCCATCGGCCATGATGGTGCCGGTGAGAGCGGGGCATCGCCCAGCGCGAGTCCGACCTGGAAGGCCCCTGCGGGTGCCCGCCAGTCTCCCTCTACCTTCTGTCGCCCAGGCTGCTCTGGGTGGAGTCCGATCCCCCACGCCAGCCCTTCTCGTCCGATGCGTGCCGGGAGCGGCTCTCCGACAGCGTCCCAGCCGCTCTCGGTGCGTTGGTATCGCTGGAGGGTGGCGGAGGAGGAGTCCGCGTCAGCAGCCAGCCCGAGGATGAGCTGGGTGGTGTTGGTGGGGATGGGGGCCGCGAGGGCTGCGGAGAGGAGGAAGAGCACGCCTTGCAGTATCACTCACACTTTCCAAAAGCAGAACACCCCGATGATGCCGAAGCATCACCGGGGTGCGTGCGCTGATGGGCGTTAACCCAAGTCAGCTCTGGTCAGACCGTGAGGTCTTACCAGCGACCGCCGCCGCCGCCGCCGCCGCCGCCGCCGCCACGGTTTCCACCGCCGCCGCCACCGCCGCCGCGGTTGTCACGACGGGGCTTGTCCTCTGCGAGGTTGACGCGGATGGTACGACCGTCGAGGTCCTTACCGTCCATGGCGTCGATGGCTGCGGATGCCGAAGCAGCATCGTTAAAGGTCACGAAGCCGAAGCCACGGGAGCGGCCGGTGTCGCGGTCGCTGATGACGCGAGCCTCGGTGACCTCACCGTGTGCGCTGAAAGCAGCGTTGAGTGCGTGATCATCGGTGGCCCAGGCGAGTCCGCCCACAAAGAGCTTGTTGCTCATAGTCTCTTCTCTCTTGTCGGGAGTACGCGGTTGAAGTGCGCATCCCTATGTATCGATGAGGGCGAAGGCGCCCTCTGACGGTAAACCGTCGGCCTGGTTCTCATCTCCTGCACCGGGTGTGCTGGCGAGTTTCTCAGACGCGCCCCTTCTATAGTGGGCGTTCTGGAGGCGCTATAAAATTTCGCGATTTATAGCCAGGTTCTCAATGGTTCGATCCCGTCTTGTCTCGCAGAGGAGCGTCAACGCGACAGCTGGATTCGACCCTCCAGGTACAGCGCGCATTGCCCCGTCAGCCGCACCCTGTCGCCAACCACCTCACACTCAACCACGCCGCCCCGCCTCGATATCTGATGCCCGATCACGACGGGGTTTCCGAGTCGCTTTGCCCAATACGGTGCCAGGGTGCAGTGTGCGGAGCCCGTGACCGGATCCTCGGGAACCCCGGATGCCGGTGCGAAGAATCGCGAGACGAAGTCGTGATCACCCCCGGCTGCAGTGGCGATGACATTGGCGTTGAATGCAGTCTTGAGCCGGACAGTGTCGGGAGTCAGTGCCGCAACCGCGTCTGGTGAGTCGAGCACGGCCATGTGGTATGGGCGCCATGCACGCTCCGGATGTCGTAGAACGCGGACGGGACCGCGCCGAGGGCATCAAGCAGGCCGTCGGGGGGAGCGGAGAGGGTCGGGGGAATGGCGGGGAAATCCATGGTCAGCCGGTCGCCCGCTCGCTGCACCGTCAGGGGCCCGGAGTGAGTGAGGAAGCCCACTGACTCTCCATCTCCAAGCAGCACCCAGGCTGCGGCGAGGGTCGCATGGCCGCACAGAGTGACCTCCAGGGTCGGGGTGAACCACCGGAGGCGGTAGCCGTCGCCCTCAGGTACATAGAACGCGGTCTCCGAGAGGTTGTTCTCCGCAGCGATGGCCTGGAGGGTGGCATCGGGGAGCCAGTCGGGCAGGGGACAGACCGCGGCAGGATTCCCGGCGAAGGTCCGATCGGTGAAGGCGTCGATCTGGAAGATGGGCAGGGTCTGGACAGGCATGTTGAGATCGGTAGCACAGTCAGGGGCCGTGTCGGTCTTAGTCTGTGATTCCACTGCAAGTTTGCGCCGTTTCAGGCATCATGCTCTGGGGGTCCCGATGCCGAGCACCATCAAGATGATCGCCGCCGGACTGTTTGTCGGCCGCGCGGATCCGATCCGAGACACGATGTCCTACCGAGCCGAGCCGCAGCAGCAGGGGGTGATCTGGCAGGGGTTCTCTCAGACCTGGGGGTACAACCACCGGCTGAACAGCCTCGGGGACTGGGTGGGACAGCTTGTATGCGGGGAGCGCTGCTCGGTGGTCATGGGGCACTCCGCGGCCTCTGGCTCTGGGACCGACACCGCCCGATGGGACAGCCAGGCGACCGCGGTCTCTGCCGCTGGGGTCCGGTTCCGTCAGGGCGTCGTCACCTTCGACATCGACGAGAGGCACGCCGAGGGCCGCCACCTCCGCACCACCGCGAGCATCGAATTCGCCGACATCGAGGAGCACACAGTCTCCACAGCACTGCTGGGTGGGCTCGACATCTTCGCGATCAACAACGCCGACCGGCTCCAGGAGCTGACCCTCTCCCTCGACTCGCCCCAGCCGACAGCGTCCGGTGGCCTCACAGTCCAGGCCCGGCTCGATCTGAGGGTGGACTGTGACTCCCTTGAGTGCGACGGCTTCCTGACGCGGAAGTTCAACCACAAGGTGCAGTACCGCATCGAGGTCCCGGTGCTCCTGCTCACCGGCGATCCGGGCGCGCTGGTGGTGGAGTCCCACTCTCTGGACACGGCCTACACCTGGGGCAACCATCGCCGGGAGGACGCTCCGATCGAGCGGGAGACCGTGCGCCTCTCCGCCCAGCTGCCCGCCTCCACAATGACCCAGACCGCTGGCCTGACTGGTTTCTCTCTCCAGCTCGACCGGGACCACCACTTCTCCGGATGGTCCTCTCGGATCGATCTGGTTGATCGCATGCTGCATGGGGAGCTGCTGTTTCAGCAGTGGAACCGTGGGAGCGTGAAGAGCCCGCTGTCGTTCATCAACCGCATCGAGGCCCGCGCGAGCCTGAGCGCGGCCATCCTCAGCTTCTCCGACGCCTGCACCGACACCATCCAGGTCGACGGCGAGCAGCATTGGCGTGCGGATGGCCGTCCGGCGCGGTCCGAAGAGGCCGTCACTACGACGACGCGGGAGATCCTCCAGTCCTGCCTGGTCTCGGCTGCTTCTGGGCGGTGACGGAAATTCCAGCCTGAGCGGGAACCTCAGCCCGAGTCGTGCGTGTACCGTCCTCCACAGGAGGGCGGATGCTGCGGCTGCTGCGGCGATCAAAGACCCCGGACCGAGAGACCCTGCTGCGACGGCATGGTGGGATGGTCTATGGGCTCTGCCGTCGTCAGGCGCCGGAGAGTGCGGAGGACTGCTACCAAGAGGTCTGGGAGAAGGTCTTCGCCGCACTTCCCCGGTTTGATCCAGACGGACCCGCGACCCTCCGCACCTGGATCGGCACCATCGCCCGTCGACACCTCATCGACCACCACCGCCGACAGAAGGTCCGCGGCATGGTCCGGGAGGCCCCTGACCTCCCTTCGCCGGGCAGCCCGGTCGATGAGCGAATCGACACCGCCTATCGCATCCAGCGCCTCGAAGAAGCCCTCACCCATCTCCCGCCTGCGCAGCGCCGTGTGGTCATCAGCCACCACCTCCAGGGGGTCCCGCTCACACAGCTCGCCGAAGAGGAGGGCGTCGCGGTGGGAACGATCAAGTCCCGCCTCCACCGGGGCCGAGAGCGCCTCGCACAGCTACTGGAGAGAACATGAGCACTGGAGAACCCATGAGCCTCCACCACACCCTCTCCCGGCTCCTCAGCGGAGATCTCTCCGCCAGCGAAGAAGCCGACATCCGACGTCGAATCGACGCAGAGCCAGCGGTCGCGGCGGCCTGGGGGGCGATGCGGGGGATGGGCGAGGACCTGTCGATGCTTGCGGACATTCCGCCACCGGGTGGGCTGAATGCTTCGCTGTCCCGCGCCCCGCGTCGCTGGACTCCGCTCCTTGGCGGCCTCGCGATTGCGGCCCTCGCCCTGATCTCCCTGCGTCCGGTGCTCGCACCTCAGCCCCCGCCACAGGTGGTGATCATCGAGGGGAGGCAGTGGATCGAGGGATCGGTCCTGCTCCTGGCGGGCGGACATCGCATCGAGGTGGATGGGAAAGTTGAGGTCACTGTGGAACCTCCGGTGGGGGGTGTGCGTGAAACCGGCCACCCCACCCCCGAGGCCCCCATGAACACCGCCGCCGTCCTCTCCGCACTCGCTGGCTCTGCTGTCACCATCGCTGTCTACGAGGGCACCGCCCTGCTCCATCCCGCCACAGCCAGCACCGCACCCATCGCCCTCACCGCCGGGGAGACCCACACCACCGTCGCGCCCACGGTCTCCAGCCGTGCCCCCGAGCACCAGCGTGCAGAGGCCGCCGCGACCATCACCCGGCTGGAGTCGGAGCTGGAGGCTGCCCGACAGAGCCAGGACATGATGGCGCTGGAGAATGTCATCAACCGCGGCCAGCTCAAGGCGGTTCAGGGAGAGTACGCCGACTGGCCGGGCGAGGTTCCCGAGGTGTTCACCGAGGCGTTCCTCACCGAAGCCCTCACCGAGCAGCTCGCGGATCTGGAGTCTGCAGAGCTGGTCCGCACCGACTGCGATGAGTACCCCTGCATGGTCGTGATCCGCTCCACGGACGACTCGCTGGCCTGGGGAGACGGTCTCCAGGCCCACCTCGCTCCGCTGATGGAGTCCTACGATGGGGAGCAGACATCGGTCAGCGTCAACCGCTCTGCATTCATCCATGATGGCTATGAGAGCCGGTTCATGATCATCGCCACCTCCGAGAGCTCCAGCACCACTGACGCCATCAAGGCTCGGCTGGACTATCGGATGGGTGAGCTGGTCAATGAGCTGGGGGAGCAGGTGGCCGAGGAGGCTGAGGAGGACGGTCAGTGAGGACGGTCACTTTTCGGCAGTGAGCGCCTCGGCGATGACCTCGCGCAGTCGCTTTCGGGCCTTCTCCGCCGCCGGACCTTCTCCCCGGGCCTTTCGGCTCAGGGTGCGAAGCTGCTGGCGGTCTGCGGAGGGGTGGTGGGTCAGGAACGTCTGGATGGCTTCATCCCCGCCCGCGAGCAGGCGACGGAGCTGACGCTTGCCGGTTGAGTCCTCGGCGACCGGACCATCCAGACGACCGATTGAGGCCTCAAGGGCCACCTGATCGACCTCGCGCAGCAGCTTCTGGACCCGGAGGAGATGCCGACGACGAGAGGACTTCGGACCCTGCCGCTCGAGGGTGTCGAGTTCTTCGAGCAGCTCTTCGTCGAGCGGGAGGCGGGTGCGGTCTTGAGAATCCAGCGCGACGAGGCGCCAGGCCAGCTCCTTGAGGACCTGCTTCTCCGCGCGCTCCACATTGCCGTCTCGCCGATCCGGTGGGACGTAAGCCTCTTCGTCCTGGTCTTCTCGGACCCAGGAGAAGGTGTTCTTTGTTTTTGCCATGCCCCTACCTAACCGATGGTCGATCCCGGGTGTGCTACCGGAGGATCGCGGTCAGGGGAGTCACGCCGGGTAGCCAGCCACCGGGATCGACGCTGCCGAGCTGGAGCAGGGCCGCACCGAGGGAGGCGGAGCTGGCCTCGACCCCGGTGGCGCTCTGCTCGCCGGTCGCGGGGTTGATGAGGTGGCCGTAGTAGTAGTCGTCGAAGCCGCCGATGACCCGCCCGCTGTTGATGCCTGGACCGAGCAGCAGCGCAGAGGTGTAGGGCCAGTGATCCTTGCCGAGGTCGAGGTTGAGACGCGGGGTCCGGCCCATCTCTGAGAGCACGACGACCACGGTCTCGTCAGCCATGGTCGGCATCGTGGTGCCGGTGGTGTTGTTCAGCAGATCCATCAGGTCGATCAGCCCGGAGAACAGCCCCTCGAACAGCTCGGACTGGTGCTCGTCGTTCTCGACATGGGTGTCCCAGTCCGAGGCGGTGGCAAAGGCGAGGGTGATGCACCGGGAGATGCCCATGGACAGCGCGCTGACCCCGAGCCGGATGTTGGAGTAGAACGCCCCGTCGGCGCTCCAGTTGATGACGTACCGCAGGTCCTTGAGCGCGATGGCCTGCTCATGTGCGATGCCGTAGTCCGAGAGCATGGCCCGCTTGCGGTCGTAGGCCGCGCTGGAGCTTGCTGCGGAGATCCGGCGCTCCAGGTAGCGGTCGAGGGTGTCTTCTGCGCGGGTCTCCGGGCGGCTGGCCGGGGTGTCGCTCCAGTCGATGATCTCCCCAGACAGCAGGGCTTCAAGCTGCCCGCTGGAGCCGGTTCGAGTCACTGCGGAGCCCAGATCACCGGGGTAGGAGGGGCCCTCCACGACGAGGTGTGGCAGCGGATAGCGATCGGCCTGGGCGGCAGCGAGGATCGCTGGCCAGTCGCTGGAGGCATCGGAGCTTGTGCCAGTCATGGCCAGCTTGAGGCAGTTGGTGTGCGCCACACTCGGCACCAGCAGCCCGTTGAGGATCATCGCCTGATCGGCATAGCGCGACAGGAAGCTGTCCACGCTTGGGCGATCGGTGTGGCTGACGTAGCTGAGACCGCCAACCTCGCTCAGCTCAGCCCGGTCCTCCATGTCGACGGCCTGGTTGTCGAACGTGGTGGCAAACACCCGGGTGGGATCCCAGCCGCCGTAGCTCATCACGAAGATGAACTTCAGGTCACCGGCCGCCGCGGCCCGAGCCCGGTTGGGCAGCGCGGTTGCAGCCAGCAGCGCGGAGGAGGCGGTCAGGAGCTTTCGTCGCGAGAAGGACATGAGGCTCTCAGTAGATCAGGAGTCAGTAGATCAGGAAGTCTGGATCGCGGATGATCACGCTGAGCACCCCGGCCCAGGCGTCGATGGTGCTGCCGTCCTGGCTGTACAGCTCCTCCCACAGCGCGAGGTTGGCGTCGACCTCAGGGCCATCGACCGCGACGGTGTTGCTGAGCAGGTGCAGGTGGAGCCGCTGGATCTGCTCGCGCATGATGGACTCGTTGATGTCGGGGGTCTCGGTGAAGTCGATGAGGGTGTAGAGCTTGTCGTCGTCTTCACGCTGCTCGGTACGGGTGACGTTCCAGCTCGCGGCCTCTGAGACCCGCTCCACCACCAGGGCCATGGTCGGGATCGGTGAGCTGGCCCGTCGGGTGACGAAGTTGCCGTCGACCCCGCCCGCCAGCGACCGCAGACCATAGGTGTCGGTCTGGAGCATGTCGTAGCCCTCATGGGTGAACCGAAAGCCAGTCAGTTCCTCCACGGTGGAGGCGAAGATGTCCGAGGAGATCAGCTTCCAGGGCACATGCCGCTCGCTCTCGGTCGGTCCGGCCCGATACTCCGGGCTGGCGATGACTGAGCGGTACAGGGCACGCAGGGTGGTTCCGCCCTCGATGAACGCCTGGCGGTGCTGGGTGAGGGAGTCGGTGTCTTCGAGGGTCAGATCCCGCTGGAGGAGACCGGAGAAGACCTGCTCGGTCACACAGCTTGCGAGCCGACTGTCATTGGCGAGCTGCTGGCCAAGGTCGGCGACTGAGCTGCCGGCCTCTCCGTAGAATGCCGGGGAGAGCCCGGTGGCCTCTTCCCAGAGCAGCTCTCGCTCAGGGTGGTAGACCGCCAGATCGATCGGGGACTGCTCGGAGTAGTAGAAGTACCCCCAGAGGTAGCTGGCCATCGGGTCGAGGCTGTAGTGACAGGCCACGCAGCCGGGGTTGGTCTTCAGCGCATCCTGGAGGGCGTCAGCGTCGAGGAGGTCGACA
>JBLHNG010000093.1:0-16344 GCA_047621685.1 Myxococcota bacterium | reverse complement strand
CGGAGGGCAGCCAGTCCAGGGAGAGGTCGGGCTGTGCGGCCAGGGCAGCCTGAAAGGAGGCGCCGGATGCCACCTCGTCAGACGAGAGGAAGCCCGCCAGGGCACGCACAGTGTGGATCTCGGCGGCCTGCTGTGGGGTGAGCTGGCGGGCGAGGCAGTCCACCTCGGCCTCCATGGTGGCGACCTGCGCGGTGAACTGCTCGGCGTCCATTCCCGCGAAGGATGTCCGAGCGGAGGCGGCGGTCTTGAGGATGTCGGCCGGCGCGACCGGCGTGGGGCAGTCCGCCGCCAGGGCTGCTTGAATGAGAAGGATCAAAGCAGCTCCTCGAAGGCATCGTAGAGGATGTAGATCGCACCCTCGTGGCTCTCAGCGCTCTGACTTGCACCCGGCGCAGACAGCAGCAGGTCGAGCACTCCGTTGCCATCGGCATCTCCGACATCCGGGGTGCCCAGGCGTCCCTCGTTCAGGCCGCCCAGCCAGTGCCCGCGCGCGTGCTCGGGGTTGCTCACACCGGAGATTGGTCCGAAGTACAGGTACGCCGCGCCCGCGCTGACCACACCGTTGACCGGGTTGAGCGATCCCTCCTGGGGCGCGCCGAGCATGATGTCGCTGCGGCCATCCTCGTCGATGTCGATGTTTCCGATGGTGCCGTAGCCGAACTCCTCGGTCGGGGTGCCGCCGTCGTCTCCGAACAGCTTGAGCACGCCATCCGCGGAGTAGTTCTCCCCCATCAGTCCCTCGTCTGGATCAGTGCTGCCGAGGAAGACGCCGAGGTCGCCAGCACCGGCATGGAAGAACACCCCGAGGTCACTGCAGCCATCACCGTTGGTGTCCCCGAGGTCGGCCGCCCACTCGATGTGGGACTCAGAGTAGGAGCCATAGAGCACGAAGTCGGCGTCTGTCGCGTCGATGCTCCCCTGGCTGTCGCCGTCGAAGCCGTAGACCGCGCCGATCTCTTCAAGGATCGGCTCTCCGTCAGCCTCCAGGAGGTTGAAGTTCGGCGCGACGAGCAGCGCATCGACCACCCCGTCGCAGTTGTGGTCGAAGCCGGTCTGGCTGCCGCCGCCGAACAGGTTCTCATCGAGCGCACCGACGAAGGTGGCTCTCAGCCCGGGTGTGCTGCCGTCAGTGAGGTCGACGCTGTCGGAGGGGGACTGGGAGAGCAGGTACGCCCGACCGCTGTCGGCCTCCAGCGGTCCGAGGACCAGCATGTTGTTGTATCCGTCTCCGTCCGGGTCTCCGAGCACGATCACCCCGGTGTTCAGGGCGAACTCACTGAGCGCGATGGCCGCCTTGCCGGTCTGCGGCGCGCCGGTGAAGGTCGCCACAATCTCAGCGCTTCCGCCCGCCCAGTCGTCGATGACATAGGTGGTCGGCTCGGTGAGGCTCAGGTTGGAGAGGAACAGCTCGTCGTCGCCGTCGCCGTCGACATCTCCGGAGCCACCGACCTGGAGCGCGCCGCCCTCAATGGTGCCCTCGATCACCACGGCCTCAGAGAGACTGGAGGTGGGGTCGGGGAGGAGGTAGACCCGGCCCATGCCGTCGCTCGCACCCGGCGCGGAGAGCACCAGCTCGGGAGTGGTGTCGGAGGCGTCGAGGTGAACCAGGGCGAGGCGGGCGGTGAGGTTGTCGCCGGGGCTGCCCCACAGTGTGGGCGCCGCGTCGAGCAGGTCGTGGGTGATCTGCGGGATGCAGTTGTGGCCGTCGCAGTCGCTGTCGACCTCGTCCTCGCAGTTCTCGAACGCCCCGGGGTGGATGTCGTCGTTGTTGTCGTTGCAGTCGACAAGCTCCGGTGGAACCCCGCCGAGGTCGGCGTGGTAGAAGCCGTCCTCGTCGTTGTCCATGACCTCTTCGCGGTCGTCCTGGGTGATGAAGCACCCGGTCAGCAGCCAGATCATTCAGCCTCCCTGCTTGCTGCACATGCTGAATTTGTTGGTGCAGCTGAAGGTGACATGCTCTCCCTCAGCGACCGTGATGGAGGCCACACCGGACGCGAGTCGCTCAGCGAACCAGACCCGCAGGGTGTACTCACCGGGCGGGAGCGCGCCGGGGGCATGGACCGTTCCTGCGGCGTCGATGAGTTGGATGCTCTCGCTGTCGCCGGTGACGGTGATGCGCGCGGTGGGTGCGACGGCGGGGACCTCAGGCTCGATGGGGTCGGGCTCGACGGGATCCAGCTCGACAGGCTCGACGACCGCGACCGGCTCTGGAGGGCGCTCGATGGGCTCGATGACCTCGACCGGCTCGGTGACCGGCTCAACAAGCGGCTCCTCTGGAGGTGCTTCGGTGCGAACCTCGACCGGCTCAGCAATCGGCTCGGTGATCGGCTCAACAAGTGGCTCGGTGATCGGCTCGACCACTGGAGCCTCCAGCAGAGACGGACCGACCGCGATCCCCACCGTCCCGGCCAGCACCAGGACGCCCGCAGGCAGCCACCACCGAGACGGCGCGGGTGCGACGGGAGCCTGAACCACGGGCGCGGGCAGCGGCTCCGAGACCGCTAGCGGAACCGGGAGCACCGGGGGCTCGGTGAGCAGGTCGGTGCCCACCCCCGACCAGGTCTCCTCCCCGTCACTGACCGGCCCGGTGGAGATCGCCGGGAGCGCGGCGTCGAGGTCGCCCACCAGCAGCGGCAGGGTGTCCGGCCCATCCTGCGGTAGCAGCGGCATCACTGCGGACAGGGCCTCGGCCATCGCAGCGGCGTCGGCGTAGCGATCCGCAGGTCGGTAGCGGGTGGCGGTGTGGATGATCTGCGCGAGGGGCTCAAGCACCGTGGCGAACAGCTCCTCGTCGGACTCCGGCGCGACGAACATCAGCGGTGCGCGGGCGGTCAGCGCGGTCCACAGGGTCGCCCCGGCGGCGTAGAGGTCCGCCCGATGGTCCACGCTCCGGGCATCGATCCGCTGCTCGGGGGCCATGTAGGTCAGGGTGCCCAGTGCCATGCCGGTGCGGGTGAGGGAGGCGTCGGTGGAGCCGACCCGGGCGATGCCGAAGTCGGTCAGCACCGGCCGCCCCTTTGCATCGAGGAGGATGTTGCCAGGCTTGACGTCGCGGTGGACGATCCCAGCGGCATGGGCGGCGTGCAGCGCGCCGAGGATCGCGATCATCATGGTGACGGACTGACGCGGAGACAGCGGGCCGT
Source organism: Myxococcota bacterium (assembly GCA_047621685.1). Lineage (GTDB taxonomy): Bacteria > Myxococcota_A > UBA796 > UBA796 > UBA796 > JAQXDW01. The sequence goes on along the minus strand of JBLHNG010000093.1, from coordinate 13,201 downwards.
CGCCCCGGATCCGCTCGGAGAGGGCGCCGCCGGTCAGCCACTCCATGACGATGAACAGCTGCCCCTCATGCTCGGAGATGTCGTGGATGGTGACGATGCTGTCGTGGGCGAGCCGGGCCATCGTGCGGGCCTCCAGCTCGAACCGGCGCCGGATCCCGGTGGAGGAGAGCTGCGGCTGGAGGATCTTGATCGCCCGCCATGCCCCCAGCCGGTGATCCCACGCCCGCCACACCACCGCCATGCCCCCGCGCCCCAGCTCCCGCTCCAGGACGTAGCGCTCGGTCCAGGGGGTGCCCTCGACCTCGGGCGGCGGCTTGGGAGGCTGCGCGATGGTCGAGGCCTCGGAGGTCTCATCCGCGGTGCCCGCCCCCCAGGTCCACAGCGAGTCCATGCTGTCGGCGGACGGGGTGGTCGGGGGGATGCGCTGCCGGATCGCGACAGCCAGCGGCCCGTCCGCCGACAGCGGCTCAGACACCACCAGCGGCAGCAGCGCGTCGAGCAGCGCCTGGGCGGAGGACGGGCGCTCTGCGGGCTCGGTGGACAGCAGGGCCTCGATGAGCGGCCGGACCGACTCGGGGAGCGGACCGGGCGTGGGCGGGGGACGCTGGCCACACAGCAGCTCGCAGAGGATCACTCCCATGCTCCACAGGTCGGAGCGGGTGTCGGCCAGCCGGGCGTCGAGGAGCTGCTCGGGGGCGGCATAGGCCGGCGTCCCCATCGCCATGCCCGCCCGGGTCTCGATGTCGTCGTCGTCCACCTTGACCAGTCCGAAGTCCATGATCTTTGGCACGAGGCCGTCGGCGGTGATGTCGATGAGGATGTTCGCTGGCTTGAGATCCCGGTGGACCAGACCCGCATCGTGGGCAGCCACCAGCCCCCGGGTGATGTCCGTCACCATCGCCAGGGACTCCTGCTCAGACAGCGGACGGATGCGCAGGAGCCCCTCCAGGGTCGGCCCGTCGATGAGCGGCATCAGCAGCGCCGGTCGGTCGCCGATGGTCAGCAGCTCCTCGATGGACAGGAGGTTGTCGTGGACGACCTCGGACATCGCCCGGGCCTCGCGGTGGATGCGTGGGCTCGCCTCAAAGAAGACCTTCAGCGCATGCCGGCTGCCGAGGAGGCTGTGACGCACCGCCCAGACCTCGGCCATTCCGCCCATCCCCAGCAGACCTTCTACAACGAAGGCCCCGATCTCCTCGCCCGCTTTTAGCTGCACTCCAATCAGAATATCCCCCTCCCTGCTCCGAGCCTACAGAGGTGTGCGCTGTCGGTGCAGGTAGTCCCGCAGACGAAGTGCTGCCTGCGATGAGGTTGTCCGCCCCTGGCTGCCATGTCAGTCTGAGCGAATGATGCTCCTCAGACTCACCGCCGCGCTCCGCGATTCAACCCACTTCGAGCCCGGTGCGAAGGCGGCGCTGTCGGTGATCCTAGACGAGGTCGCCGACAGCCTGCCTGGGGCCACCGTGCTTCGCGGCATGGTCCACCTCCGACCCGGCGGGGCCTACCAGGGGCTGGTCGTCGTCGAGCGCAGCGGGGGCGGATCGGCGCCGGATCTGGTGCCCTCCGCATCGGCCTGGCAGGCCCTCTCCGCAGACCCGCGTCCGATGATCATCGACGTCTCCCTGGCCCGTGCGCGCACGGTGGGCGGCGAGCTTCACCCCAACGCCCGGCGCCTGTTCTCTCTGAGGACCACCCAGACCATCGCCCGCCTGCGCTCTCGGCTGACCACCCTGCTGCTGGTCCTGCCCCTGCGCGGTCTCGATGGTACCCTCCTGGGCACGGTCTCCATCGAGCTGAACACCGACGCCACAGACACCGGACCAGAGGGCATCGACCACAGCGCCAGTCGTGCTGCAGCCCTGGCCGACGTGCTCGCCTTCGCCCTTCCCTTCCTGCCAATCCTCTCCTCCGAGGACATCCCCCGGGATCCGCTGATGCCGGTGATCGGTCGCAAGATGGGCCACCTGCTGCGGCTGCTCGGGGTGTTCGCCCGGCAGGACGAGACCCTGCTGCTGTCGGGGGCAACGGGCGTGGGCAAGAGCCAGCTCGCCGCCTGGTGCCACGGCCGCTCCCTGATGCGCAGCGGACCGCTGGAGCCGGTCGTGCTCTCGACCCTGCCCGAGGAGATGCAGCTCCCCAGCCTGTTTGGTTGGAAGCGCGGCGCGTTCACCGGCGCCTCCCGGGACACCCCCGGCGCGGTCGCCCGAGCAGACGGCGGCACCCTGTTCATCGACGAGATCGACAAGCTCTCCCCCCGGGCACAGGCTGGCCTCCTCCAGCTCTTAGAGAGCCACCAGTACCGATCAGTGGGCGACCCGGGTCCGCTCAAGACCGCCAATGTGCGGTTCATCATCGGCACCAACACCGACCTGCAGGTGGCGGTGGAGGAAGGGCGCTTCCTCGAAGACCTCTTCTTCCGCATCAACGTCCTGCCCGTCGAGATCCCCACCCTCTCCGAGCGCACCGACGAGGTCCCCGACTGGGTGCGCTTCATGCTGCGTCGGCGGCACAAGAAGTCCGGCCTTCCCGGCTCCGTCGCCGTCAGCACCGAGGCCACCGAGCTGCTCGCCGCGCAGCCCTGGCCAGGCAACCTCAGGCAGCTCAACAACGCCGTCCGTCGGACCTACGCCGTCGCACTGGCAGACCTCTCCGGCGGCGCGATGACCATCCAGCGCAGCCACGTCGAGCAGGCCCTCTCCATGGACCTCGCCCGGCGTCGCTCCAGCAGCAGCGCGAGCCCTGAGGGCATGCTGCCGTCCATGGAGGCCGCCTGTCAGGCGGTCCTGATGGAAGCAAAGCGCCGCATTCCCAGCGAGCGCGAGCAGGTCTTCCTGCTCTCCGACGCCTTCTCCGCCCTCCTCCTCCACTTCGCCCTCCAGGAGACCGGCGACCTCAAGGCGGCCTACAGCCTGCTGGGTCGAGACGGGCTGGTCGCCTCGCGCAGCCACCACAAGGACTTCCGACGCCGGATGGGCCGGCTCAAGGAGATCTTCGATGCGCTCTCCCTGCCGATGGACCCGGCACTGCTCCAGTCAGCGACCCTGTAGGGCCGTCTCCTCCGCAGCAATGCGCACGCAGTTGGCGAACCCGCTCTGGAGCCCCAGCTTGAGCACCGGGGGCAGCTCAGAGGCCAGCCGGGCGAGCTGACCGGCGTCGTCTCCAAACCGGAGGCGCACCAGGAACGAGACCCGGGTGGTCTGGACCTCGCCGGGCTCGACGATGAAGGTGCCGAAGACTTCCTCGATGTCCACCACCCGGTTCAGCATCCACCGAAGCTGCGCGCCATCGATCGCCGCCTGGCGACCGGCCTGGTAGCGCGCCCAGGTGTCCGCATCGACGAAGTCCGCATCGAGCCGCTCGAAGAACACGAAGGTCCGCCCGTCGGCATCGAGCCGGTAGGAGCGCTGGATGTAGATGCCGTAGAACAGGGTGAAGTCGAGGAAGAACAGGGTGTCGACGTAGGGCAGCCCGGTTCGGTCGTCGGTGCCCTCGCCGAGGATGGTGATGGCCACCGCCCCATCCTCGATGGCCGGCAGGCGCTCCTGGAGGTGCAGCGCGGTGTCTACGACGACCTCGTGGGGGAAGTCGGAGTGCCCCTCGCCGGTGATGAGGGTGAAGTAGCCATCGGTCAGGGGGCGCAGACGGATCTGGTCGTAGACCTCACCGTCAGCTTCGGTCACCGAGGCATCCGACCAGAACGCCGAGGTAGACACCGCCTGGGTGGTCACTGAGGCGGCAGTCGGGCTGCGCATGGGCAGGGTGACCCCGGGACCGAGGGGAACATCGACCGGGGGTGCAGCGAGGGCGGTGAGGAGCAGGGTGATCACAGGATCTCCGTCACCGCTCTGGGCGGGGCCGTCAATTCCCGGTCGGTCGCGAGCCGGGACTGGAGGACCACCCCAAGCTCGAGGGCCTCCTGGAGGCGCGCGGAGATGAAGTCGGCGGGGGTGAGGCCCGGTCTGGCGCGAACGGCTTCGGCAATCTCGGCATCGAAGGTCAGCTCGATCCGCCCCCGACCCAGCACGCCACGCCCTGGATGCAGCACAGAGAGCAGCCCGTCCACCCACAAAGCAGGGTGAAGATGCCAGCGTTCAGCAGCGGGCTGTGGGTGACCAGACGGAGAGCGGACAGAGGTCCCCTCAAGACAGAGACGCCCCGCTGCGGACTGATCCGTACCCTGGAGGTCATTCCTCAGGGCACGGGAGTCTGCGGGGGCGTCTGCGGGTCTCGACCAATGACTATCGCTGGTTTCGGGTGACCCGAACATCGACACCGCGAATCTGAACCGAGTCCAGCCGCTTGAGGATCGTCTCTGCAGCCCGCTCGGACATGCTGACGAAGCTCTTGTGGTCGACGATGGTGATCCGGCCGATCTGGCTGCTGGGAATGCCGCCCTCATTGGCCAGGGCGCCGACGAGATCGCCGGGACGCACACCACGGGAGCGACCGATGGGCAGGTACAGCTCGACGTCGTTGTTGTTGTCGTTGTTGCGGGGCGGACGGGCCTCGCGGGGGCGCGGGTCGGGCGGGATCTCGATCTGGTCCTGGGCGCGCAGCAGGCTCAGGGCTGCAGTCGCGACCTCTTCGGCGGTCATGCCGCTGACCATCAGCTCGGCAAGCGTAGCGGCGGCGCCCTCGGCGGCCTCGCCCTCAGTGGCTGCGACCAGCTTCTCGCGCAGCTTGGTCTTCTGCATCTCTTCGATGACTGCGACCGGGGGAACCGGCATCTCCTCGATCTGCACTCGAAGCTGACCGCGCATCTGGAACAGGCGGCGGCTCTCGCCGGGGGTGACCAGGCTGATTGCGGAGCCCTCGCGCCCGGCCCGACCGGTGCGGCCGATGCGGTGGACGTACTGCTCGGTGGACTCCGGGAGGTCGAAGTTGATGACGTGGGTGATGTGGTTCACATCGATGCCCCGAGAGGCGACGTCAGTGGCGACGACGATGTCGAGGTCGCCGGCCCGCAGGCGGCTGAGCACCCGCTCCCGTGCGCCCTGGTTGAGGTCGCCGTGGAGGGCATCAGCGGAGAAGCCGCGGTTGATCAGCTCATCAGCCAGGCGGCCAGTGTCCGCACGGGTCCGGGCGAAGATGAGGGTGGTTCCGCGGGGCTCGCCGAGGAGGAGTCGGATCAGAGCAAGCAGCTTGTTGTGCCGGCGAACCCGGAGCCAACGCTGGTTGATGTGACCGGTGCTCATCGCCTTGGCTTCGACCTGGATGACGACCGGGTTCCGGAGGTGCTTGTCGGCAACCCGACGGATCGGCGGGGGCATCGTGGCGGAGAACAGGGCGACCTGACGGTCATCCGGAGTGGCCTCCATCAGCGCCTCGACGGCATCGATGAAGCCCATGCGGAGCATCTCGTCGGCCTCGTCCAGCGCGAACATCTCGACGCCGGAGAGGTCGAGCGAGCCACGCTCGAAGTGGTCGGTCACTCGACCCGGAGTGCCCACGACGATGGAGGCACCGCGACGGAGCGCGCGCATCTGCGGACCATAGGGCGCACCACCGTAGATGGTGGCAATCTTGATCTCGGGCGCACAGCTCGCGAGGTCGCGGAAGGCCTGAGAGACCTGAAGCGCCAGCTCACGGGTGGGGGTGAGGACCAGGGCGCGGACGCCAGGGCGGTGCTCGGTGAGCATGCGGTTGAGGATCGGCAGGCCGAATGCGGCGGTCTTGCCGGAGCCGGTGCGAGCGCGGCCGATGACATCGTGGCCAGCGAGCAGGGGGGGCATTGCCTCGACCTGAATGGGAGTCGGCTGGGTGAAGCCAAGCTCTTCAATGGCCTGCAAGAGGGCAGGCTCAAGCCCCACCCAGAGGGTGGTGGTCGTTTCGGTTTCCATGGTCTCTCCAGTCACATTGGGTTGTGACATCAAGCAGGCGTGCTTCGCCCGGTTTAGTGCGCTTGTACAGCGCGGCGGTCGGCACGTCCCAGAGAGGCCGATCCGCACCGTATTTAGGGGATCACGCGTCAAGGTGCCACTAAAATCCCATGCCCCCCTTGCTCGGCCTTACGGCACCACTTCCCAAAAGTTGGCGAGCTAAGTAGCCAATCTTAAACCAACAGCAGCCGGGCGGCTCACCTGTGTGTCAGAGTCTTCACACAACGACCGGTCGGATCGTTACACGGACGGCTCGACTTTTCCGGGCTCGACCTGAGGCGCTCGCCATCCGCCCTCTCTGAGGCCAGCAACACCCAGACCACCAACCACGGCACCCTGCGCTGTTGGTTGGGCAGGCAAACACGGGCACTGCTTCCTGGCCCTGTTTGGCGAGGACTGACCCTGCTGGATCCCGACGTGCTCGGGTGGCTGGACGGCGACCTGGGCGACGCGGCGGTGCGTGCTGCCCTGGTGGCGGACGACCAACAGGGCAACCCGCCTGCCAAATTCCTGGAATATGGGCTGCTCAGGCTCACCGACCGCAGCACGCTGGTGATCCGAACCGCTGGAGACACCCTGGCGCTGCACACCTGGTACGAGCGGCGCTGAGTCCGGTGCCAGCGGGTTAGCAGCCCCGCATGCCCAACACCTCCCCCCGCTGGCCAGCCGTCGTCTTCGACCTCGACGGCACCGTGCTCGACTCCTCCGAGATCGTCGTCGCCGCCCTCAACCAGGCCCGCACCGACCTCAACCTGCCCCCCGTCGCCCCCGCCGCCATCCGCTCCGGCATCGGCCTGCCCCTGCGCGGCATGGTGGCGATGCTGTGCAACCCCGGCGAGGACGTCGATGCGATCACCGCCGGCTACCGGACCCACTACATCCGCCTCGCTCCACTCCATGAGGCGGCGTTTGACGGTATGAAGGCGCTGATCGCAGACCTGGCTGCAGCCGGGGTCGCGCTCGGGATCGCCACCGGCAAGTCGCAGCACGGTGCCGACAACGCCGCCGGCCGACACGACCTCGGCCAGTGGATCCCCGCAGTCCATGGCATCATCCCCGGCACCCCTGGCAAGCCCGATCCCGCAGTGCTTGTCCGCGCCCTGGCCGATCTCAGCGTCTCCACCGAGCAGGCGGTGTTCATCGGCGACACCACCTACGACATGAACCTCGCCGCCGCCATCGGGGTGGAGACCATCGGGGTGCTGTGGGGCGTCCACGACGAGGCGGCCCTGCGCGGGGCCAATGCGAGGCACCTCGTCTCAGACGTGGCCGGACTGCGGGCGCTGTTGCTGCCGGGCTGAGCCGCTCAGCGGACCCAGACCACCACATCGTCGATGCCAAACGACTCGTCGGTGCTGACCTGATTCAGCGTCGAACCAGCGATCAGCTCGACGGCACTGGCGGTGTGGTTCGTGATCTCGGAGATGGCATGCAGGTCGTCATACGAACCGCTCCACCCACGGTTCCAGCCACAGACCTCTGAGCCGTCGTAGTAGTACAGAAAGTCGCTCCAGACGTTGGTGCCGTCGATGTCAACGTAGGCCTCTTCACCGTCCCAGGAGTCGAGCTTCGCGTACTCAAGCTCCACCCACACCTCGGTGTGTGCCAGGGCGTAGGTGTCGACGGTGATGTCAATCTCCCCGCCCGCCATGACCCCGTAGCCGCCGAGCAGGGTCGACCATGAGCCGCAGACAGAGGTGGTGGAGAGGCTCCATCCGGCGTCGGGTGTGGACTCGAAGTCGTCCTCAAAGATGAGGGTCCATCCGCCACCGTCGGTGGTCATGTCGCACTCGGTCTCCGTCGCGGTGCCGTCGAAGTCGACCCAGTAGTCGCCGTCTGCAGCGGAGGAATCTGCGGTGAGGATGGTGAGGCAGTCGTCTGCGGAGCAGGCCTCTCCGGTGCCCAGCACGCCCTCGTCGACATCGGAGTCACAGTCGTCGTCCTCGCCGTTGCAGACCTCGGAGGCGCCAGGGTTGATGGCCGAGTCTGCATCATCGCAGTCGGTGTCGTCGGCGCTGTAGCCGCTGGGGACCTCGCAGTCCTCGGTGGTGGCGTCGGGGTCGCCGTAGCCGTCTCCATCGTCGTCGGCGTAGAAGGTGTCGGGGCTGGCGACGTCTTCATCGGTGCTGCCGTCGCAGTCGTCGTCCTCGCCGTTGCAGACCTCGGTGCCATCGGGGCTGATGGTGTTGTTGCCGTCATCGCAGTCCTCAGCGTTGCCGACGTAGCCGGACGGGGCCTCGCAGTCGGTGGTCGAGAAGTCCGGATCGCCGTAGCCGTCGCCGTCATCGTCGGCGTAGAAGGTCTCCGCGCTGGCTGCACCCTCGTCGGTGGAGCCGTCGCAGTCGTTGTCGACCTCATCGCAGACCTCGGTGGCGCCGGGATTGATCGCAGAGTCTGCATCATCGCAGTCGGTGTCATCGGCGCTGTAGCCGGACGGGGCCTCACAGTCGGTGGTCGTAGAGTCGCTGTCGCCGTAGCCGTCGGCGTCGGCATCCTCGTAGAAGGTCTCGGTCACCCCCTCATCAACGCTCCCGTCGCAGTCGTCGTCGGTGTCGTTGCAGACCTCCGAGGCGTCGGGATTGATCGCGGAGTCGGAGTCGTCGCAGTCGTCTGCGGAGGCGCTGTAGCCGGAGGGGACGGAGCAGTCGGAGGTGGTGGAGGCGCTGTCTCCAAACCCATCGGCGTCGGTGTCGGCGTAGTACGTCGTCGTCACGCCCTCGTCGGTCGAGCCGTCGCAGTCGTTGTCGACCTCATCGCAGACCTCAGCAGCCCCGGGGTTGGCGGTCGAGTCGGCATCATCGCAGTCGGAAGAGTCGGAGACTGTGCCTGAGGGCTGGTCGCAGGAGAGCGTCGAGTCGGCGGCATCGCCGTACCCATCAGCATCGGCGTCGGCGTACCATGTGGCGGCGTCTGTAGCGGTGTCCTCATCGACAGTGCCATCGCAGTTGTTGTCGAGTCCGTCGCAGACCTCGGTGGCGTCGGGATTGATCGCGGAGTCTGCATCATCGCAGTCTCCGGTGGACTCGGCGTACCCGGTGGGGAGGTCGCAGGACTCGGTGGTGGTGTCTGCGATCCCGTAGCCGTCGCTGTCGACGTCTTCATAGAATGTGGTGGTTACGCCTTCGTCGGTCTCGCCGTCGCAGTCGTTGTCAGCCTCATCGCAGACCTCTTCTCCGCCGGGGAAGGCGGTGGGGTTGGTGTCGTCGCAGTCCTCTCCGGTCTCGACGTAGCCCTGCTTGGGATCGCAGGTCTCGACGCCAGCGTCTGGATCCCCGGCACCGTCCCCGTCGGCGTCGGCGTACCAGAACTCTGTGAGGTCCTCGTCGATGTCTCCATCGCAGTCGTTGTCGAGTCCGTCGCATCGCTCGGGTGCGGAGGGGTAGACCTCGCCGTTGGTGTCGTCGCAGTCGTTACCGATTGGCACGAAGTCATCGGGCTCCTCGCAGGCCTCGATGGTGCTCTCGGCATCGCCAAACCCGTCACCATCGGTGTCGGCATAGAACGTCGTCGTGACACCTTCATCGACCACGCCGTCGCAGTTGTTGTCCACCCCATCGCAGATCTCGGCCGCGCCCGGGTTGACCACCGAGTTCGCGTCGTCGCAGTCCTCACTCGCGTCGTATCCGTCGGCGTCGGCGTCGGGGGTCTCGGTGATGTCGCCGGTGTCGATGACCTCGCCTTCGTCGATCTTGTCGCCGGTGCGACAGGCGATGAGGAGCAGGGCGAGGAGGGGGGAGATGGGGGGCTTCATGCCCGGATCATACCCGCGAATGATCAACCGGGGATGCCAGAAGGAGCAGCACCCCCGGTGAGGGGGGTGCTGGCGTCTCCGACGTGTCCTGGGATGATGAGCCGCGTGGTGATCGGTGATGGCCTTGAAGGCCGCCGGGGCCGCGCTCACCGCCGTCATAACCACGGCTATGACGGGGTTGGAACAGATGACGGCGGTGAGCGCGGCCCCGGCGGCCTTCAAGGCCATCACCGATTGCCGCATTCTACCGGCTCGTCATGGTGTATGAGAAAGAGTGGCTTCGGGCGGTGCAGCACCGACCGGCAGAGGTGAGTCTGCTCAAGCGAGACGCACAGCCAGCCTACAGGATGCGCTGTCGCCCTGCCAGAGGTGAGTCTGCTCGCGGCGACCGCAGTGTCATGGGTCGAGCCGATGTGGGCACAGGGATCGTTGGGGTGACAGGGCTGCGCATCCTTCATCCAGGCTCAGTAGTCGTACACGTCGCACTCATAGTCGCCGCTCTCGAAGTCACCGCAGTCGGCGTCCTTGATCGCCGAGATGCACTCCCGGGCCGCGTCCTCGTCGTACTCCCCGCCCAGCAGGTCCGCCGCGTCCATGAAGAAGTCCGCGGCATTGGCCCACTCCTCCTCACACTCCTCCTCAGAGTCGTAGCGGTTCTCGTAGTCGCCCTTGTCGCACTCCTCGATGCGGTCGCAGACCGTCTCGGCGTAGATCGTGTCGAAGTCCTCCTCGGGGATGGCGCAGCCGATGAGGCACAGGGCGAGCAGGGCGGTCAGGCGGTTGGACATGGACTCCTCCATCGCTCTCTTAGAGTGAACGACGCGACGGGACCAGCGCGCTGGCCATCAACAAGCCACCGACCAGGGCCGCGCTGGTGAGCACCATGGCAAACCCTGTGCCCACCCCATCGACCGTCTGGCCCGCCAGCAGGGCCGCCAGGCCGCGGAACCCGATGCTTCCGGGGACCAGCAGCAGGATGCCCGGCTCCACGGCGACCGAGGCAGGCACATGGCGGAGGCGGGCCTGGAGGTTGGAGAAGGAGCCGACCAGCAGCGCGCCAAAGAACGCACCCCCCAGCGGCGAGAACCACTGCCCGCCCAGCCGCGCCCCGTAGAACGCCAGCAGGCAGGCCACCAGGATCACCGGGGCGTCTGCCCACCTCGCCTGGAACAGCACCGTGAACCCCAGCGACCCCAGCGCGATCGCCGCCGGCTCGATGGCATAGAGCATCGGCACCACATCAGGCGAGGTCGCTGGCAGCAGGTATCCACCGACCGCCGCGCCCATGCCGAGCTGGAGCAGGGTCAGCCCGGTGCCCGACAGCCGGGCGGTCCCTGAGACGAGGTTGCCGGTCGCCAGCTCTGCGAGGGCCACGGTCAGGGAGAGCCCCGGCAGCAGCACCACCAGCGCGGCGAGGATGAGAATTGGTCCGCTGACCGGCAGCACTGCCGACGCCGCCCCGGCCCCCAGCGCTGCTGCCATGGCGAGCAGGAAGTTCGACAGCCGGCTCCCCGACGTCAGCCGCTCCCCGAACCCAATGAGCAGCCCGAGGATGAGTCCGACGAGCCCATCGAGCAGCCCGCCACCAAACAGCACCGCCGCGCTCCCGCCGGTGATCCCGAACGCCGCAACCACCAGCCGGCCCCGATGGAGCGGAGGTGCGGCCTGGATGGTGCCGAGGGTGGCCAGGGCCTCGCCAGGCTGGAGGCGTCCGCTGATGAGGTCTGAGGCGAGGGCGTCGACCCGAACCAGCCGCCCGAGGTCCGCGCTCCGGGGCTGCACCCGGACCAGCCGGGTCTGTCCACCCACCGCGATGAGCAGGGCGGTGGGGGTAGCGAACACGGAGGCGTCGAGGTCGAGGACCGCGCTGACCTCCTCGATGGTCCCCTCCAGGCGATGGGCCGGGGCTCCGCAGCGGTGGAGCGAAGCGGCAAGCTCCTCAATGAGCTGGATGTCCTCCCCGACCGCGTCGGGGCTGGCCTCGTACATCATGGCGAATCCTGTTTGGATCTTTCGATCACCATCAGGATAAGCATCGGCAATCCCTCAATCCATCGAATTGAATTCGGAATCCCATGCCAAAACGCCCCCTCGACCGAATTGATCGCGCCATCCTGGCAGCCCTCCAGAACGATGCACGGCTGTCCAACAAGGAGCTGGCGTCTGCGGTGGGTCTTGCGCCGTCGAGCTGCCTGGATCGGGTCCGACGCCTGAAGGTTGACGGGCGGCTGGTGGGGTTCCACGCGGTGGTGGACCCGACAGCGCTGGGCATCCGGCTCCAGGCGATGGTCTTCATCCAGCTCTCTGACCAGTCTCAGTCGGCGGTGCAGGTGTTCATCGACGCCGTGCAGCCCCAGTCCGAGGTGCTCGCGATCACCCATGTGGCTGGTCAGCACGACTTCATCGTGCATGTGGCGGCGCGGGATACGGCGCATCTGCGGGAGATTATTCTGCTGCACATCTCGTCGATGCCGGGGGTGCGGCATGTGGAGACGGCGCTGATCTTTGAGCATCACCGGGCGGGGAGGCTGCCGGACTATCTGTGAGACGGTGCCGCTTTCGTGCTGCTGCTATGCTCCTCCCATGAGCGAGCGAAGACAGTGCGGCTGGTGCAAGACCGTCAACCACGGCGGCGGCCCCAATTGCATCAACTGCGGCGGCCCCCTGCCGATGCCGCCCCGTCCCGACCCCGGCCCCCCGCCACCCAGCGCCCCCCGTACCCTCCCCTCGCAGTTCGTGCGCAAGCGGGTCTACACCAGCAACTTCGGGGTCCTGTGGGGTGTGATCTTCGGCGGGGTCGGTGGGCTGATCGGGATCGTCTTCCTGGCACTGACCATCGTCTTGCTGCCGATGTTCTTCGGCGCACTGTTCGGCGGGCTCTTCTTCGCCGTCGGCCTCATCGTCGCGGTGGTCTCCATCCGCAGCGCCAAGGCTGCCCTCGCCCCCCTTCAGCGCGGCGACAGCGCAGTGGGCACCGTGGTCTCGGTGGATCGAAACCGCAGCTTCACCGAAGACGGCCGCCACCCCTGGCTCATCGACTACACCTTCACCGCCAACGACCAGACCCTCGGCGGCACCATCTCCAGCGCGGACCCCCGAATGGCCGGCGTGGAGGTCGGTCACTCGCTGCACGTGGTGTATCTGCCCGAAGATCCCGGGCAGAGCGCGGTGTGGCCCCCGATGTAGGGAGGGGTGGCGGGGTGAGCCACCCCTGATCTGAAGTTTCCGTGCAATCCGCCTCCACGATGAGTGTCGGCAAGGGTCGGTCGGAGACGGGCTGATTGTCGATTCGTGGAGACGGGCGGAGGCATCCGGAGCCGGTCGGGAGGCTGCCTGGTGTACCTGCCTGAAGTTCGACAAGGGCCGGTCGTCAGACGGGCTGATTGTCGATTCGTGGTGAGGCACGGGGACTGGGTGAGTCATACGAAGCCGGTCAGGTGGCTGCCTCTCCTTGTGTCTTGAGGTCGGGATAAGAGGAGAAGGCATCGGGGGAGGCACGGTGTTCATCTACTCCCTGGTCCGATTCGTTGAGACCGTAAAATAGCGAGAACCCGTGCTTCCCTTTGATCGC
>JBLHNG010000092.1:0-16349 GCA_047621685.1 Myxococcota bacterium | reverse complement strand
ACGGGCTCAATTCCGAAATGGCTGTGCGCTCCAGCATCAGTCTCGCAAGTTCGCGCCGCCGCCACAAAAACCCAACGACAATCACTGCGCACTCAGCCGCCACAACCAAGGCTGCCAGCAACGTAGACGGTCGCTCGCCGCTCCAACCCAGCACCAGATCTAAGGCCACCAGCACGGCGAGCCCGATGGCTGCCACCAAAGGCCAGAGGGGGGTGAGACGCCGAATTTCACGGGCGTTTCGCTCTGCAAGCTCCTTGGCATAGTCCACCGGCGCGGCGAACATCACGCGCTGAAGACCTCGGGCAACCGACCACTGCTGAATGCCCGCTGCAACCACAAAGACCAGCAGCGCCACACCCACCAACATCGCCGGCGTCGAGCTGGACGCCAGGTAGATCGACGCGCCCACGACAATGATGACCGCCGAAACCAGCTCGGCAGCGCGACGCCACTGGTCACGCGATCGAACCCGGCTGAGTTCAGCGACGGTCTGGGTGGCCGCTTGTTGCTCGGCATATAGAGATTTCCACTTGTTCAATTCAGCGTCCATGTTGAACTCCCAGGGTTGATCGTAAGTCGGTTCGCGCGCGGTGAATTCGAACCCCCACCGCGCTTGGGCTCAGATTGAGAATGTCTGCGATCTCCGCATGGCTCAGCCCCTCGAGCATCAAGATGAGCGCTTGTCGCTGACCTGGCGGAAGAGCTCGAATTGCAGACATGAGCCGGTCAGCGTCCTGCTGAGAAGCCACACTCTGCTCGGGATTGGGCAGGGTATCGGAGACCGTTTCGAGTTCATCACTCAGCTGAAGCGTGCGCTGGCGCGTGAGCCAGGTCATCGCCCGGTTGTGCACGATGCGAAACAGGTAAGTCCTGGTCGAGCTATCACCGCGAAAACGAGGGATGGCCTTCCAGATCGCCAGCCAAACGTCCTGGATGAGATCTTCTCGGTTCTGCCCGGGCGGCAGATAGCTGGCGATCTGTCGAGAAACGGCAGGACCGAAATCGTGGTGAATTTGCTCGAACGTAGGCTGCATATTTCCTTAGTACCGGCCTGCTCCAAGTCCTTACACGAAATCGTGGGTCACCGACCGTCCCGCCAGACGTGGCAACGAGCGTCGTGACTCCAAGGAGAGCCCCGAGAGAGCGGCTAAGTCAAACAAGCGGCTTTTCCCCCTCCGCGCCCGGTCCGAAGCCTTGCTCCACAACGGGCACTTGTGGGGGTTGTCGGGTAGGAAAATGGCTCCCCGCTCAACGAGCTCTGACGCTCTGCAAGGGCTCTACGAGCTCTACGCTCTGCTCACGCTTCTCAAGCCGGTCTAATACTGTCCTCATACCAGCCTGAAAACAGAGCTATCGCTGACTCTGACTGAGGCTCAGCGCCGCTCAATGCCAGGTGCGACCCCCTCCAACCCCGCTGTGGAGCAATTCCAGTCCGATGGATTCAAGGCGTAGACGCCGTTGAGCGAGAGGCTTCGTTGGGCAAAGAAGTCCGCTGGTGCGCCAGCGCTCGGTGAACGAGACGACCATGTCCGTCCAGTCGATGCTCACCCCGGTCAGCGGACCGCCGGTGTAGACCTCCTGGCCCAGCAGCTCCGCCGAGACGATACCGCCGATGCGCCCCTGGAGCCACTCGCTGCCCCACTCCAGGATGACGCTCGGCTGGTTGACCTCCCCGATGGTGTGGAACCCCAGCGCCGCCGACCAGGTCGGCCCGATGCTCATGGTGTTTCGAAGGCTCTGTGGCCTGGCGCAGACAATGGGAGAGGTGCCGGATGACCTGGAGCAGCAGCTCCCGCTGAGCACTCACCGGATCGGGCACCGGATCAACCATGCGCTCGATGAGCGGGGGGAGTTTAGCTTTCGCAGTGACTTTGGGGCGACCGGTGATGGCGGGGTCGAATCAACCATCAGGCTCATGGAGAAGTCGGAGCAAGCCATCGCACTGAAGAAACCGGGTAATGCCAGTGACGGAGAGGGCCTGAGAGGCATGAATCGCGTGTCTGGTTTATGCTCTAGGCCGATCATGCGGCTCTCCAGGCGAATTTTGTTCACCCTCCTCCCCACAGCACTCCTCGTCGGGGGCCTGCTGGTTGTTGTCGAGGTCGCGCTAAGGGAGCTGCCCATCGAGCTGTCGGTCGCTGACCACAGCATCGACACCAACAACGCAGAGTCGGTCTGCAGCCGCTCCTCTCTGACCCGGGGGTGGGAGCCCATCCCAGGCACCTGTGGACGAGATCAGCACGGGTTCTTTGGGGAAGAGCGCGCGGAGGCTTCCGCTGATGGAGACTTCCGGGTGCTGGTTGTCGGCGACTCGATCGCCGCCAACCAGCGCTGGGTGAAGCGCATGGCGACATCTCTACAAGAGGACAATGCTTCGATAGAGGTATTGAATGCCGGGGTGTCCGGCTACGACACCTGTCAGGAATTGCGCCTGCTGATCGAGGTGGGGCTGGCGGTTTCCCCGGATCTGGTCCTGCTCCAGACCTGTCCCAATGACATCGGCGGTAGTCCGGTGATGGCGCCGCTTCCCGATGGGCGGGTTCGCTACTTTGTCGGGCATCAGGCGTTTGATTTTCCAGCGTTTGTGCTTCATTCCCGGGTGCTCTCCTATGGGGTGCTCCGCTATGGCGCGCTCCGCTCTGCCCGGGAATTGGCCGTCAACACCGAAGACAGCGCCGCCTACACCGCCTCCTGTCTCGACGGCATCCAGGATCTCACTCGACACCACGATATCTCGCTTGCTGCTGTGCTCTTTCCGCTGCTGATTCCCACTGGGGACGCTGCTGGCCCCCACCCTTCGGCCCATCATGACTTTGAGGATCGCCTCGGGGTGATGTTGGATGAGCGCCAGATCCCCTTGATGCGGCTGCGTCCGACTCTGGAAGCAGATGGTGACATCACACAGTGGCAGCGCTCCTCGGAGGATGTCATCCACCCCAGACCGGCAGCCCAGGAGCTGATCGGTCCGGTCCTGGCGAGCTGGCTCCAAGAGTCCGGGCTGGTGCCTTGAATGAGCCCCAAGGGACACCGGGGGTTCTTTTTGTCTGACGGATGGAGTGCGCCGAAAGAAGACGGCGAAGGTTCGGTCGCAGAGCGGTAATACGGGCACCAGTCATCGCGGTGGACAGTTATCCCGCTTGACTGGTGCTCTTTGTCTGAGACGGGGTTTTCACCCCCCCCCGCTTCGCGCAGGCATCCTCTGAAACAGACTGTCCACGAGAAGGGGATGAGATGACCGGTGCCCACTTCCGCACAGCGGATCAAGCCGTCTCAGGGAACGCCGGTCTGATTCTTTGCGGGAAAACCATCAAACTGATGGGCATGGAATTGGCTAATCAAAAGAGATCGCCAATCCGGCTTCGGTCATGCTTCCGGACACGACCCTTTTGAGATCCGTCCAAGGGCCCCGCGCCCGGAAAAAATGACCGAGGCCGCCAATCCAATCCCCCAGCGGGCAAACCTGAAGCCAATGGTCATGAAGCGGGTAGAACCGCTCTTGGATGTCAACAAACCACCGAACTCAGTTTCAAGGCGTATTTTTCCCAGCCCGGCTGCGCCCGTCGACCTGCAGAGGTCGTGAAGGCCAGCCGGTCTCCCCGTTGACAGGGAAAAAAGCATGTTTCAGAGACTGTTGCTCACCTCCCGGGTCGTCCATCTCCCGTGGCGCAGCTGCTCACCGAGCCCTTTACAGACCAGCCTTGTAAATTCAGTCTCTATGGACTCAGAACCGCTTCGGTCTCTGGCAAAGGGGGCGAACAAGGTCGTTATACCCATCAGGCTCGAGGCATCTCGACAAACGCGACCTTTCTGACTTGGGGGAGAAGGAGACACCCCTTCAATATACAAAGTCGTTCAAGCGGCTTTTCCCCTCTCCGTGTCCGCTCTGACGCCGTACTGGTGGGCAATCTCGGGCAGCAAAATGTCCCCCCGGCTCAACTCGCTCTGAGCGATGCAAGGGCTCTACGCTCTGCTCGCGCTTTTCAAGCCGGTCTAATACTGTCCGCATTCCAGCCTGAAAATAGAGCTATCGCCAGCCTCGACTACGGCTGCGCAGACAAATGAAGCCTTACAAGCAGCCATCGCTCAGGCCATCGACACTGTCACCGCAAAGGATGCCAAAGCATGGTTCAAGCACGCCGGAGTCATGACGTCGGAATAGTCGGATACCGCTGTGAACAGATGTATATCACCCGGATGGGTGATTGTGGGCTCATAAAAACCCTATAGTATTCTCTGGCCTCCACACAAAAAGCAGCTCCACCCATCAATTGATGGGTGGAGCTGGAAATTCAGGTGCTGCCGCTCCCAGTGCAGCATCGGGTGACGACCTTCGTTTGAAGAACACCGGATAAACCGGCATTTATGCCATAAGGATATCGACATAATGATCGCAACAGGCCTCAAGAAGGGACTGCGCATCGGCACTGCGATGGCAGCGCTCATGGCATCGGGGGCAGCCTGGGCGCTGCCCGTGACCATCGATACAAACGGCTACGAGGGCAACTGGTGGGATCCGACAGGGGTGCGCCACCTGCCGGGCGATACCCTGGCGACGGTGGATCTTGATCCGGGCACCCACTACGTCAAGGTCAACTGGGAAGCGGCCTTCTATTTTGATCTCGATGCATCGGGAGAGGTGACCATCCTCAACGGCCTCGATGGCATCACCGCCGACGGCGGAGCCGGACAGATCACCTTCCTGCCCATCCCCGTGACCATCGATCCGAGCGGCTTTCCCGGCACCATCAACTACACGGGCGGCGTGATTCAGGGCTCTGATGGTGTGCAGGACGTGCTGCTGGTTCCGGGAATCTCCCACTACAACGTGGTGATCGGATTCCACACCGAGGCAGACCAGTTCCGTATGATGCTCGCGGCCGATGGCACCGTCACCACCGATAATGCCGGTGCGGCCGCTGGCGGTGATCGGCTGTTCACCCTCAATACAACCGATGTCACGATCGACCCCGACGACTACACCGGTCTGATCTTTATGCGGAACATCAGCGACCTCATCTATGGAGGGGATCCACAGACCCTCACCCTGGTGAACAACCTGGACTATGTCGTCAAGGTTCACAGCAATGCCAATCTCTCTTTTGCCGTGGATGCCAGCGGGCAGGTCAGCACACAGGACACCACATCGGCCAGCGCCTCTGGCTCCACCCTGGCCTTCCAGACCCGGGCGGTGGACATCGACGTCGGCAACTACGGGGGCCTCTATGGAACCGGCCACAGCCGGAACGTCAATGTTGATGCGTTCTTCCGCAGCGGGTCTGAGACCCGGGTGTTCGTCGTAGACAAAAACACCTCGCTTATGACGATGGGGCCATACAGTACCTTCTCTGTCGATGCAGGCGGTCAGGTGACGGGCAGCGACCCTGACACCTATGCATACGGCCAGGACAAGGTCGCATTTATCACCCACCCCGTCACCATCGATGTGGGGGACTTTGCAGCGCAGTGGTGGCCGACCACTGCGCTGACCAGCTGGGGGCACAGCCACACCGGCAGCGCCACCCTGGACCTGATGGCGGACAGCGATCCCGTCGTCGTCGTCGGCTTCTCGCGGTACTTCACCTTTAACATCGACGCGAGCGGCGATGTGACCCTCCCTGCAGCGCATGCGAACCTCGGCACCACCGCTGACTCGACCCTGACGCTGGACAACATCCTGGTCTCGGTAGAACCCGCGCAAGACGATGTCTCCTGGGGATTTCAGCTCCACGGCACCGGCACCACGACCGGCCCCTCGCAGGTGGTGCTGCTCCCCGGGGATACCGGCCTGTATAGCGACGGTCAGGTCACCAACATCTCCGTCGAGTACGACCCCTGCTCTGTCAGCCCGGACACGGTGGAGCACCCGGACAACACCTTCACCCTCAGCTGCGTCGAGACCGTGGTCGATACCGACGGTGACGGCATCGCTGATGAGCCGGACAACTGCGCATCGATCTTCAACCCGGGCCAGGAGGACACGGACATCGACGGGGTGGGAGATGCCTGCGACCTGTGCGAAGGCGATGATCTCACGGGCGACAGCGACGACGATGCCTACTGTGACAGCGACGACAACTGCGTCTCAGAGTCGAACACGGACCAGACGGACAGCGACAACGACGGGATCGGAGATGTCTGCGAAGGCGACACAGACCTGGACGGCATCATCGATGATGACGACAACTGCTGGGAGACCGTCAACACGGATCAGGCGGACAGCGACGGGGATGGTCTGGGCGATGTCTGTGACGACGACGACGACGACGACGGCATCAGCGACACGGACGACAATTGCCAGCTGCTCCCGAACCTCGGCCAGGACGACACCGACGGCGACGGCCAGGGCGACGAATGCGATGGCGACGACGACGCGGACGGCGTGCTCGACGACGACGACCTCTGCCCCGGAACCCCCATGGATGTCGGCTATGACGACGACGGCTGCAGCGGCGTTCAGTTTGTCGAGCTCAGCTGCGGCGAGGATGCGGATCACCCCAACCACGGCTCCTATGTGAGCTGTGTCGCCCGCGCTGGCAACCAGGCGGCAGCGCTGGGACTGATCAGCAAGAAGGAGCGCGCCTCGCTCGTTCGCACAGCTGCCAAGAAGTAGCCCCGCACTATCGATGGAGGTGCGCGCAGAGCGGCGAAGTCAAACAAACGGCTTTTCCCCCTCCGCGCCCGGTCCGAAGCCTTGCTCCACAACGGGTACTTGTGGGGGTTGTCGGGTAGGAAAATGGGCACCCGTCATGTCGCCCCCTTCTCGTGGACAGTCTGTTTCAGAGGATGTCAGCGCGCAGCGGGGGGTTTGGGGGTGAAACCCCCGTTTCAGACAAAAGCGCACCAGTCAAGCGGGATAACTGTCCACCGCGATGACTGGTGCCCGCTTTTTACCGCAGAGAATCTGCGTCGGAAGACTGTCCGCAAATGAGGCTTGATGGGACTGGTGCTGGGATATGTCCTCTTCGTTCCATCCCTGGAGAGCGACATGACCCCGTTTGGCATCCGCAAGAAGCTCAAGGCCCTCCTCGGCGGCAGCAAGGCCCCACCGAAGCCGGCTGTCCCCAAGTATCAGGTCACCTTCGAGCTGCCCGACGGCAGCAGCTACGAGGTCCCCGCCAAGCACGGGGACACCCTCGTCCTCGCCAGCGGTCGCGGCGCATCGCCCATCTCCACCGGCTGCGCAGACAGCACCTGCGGCACCTGCCAGGTCGAGGTCCTCGCTGGAGTGGAGATGCTCTCGCCAGAAGACGAGTCCGAGCGCAGGACCAAGGCCGAGACCAGCGTGCCCGCCACCAACCGGCTCGGCTGCCGCACTGAGGTGCTCGGTGAGGGCGTGCGGGTGAAGATCATCAACGTCTTCGGTGAAGAAGAATACATGCCGTGAGCACGAAAGCTCGATGAACACGTGCTCATCAGTGAGGGCGAGACCCGCAGGGAGCATGGTGTGGGTTCAGCCGATCACGGCCTGTGCTTCCGCGATGGCCTCGGTGATTTCCTGGACCATCAGGTCGAGGAAGATCTGGGTATCGGGAGCCATTGCGGCGGGTGCAGCAATGGTCATGAAGGCATCGTGCTGAGACTGAAGAATGGCGATGGCCTGTGCGATGCGACCATGGGTCTCTGGGGTTTCCCAGCCGGTCACCACATCCTCGATGTCCACCTCTGTGACCTCACTGAAGGCGGTGAGCATGGTGACCAGGGGGGTGATGTCATCAAACTGAAGCTGCTGTGCGGGAACCGTGAGGGCGACGGTGAAGTGCTCAGAGATGCGGTTCTCAAGGATGATCTGGTTGGTCATGTTCATGCTCCGGAGTGGTGCATTGAACGTAGAGATCTGGGTTCTGGACCGCTGTCGAAGGTTGTGTCGTAAATTTTCGACACCGCAGATGGCCTCGACAATCATCACGCCTGAAGCGGCTACTCCTCCGTCGTCAGCACGTTGAGCTGGTGCGTCGCATGCCGCGCCCACGGGCTGCCCGACGGACAGCGGGTCAGCACGCTGTCATACGCCGACACGCCGCTGCTGAGGAACGCGGTGTAGCTCTGCATCAGGGCCTGCTCTCGCTCGCTCCACTCCGCCTCTGGCCCATCCGTTGGGGGCTCCAGGGCGGCGAAGATGCGCAGCAGCTCGACCATGACGTCGCCGAACCGGGCGTCCGCAGGGCACTTCAGCGAGACCTCTTCGGCAGCCACCGCGAGAGCATCCCGGGCGTCGTCGCTGCGGGTGATCGCGGCCTCCAGATCGGCGGGCGTGGTGGGCGTCACGACCATCAACTCCACAAGGATCGCTTCTCCCGCCAACAGGGAGCGCTGCGCGTCGGTCTTGGCCTCACCCGTCCAGGGGTAGCCAGCGCCCATCGGGATGGGCACCGGCAGGAAGACGTCGGTGCCGCCTACTCCAGCCACCCCGACCGACTCGGAGATGTCCAGCGAGCCCGCCGGTGGGGCCTTCGGCACGCAGCCGATGGCGAGGAGGAAGAGGGCGCTAAGCATTACAGCGGGCCTGCTCGGTCTTTCGCTGGCCAGGAGTGCGCCAGGCGAAGCGGGGGATGGGGGCGGCGCCCTGGACCACATCGGCGATGAGGTCGCCGAGGATGGGGGCGAACTTGAAGCCGTGCCCGCTGCCTCCAGCCGCGACGAGCAGCCCGGAGCGAGTCGGGTGGCGGTCGATGAGGAAGTCACCATCGATGCTGTCGCTGTAGAGGCACAGCCGGCTCTCGACCAGGGGAGCGCGCGCGAGGCTGGGGAAAGTACCGGCGAGGAACGCCCGGAACATCGGCTCGACCTGAGGACCGACGTCACGGGGGGCGTCTGGATCGAGGCGGATGCCGGGGCCGTGGTTGGCGACCTTGAGGATGCCGTCGGCGTTGACTGGGAAGCCGTACCAGCCGGTGGTCGAGATGTCTGCGGCCCAGGTCGGGAACGCCGGGGCGGTGTAGCGCTCGGGATCGTGGGGGCGGAAGTGCAGGACCGGCTGAGCGGTCGGGGCGAGGAGCCCGGAGAGCGATGGCAGGAGCTTCGTGGTCCAGGCCCCGGTGGCGACGAGCACCGTTGAGGCGGTGATGCGCAGGCCGCTCGCAGTGCGCACGCCAGTGACCACGTCTCCTCCGAGCAGCCCGGTGACCTGCGCCTCCACGAGCTGCACCCCGGCCTCCACAGCCTCTGCGAGGGTCCGGGCGAGCACCGCACCGCTGTTCGCCCACCCGGCTCGGGGGTTGTGGTAGCCGTCGGGGTAGCCGTCGGCGTTCCAGGCGGGGTGGGATTGTCGGAGGCGCGTGGGGTTCATGCGGGTCAGCGGGTGGCCCCGCCGGGTGAGGGTGGCGAAGCTGTCGTGCTCAAACCCGCCGGGGAGGAGCGCATTCCGACTCAGGATGAGGAAGCCATCAGGGTGGTACAGCGGGTCGCGCTCCCACAGCGGCAGCGCCCTCGCCATGAGGTCGGTGTAGAGCGCATCGGCCCCATAGTCCATGCGAACGATCTTGCTGATGTCGGTGGTCGCGGCACGGGGATGGGGCAGGGGATGGGGGCTGACGAGGGTGACGTCCCGGCCACGTCGGGCCAGGGCGAGCGCGGCGGTGGCTCCGAAGATGCCGCCGCCGACGACGAGGATCATCTACAGCGTCCCGGTGTAGCGGTTGAGCACGCCGCCCTGGTCCCCGCTGACCTGATCCTGGCGGTCGCAGTTGTCGTCCCAGTCACAGACCGGGAACGGGAACATCAGGTTCTCGCCCAGCTCCCGGTAGCACTCGCTGCCGTCGTCGCAGTCGCTGGTGTCCTCCAGGGCGTCCCAGTACTCCCAGCCGTCCTCGACGGGGTGGAACAGGCCCATGTAGTGGCCGACCTCGTGGGCCATGGTCTCGGCGAAGATGTCCAGCTCGCCCTCATCAAACGACCCGTTGGCGCCCGCAGCCGCCAGCCAGGAGATCACGACCCCGCCGTTCTCAGACACACTCAGCCCGCCGGGGATGTTCCCAGAGACCCCATACGTCCACAGATCGCCGGAGAGCTGCTCGCCGATGAGGACCACAATCTCATCATCCCCAGCAAGGCCGCTGGCCTCTTCGAGCTGGGCGGAGCCGTAGCTGGGATCGGAGAGGGTGGGAGAGAGGTCGCTGTTGGCAAACCGGTACTCCAGGCTCAGGCCAACCTGCGACCAGATGTCCGCCCACTCCTCCAGCGCGTAGTCGACGCCCTCGGTCAGGTCGGACTCGCCCTCCAGCCCCTCGGCGTAGACCAGCACCACCTTCACCGTGCCCTCGCTGAGGTCTGGATCCCACTTGCGGTGGATGGTCAGCTCGATGTCCTCGTCGCTGACGTAGTCGTAGCTGTTGTTGTATGCCCCCAGCACCACGCTCCAGGTGCCCTCCGTCAGGGTCCCGTCGACCTCACGGACGGGCCAGTTGACCGTGGTGTTGCTGGCGGGGAAGAAGGCGTAGGTCAGGGACTCCGCCTCGTAGTACCAGTCCTGCCAGTGCAGGACGGTCTCGCCGTCTGGATCGTCGATGTACTCCACCGAAGTCAGCCCGCTGCCCGACTTCACTCCGGTGATCAGGAAGGCGGACTCGCCCTTCTCTGCGGTGATCTCCACAGTGACCGTGCCGTCGCTGCCGGTGGTGACCGTCTGGGTGGACTCGGTGGTGTAGGGGGCGTCCTCGTCGGTGCCGCCTCCGTTGCCGTCGGACTTGTCCTTGCAGGAGGCCAGCAGGAGGGAGAGCAGGATCAGTCGCATCAGGCACCATGTCGTTGGGATCGTGTGCGACCTATTCTGCCCTGAGTCGGGAGGCTGGTGGGGATCAACCGTCGTCACCGGACCGAAGCGACCAGGCCCAGAGGTCTTCGCCGGTGACATCCGGGGGGCCGAGGAGGGTGGTGAGCCGGTCGGCGTCTCGGGAGCGAGCAACGAGGATCCAGGCGAAGCCGAGGTCGGCAGCGGCCTGAACTCCGGAGGCATCGCCGTCGAGGATGTCCTGTGCGGCGCGCGTCACCGCACGGTCGGAGAACGCCTCGCCGGGCTGTCGGGGGTTGCCGCCGATGGGGAGACCGTGGGTGGTCTGCCAGAGCAGCTGGGTCGAGCGGAGCTGCTCGGGACTGCCGCCGGTGAAGCGCGACAGGGGCAGCGGGAGGATCGGCCCCTCTGAGAGCTGGGCGTATCCGTCGGGTGGGGCGATGGGGAAGGTGTGGCGGGGCCAGGGCAGCGGGGCGCGCAGGAGGCTGTCGGCGATCATCAGGCCGGTGATGCCGACGAGGAGGACGGGGCGCAGCGAGCCGAGCCGACGGGTCAGCGCGCTGAGGGTGAGGGCGGCGGGCACGCACAGCAGGATCGCTGCGGGGATGATCGCCCGGTGCCACCGGATCGCCCGGCCAAGCGCCTCGATCTTCAGCGACACCCAGGCAGCAGGAAGGGCGATGGGCGCGCTGCCCCACAGGGCACCGCTGTGCTGGAGGAAGAAGCCGAGGCCAAACACCACCAGGATGCCCGCAGCAGCCAGCAGCACCGTGGATCGTCGGAGCGAGAGCAGGGCGAGGGGCAGCAGCAGGGTGCCAAGGAACACCGCATGGAGTGGCTCGACAGGCACGATCGGCCAGACGAGCCCCACCGGATCGGCTCCGAGCATCAGGTTCTTCGCTGCCCCCGGTGCGGCGAGGATCTCCGGCAGCCCCGAGCTCGAGCCCGGCAGTCCCTCCGGACGCTCCCAGAGCACCGCCCGGAGAATGGGGGCAGCGAGGAGTCCGCCGATCCCGACCGCGAGTCCGAGCCTGGGAAGGATCGCCGCGCGCCCTCGCCAGAGCACCATCGCGAGGATCGGGGGGGTCGCGAGGGCGGTGTAGATGGCGGTGTAGGGGCCCGCCCAGGCGGTCAGCCCGAGCATCACCCCGGCGAGGATTGCGGCCCGCCAGCGGGGATCGGTGTCCAGTCGGGCGAGCGCGAGCAGGGCCAGGACGAGCCAGCCCATGGTCATCGCCTCGCTCATTCCGGTCAGCAGGCTTCCGGCAACCGGCGCAGCAGTGATCGCGAGGAGTGCAGCGACTGCCGGGGCGTCGTCATCGGTCGGATCCAGCCGACGGCACCACAGGGCGGCGGCCAGCCCGATGATCGCCAGCGACCCGGCCACCACGAGGTTCCACCCCAGCCCCGAGCCGCCCAGCAGGTCGCCGGGCACGAACCACAGCAGGTTGAGCGGATCGACCAGGACCCAGCGCAGCCCTGCCGGGAAGTTGACCAGCGCGGTGTCGATGACGACGGGGCCATCCTGCATGCCCGCCCACAGCGACCACAGGTGGTCCGGCCCCTCCAGCCCCGGTATGCCCATGCCCTCAGCCATCGGGTGGCGGGCCATCGGCCAGGTGGTCAGCACCACTCCTGCAGTGATCGCCGCGATCAGGCGCCTCACCATGCGCCCAGTCCGATGAGCACCGTCTGGTCGGTGGAGCCAAGGATGCGCCCCTGGGTCTCGGCGTGGGACTTGAGGCGGTCGAGCTGCTGGCGGGTGGAGTCGTCTTGGACCTGATCGAAGTGCAAGACGAGGTAGCGGAAGTCGTGGCTGGCGAGGGCGTCGAAGGCCCGGGTGTTCTTGTGCACCGCCTGCTGGATGGAGCGGGAGTAGGGCTGGTTGATGCCCTGTGCTACCGGGAAGCCGTGGCAGGTCTGTCCGAGCAGGTGCAGCTCATCCCGCCCTGAGGGCAGATCGACCACCGGGCCGACCGGGTGCTCGGCGAGCAGCATGCAGGCGTCGTCGCTCGGGCTCGGACCGGACTGCAGCAGCGGCGCACCGACCAGGAGCAGCTCCACGGCAATGAGTCCCGCGAGGATGATCCGTCCCCGGGGGAAGCGATCGATGCCCCGGGCAGCCAGCGGGGCGAGGCCGAGGGCGACCAGCGCGGCGAACCGGTAGGCGATGCGCAGCGAGGAGAGGCCTGGGAGGTCCACCAGGAGCGCGCCGGGCAGGGCGATGTGCCAGCCACCGGGGGCCAGCGGGGTCTGGGTGTCGATCTGGAGGACGGGGCCGAGGCTGAGGATGAGCCCAGCCCCGATCAGCAGCAGCGGACGGCTTCTCCCCCCCCGCCCTGAGAGGCATGCCGCGATCAGGCCAAGGGCGCCGAGGTACCAGCCGTGCAGACTCCAGTCGTCTCGCTGGGCTTCGAGGATGGGCAGGAAGAAGCCCTTGAGGTGGGCGACCCCGGCAGGCACGGCCTGAGTCGGTCCGCCGGGCTTGTGGACCATCGAGTCGGGGTTGGCGAAGCTGTCGAGGACGAGGCTGGTGTACAGGCCCGCGACCGCCAGGGCGATGCCGGCGGCGAAGATCAGCCGGAGCGGGTGTCGGTAGGACGCCATCACCGCCGCGACCACTGCGGCCATCACCCCGACGTAGGGGTTGAACCAGGGGCACAGTCCGATGAGCACCCCGGCAAGCAGCGCCGCCGCCCAGCTGCGATCCAGCCGCCGGACCGCGAGGGCGACCAGGGGGAGAAGGTAGAGGGGGGTGACGTCGGGGTTGCCGTTGTGGATGCCGGTCAGCAGGGCGGGAGACAGCCCGAACACCGCCCCGCCGCCCGCTGCCGCCGCCACGCTGCGACCCTCGGTGCGAAGCAGCAGGAACATCGTCGCAATCGCGAGGGCGGGGTGGGCGAGCTGGAGGAGGTTGAAGGTGGCGATCGGACCGACAAGCGCGGTCAGCGGTGCGAGGAGCAGGGCCTCGGGGAGGTCTGCGAGGAAGATGGAGGCACCCCGGGGGGCGAAGATGAGGTCGGTCTGCACGCTCGGCAGACCCGGCAGCGCCTCCGCCGCCCGCCACAGCCCCCAGGCGATCGAGGGGAAGTCACCGCCCCCGCCGCCGACCACCTGCCCCGGGCCGACCCCGCTGATCAGCGCGAGCAGGACCAGGGCGCCCACCACGATCACCGCAGCCTGCTTGAGCATCATCCGAGAGGGCATGACAGACTCTACCGGTCGGAGTCTCCCCCTGCTGCTGCTCGCCGCCATCCTCCTGCTCATCGCCACCCTCGTCCGGGTCTATCGGGGCGGCACGACCCTCAACGATCACGCCGTCGCCGCAGTGGTCTCCGGCTGCCTGGCGATCTACCCGCTGCTGTGGTGGGGCGGGGGGCAGGGGCCGGTCCTGACGGCGGGGGCGGGGGCTGGGATGGTGTGCATCTACGGCATCTTCCACATCCTTGATCAGCGCCGGGAGCCGGGGCGAATCGGACGGTGGGTCGGCACCCTCAGCCAGCCGGCCTATGCGTTCTCATTGTGGACCGGTCTGCTGCTGGTGTTCTGGATCCCCGCTGCGATCCTGCTTGGTCACCCCCCGCTCTGGCCGGGGTGGCGGCTGCTGCTGCCCGCCGGGCTCGCCACCTGGGGCACCATCTGGACGTACCTGCGCCGGGACCACCTCGTCACCCACCACCTCCCCGGTCCCGGCCTCCGCATCGCCCACCTCTCCGACATCCACGTCTCCCCGCTGATGACCCGTGTTGACATGCTGCGACTGGTCTCCATCGTCGAGACGCAGTCCCCGGATCTTGTCGTGGTGACCGGGGATCTGGTGATGCCGTTCTCGGAGACGAGCCACGGCTTCCTCATCGAGACCCTCGCCATGTTCTCCGCCCCGGTGCTCTGCTGCATGGGCAACCACGACCTGCCGATCGCCGAGACGCTCAAGACGGAGCTGGAGGCGGCGGGGATTCGGATGCTGGTCAACGAGCGAGCGGTGCTGACGGTGCGCGGGCTCACGGTGGAGGTCGTGGGGCTGGACTTTGTGTGGCAGTGGGCGTGGGAGCGGAGCCTGGCGGCGCTGGGGGTGCTCGGGGAGGTCTCGGCGGACTACCGGATCCTGCTGGCCCACGACCCGCGGTACTTCAAGTTCATCCCAACCGACCGCTTCGAGCTGGTGCTGTCGGGACACACCCACGGCGGGCAGGTCGGCACCAACATGTTCGGGGTGCCCTGGTCAGTGCTGCGCCCGATGGGGGTGTATGACCAGGGGTTCTTCCAGCGGGACGACTGCCGGCTGTTTGTGCACAAGGGTTCGTGGCACACCGGGCTGCCGCCGCGCATGGGGATCGCGAGCGAGGTGGTGGTGCTTCAGTGCGGCACCACCTCCACCCCGAGCCCGATCGTCGCCCCGGCGTAGCGGTCGGTGTAGCCACCGTCGTAGCCGAGAATGGTGTGGTAGCCGGCGAACAGGGTCGGTCGGATGGGGGTGTCGGTGTGCAGCGCGATGCGCAATCCGCCGTCGAAGATGAGTCCAAACGCGGAGTCTTTGCCAGCGAGCAGGGTGTCCTCCCAGACCGAGGGCTTCTGCCCGTCGGGGGTCACCCGGTCCTCGCCCACCAGGTAAAACCCGTAGCCGCCGTACCCCAGCATGAGCGGAGCGGAGAGGTGAAAGCGACCGATGGAGGTGCCAGGGGCAATCAGGAGCCCGGCAGTCCCGCCGTCTGAGCGAAGCTGCAGCGTGTCCAGTCCGTTGTAGGGACTCTCCGAGACATCCAGCGGGAACGTCGCCGGGTTGATCGGACCGGGCCGGGTGGTCGCGGCGAACCCCAGGCGCAGGTGGTCTTCCAGCAGGCTCGCTCCCAGCGTGAAGGCAGGGCCATGAGAGAGGTGGTCGGCCATGGTGTAGCCGCGCCACTCAACGCCCATGAAAGCGGTGGGTGCAGCAAAGGCGGATGGGAGCATGGTGAGCAGAAACATGGCGGACTCCTAAAGGTTGAACCAGTGGTTTGCCTGATCGGGCATCCAGCGAATGCCGACCGTGCCGCGGAGGAGGTACTTTGCGCCGTCGCCGTCGTAGCCGAACAGTCCGCCGGTCTCAGCGAGGGCAGAGAGCTGAAGATCCTCCGTCAGCGCGATCGCACCACCGCCGATCAAGACCTGTCCGATGCTGTCAGAGGTGAGGGTCGGGGAGAGCTGCTGGTTGAGAAGGGCAGACCAGCCGAGCTGTGCGGCGAAGCGGTCGGTGACGGGCATCGTGGCGACCGGGCCGATCTGGAAGAGGCCGACGACATTGGTGGACTGCGGAGCGGTAGTCTCAGTGGCGTTCAGCCAGCGAAGGCCCGACTCCGTGCGCAGGTCGAGCAGCACGGAGTCGGTGTGGATGAGCGGGAGCGTGAGCATCCCAGCACCGGACAGGGCGACGCCATCGCTGACCGGCCAGCCGTCGAGGTACACCGCGTGGACCTGTCCGGCCCGCCCCCGGAGTCCAATTTGAATCCCGCTGTCCGTGCGAAGCTCCCAGGAGGCCGCTGCCTGAGACTCCGCTGCGGAATGAGATGCGGACAGAGACACGGCGTGATCGGTGGCCGAAGCCACAGACATCAAGCTGAACAGGTACACCAGGGACCTCTCGGTT
>JBLHNG010000091.1:0-16384 GCA_047621685.1 Myxococcota bacterium | reverse complement strand
CCGCCGCCCGTCCGTCGGGGTTGAGGTCCTCGATGAGGTGCAGGGTCACCCGCTCGGCCCGCTGCGGATCGGCGGCGAAGGCTTCGGGAAGCTGCGCGGTGGAGTGCGCACCCTCCGGCTCGTTGCCGTGGATGCCGCCGATCCACAGCACCACCCGCGGACCCTGGCCGACGGTCCGCAGTCGGATGTCGCGGCCCTCGATGCTGTGGCCGATGGTCTGCCAGCCGGTGTCGGTTGTGAGGGTGTCTTGCGGCACAGCGTCTCCTAACCGCAACAAAAAGAGGCCGGCCCAACCGGACCGGCCTCCATCACTCAAGGACTGCGCTCAGTAGCGGTAGTGCTCGGGCTTGTAGGGGCCGTTTGAGTCGACGCCGATGTAGGACGCCTGATCGTCACGGAGGACGGTGAGGTCCGCGGTGAACTTCTGCAGGTGGAGGCGAGCGACCTTCTCGTCGAGGTGCTTGGGCAGGGTGATGACCTGGGGCACGGCAGCCTCGGGGTTGTGCACCCGGTTGACGCCGTAAGCCTCAGCGTTCTTGTGCAGCTCGATCTGGGCCAGCGTCTGGTTGGTGAAGCTGGCGGACATGACCAGGGAGGGGTGACCGGTGGCGCAGCCGAGGTTCACCAGACGACCCTCTGCGAGGACGATGACGCTGTGGCCGGTGCCCTTGGGACCGTGGGTGGTGTTGGTGAACCGCCACTCGTGGACCTGGGGCTTGATCTCGATCTTCTCGACCTCGCCGGTGGCCCGCATGGCCTCAAGGCCAGCCATGTCGATCTCGTTGTCGAAGTGGCCGATGTTGCAGACGATGGCGTTGTGCTTCATCTTCAGCATGTGGCTGGCGGAGATGAGGTCCTTGTTGCCGGTGGCGGTGACGAAGATGTCGAACTGCTCCACACAGTCGTCGATGCGGACGACGTCGTAGCCCATCATGCAGGCCTGGAGGGCGCAGATCGGGTCGACCTCGGTGATCGAGACCCGGGCGAACTGGCTGCGGAGGGACTGTGCAGAGCCCTTGCCGACATCGCCGTAGCCGAGGACCATGGCCTTCTTGCCAGAGATGAGGACGTCGGTGGCGCGCATGATCGCGTCGACCAGGGAGTGGCGGCAGCCGTAGACGTTGTCGAACTTGGACTTGGTGACCGAGTCGTTGACGTTGATGGCCGGGAAGAGGAGGTTGTTGGCCTCAGCGCGCTCGTAGAGACGGTGCACGCCGGTGGTGGTCTCCTCGGAGACACCGCGGATGTCCTTGGAGAGCGCCTGCCAGAAGCCGTCACCCTTCTCTGCACGCACCTGGTGCAGCAGGGTGAGGATGACCTTGAGCTCCTCGTTGTCGGTGGAGTCGACAGCGGGGATGACGCCGGAGCGCTCGTACTCGACACCGAGGTGGGCGAGCATGGTGGCGTCGCCGCCGTCGTCGAGGATGAGGTTGGGGCCGGTTCCATCGGTCCAGACCAGCGCCTGCATGGTGCACCACCAGTACTCAGCGAGGGTCTCGCCCTTCCAGGCGTAGACGGGGGTGCCGGTGGGGGCCTCGGCGGTGCCGGTGGGGCCAGCGACGGTCGCGGAGGCGGCGTGGTCCTGGGTGGAGAAGATGTTGCAGGAGACCCAGCGCACGTCCGCGCCAAGCTCTACCAGGGTCTCGACCAGAACGGCGGTCTGGATGGTCATGTGCAGGGAGCCCATGATCTTCGCACCAGCGAGGGGCTGCTTGCCGTCGTGCTCTTCGCGAAGCGCGGCGAGACCGGGCATCTCGATGAGGGCGAGGTCCATCTCCTTGCGACCGAACCGGACGGTGTCCGGGGACAGGTCCGCCACCCGGTGGGGCAGGCCGGAGAACAGGGGGAGGGTGGTGTCCATGAAGGACGCGGGAAGGTTCTCGATGCTCATAGTGACCTCACTGGAGACGTTGCTTCATCCGTCTACCCGGATGGACGGATGAATGCCAACACAATAGTGCCCTGCGATGTCCTCCTCCATCTACAATCAGCTCTCTGCCCTCTCCGAGCCCACCCGGGTCCGCCTGCTGCGGCTGCTGGAGGTCGAGGAGCTGGGGGTGGGAGAGCTGGCTCGGATCGTACAGATTCCGCAGTCCACGGTGAGCCGTCACCTCAAGGTCCTCCGAGATGGGGGCTGGATCTCTCGGCGCAGCGTGGGCACCGCCAGCCTGCTGCGCATGGATCGGGGGCAGCTCTCTGAGGCTGCTCGGAAGCTGTGGGGGGTGGTCGGAGAGGCGGTTGCAGCGGACTTTGAGGAGGACGCCCGGCGGATGCGCAGCGTGCTGGCGCTGCGGGGTGCGGACGCGGCGTTCTTCGAGCGCATGGCCGGCAAGTGGGACGCCATTCGTTCGGACCTGTTCGGTGACGACTTCCTCCTGCCGACCCTGCTCGCCCTGCTGCCCGGCGGGCTCACGGTGGCGGACCTCGGCTGCGGGACCGGCACCGCGATGGAGCCGCTCGCCCCGGTCTGCGGTCGGATCATCGGCGTGGACAGCTCCCCGGCGATGCTCGCTCTGGCCACCCAGCGGCTGACGGCGGTGGACAACGCCGAGGTCCGACTCGGCTCTCTCTCCGCGCTGCCGATGGAAGACGCCACGGTGGATGTCGCTCTGACCATGCTGGTGCTGCACCATGTCACGGTGATCGGGGCGGTGCTCGCTGAGGTCGCCCGGGTGCTGCGGCCAGGGGGGCGGCTGGTGGTGCTGGATCTGGTGGCCCACGATCGGGCGGACTTCCAGCGCAGCATGGGGCACCGGCATCCGGGGTTCTCCGAGCAGACGGTGGGCGCGCTGTGTGCTGGGGCCGGGCTGACGCTGTCTCGCTATCAGCCGCTGCCGATCTCACCTGCCGCCCTCGGTCCGGGGTTGTTTGTGGCGGTGATTACGGCCTGAAAAAGGGCACCAGTCACCGAGCCGGACAGAGTATCCGGCTCGACTGGTGCGCTTTTGTCTGAGACGGGGGTTTCACCCCCAAACCCCCCGCTACGCGCTGACATCCTCTCACACAGACTGTCCGCCAGAAGGGCGCCCGGCTGAAAAGACCTGCTTAGAACGTCTCGACGTAGGCAAAGACGTCGGCGATGTCCTGGTCGGCGAGGCTGGAGAAGCTCGGCATGGAGCCTGCGCCATTGAGCACCGTGTCGACGGTGAACTCCGCGGTGGTGGTGCCGACAAGCGAGGGGAAGGTGTCGGTACCAGTGCCGTCCGCGCCGTGGCAGCCGGAGCAGTTGCCGGTGTAGAGGGTCTCGCCAGCAGCGCTGTCGCCGGTCAGCGCGAGGATGTCACTGGTTCGGTCGGTGCCGGTGTCGCCTTTGTCTCCGCATCCGATGACGGGCAGCGCAAGGGACATGGTGAGTACACCGATCAGTGCGAGGTTCTTCATGGTCTCTCCATCAGGATTTGCCGGCGGAATATAGCAGCCTCATCGCGATGAGCGACACCGATCCTGTGAGCGCCCGCTCATGTTGGGCGGGCGCCCCGGTCGAGAGGGTGACCAAGCGATGGTTAAACAAGGACTATCGCGAGAACAGCGACTGGCACGGTTCCTGTTTTCTATGGAGACACCCAACCCAGGGAGCCCCCATGAGACTCACCCATCCCCACCGCGTCGGCCTGCTGCTCGGCCTCTCCCTGCTCGGCTGCGACCCGGCACAGCGCGACACCACCGAGGCCCACGCCGCGCTGGTCAAGGCGGTCTACAACCTTCGCAGCTCCACGGATGCGGATCTGGCCCTGGCTGCCGAAAGCGGGAGTGGGTGAGTCTGGAGGGGGCAGAGCGTCGACTGGCAGACACCACGATGTCTGGGGTGGTTGGTGACTTCAGGACGTGGCTCCAGGCTCAGGTGCGACAGCCGACGGGTCAAGAGGCGAGAAGGGGCACCCGGCACTGGTGCTGGCCAGGGAGCTGATGTTGTACGAGCAGCGTCTCACCGACAAGGCCATGAGTCGCCTCGCCGAGTGTCCGATGCTCTCACGGATCACCCGGCTGAGTCTGGGGAGAGACCGGATCACCGGCATCTTCATGCCCTCACCACCCTCAGCCTACGCAAAAACCCATCGGGGATGTCGGGGCAGCGGCGCTTGCTGGCTCACCGTTTCTGCACGGAACGCGTAATACGGATTTTGCAGCGAATCGCGCTGTAGTTGTAGGGGTGCCCGCTGAGCGCCCGTGCGCTGTACCCGCAGCGTCTCGGTTACCCGATCAGGTCGCAGGAGTGGATAATGGATGCGCTGCCCGTTTTTTACTGTCCGGAGCTGGCAGTCTCTTCAGGTTCGAGGACTTCGCCGAGCGCTGAGAAACCCGCTGCGGTGGTGGCCTCCTGGCAGAAGCTGGGCATCCCCCTTGTGGTCAAGGTGCCCACTCCAGCCACGATCGCGCAGCTGTCTCTTGCCCACGATGAGGCATTTGTCCGGGGTGTCCTCTCGCGAAAGCGGGAGAACGGCTTTGGCAATCGCCTCGCCCGGGTGGCGCGCTCGCTGCCGCTGACCAGCGGGGCGATGCTGTCAGCAGCGCGGCATGCGATGCAGCACGGTGGCACAGCCATCGCCCCGGTCTCTGGTTTTCACCATGCCGAGTACGCCACTGCAAAGGGCTTCTGCACCTTCAATGGCCTCGCGGTCACGGCTGCGGTCCTGCTCTCGGAGGGGGCTCGCCGGGTCGGCATTCTCGACTGCGATCATCACCACGGCGACGGAACCGAGCACATCCTGGATCAACTGGAGCTTCACGATCGGGTCCACCACATCTCGGTCGGGGAGCGCTGGTTCGAGCCATCACATGCGCCCGACTTCTTCGCCCGACTGCCGAAGCTGCTGGAGGGATTCCGGGACTGCGATGTCGTGCTGTACCAGGCTGGCGCAGATCCACACATCGACGATCCGCTCGGCGGCTGGCTCACCGACACCGACCTCCGAGAGCGCGATGCGACGGTGTTTCGTACACTCTATGAGCAAGCCGTGCCGGTCGCCTGGAACCTCGCTGGTGGCTACCAGCGCGACGAAGACGGCAGCATCCGTCGAGTCCTGAACATCCACGACCAGACCCTACGCGAGTGTGCCGCGGTCTACCTCTCTACCGCCGACGCTGAGGTCCGCTAAGCGCGACGTTGTATCCTGCCGTCCATGCAGATACCGCCCAACACGCTCGTGGTTCTCACGCTCGACCCCGCAGACTACGCCCTCTCGCTGACCCCTGATGCGGGCGATAGCGGTGCCACCAGCGCGTTCTCGGGAAGCGTCGCCGCACGCACCGACGGGCGTGTGGTGTTGCGCTACTCGTCCGCGAGCGGTGC
Organism: Myxococcota bacterium; assembly: GCA_047621685.1. Classification (GTDB taxonomy): domain Bacteria; phylum Myxococcota_A; class UBA796; order UBA796; family UBA796; genus JAQXDW01. Next base: position 11,094 of record JBLHNG010000091.1, on the reverse strand, counting down.
TGTCACCGAGCCAGTGTCGGACTCCACCACCGCGCCACCGTGGGGCGACGTCTCATTCACCATCGAGGACCCTGAGCTGTCCGTCGCGGACGGGCTGTTTCTGCTGTCCGTGTTGTTGCTCACGGAGCATCACCAGGATGCGTTTCTGCACCACGCGCACCCGTGGTGCTTCGTGGATGCGACCACCCAGCGCAGCTTCAGCGTGCCCCACCCCCCACGCATCGAGACCGCTCAGGCGCTGCTCGGCACCGTCCCGGTCAAGACCCGTGTTCGGCTGCTCATCGAAGCGTGCAACATCGCCGTTCCCGTGTGGACTGCCTGGGCCAGGCACGGTGACCTCGGCTACTTCAACGGCATGAGCATCGAGTCTGTGCGACACGACCTGGCCGAGGCCACGATCACAGCGGTGACCGACTGGCTCAGTGATGGTAACCCAGCCCCGCTGTCACCATTGATAGGCCACTTTCACGGACTGCACTGGCCCATGCTTGAGGACGAGTGGACGTGTCCGCAGAACGTCTACTACAGCCTCTTCGCGTCCTGCAACGCAGCCGACTGTGCACGCGCCAACGGCGACCTCAAGCTTGCGCTCGTGTGCATTCAGCAAGCCACGGCGGCCCGCGCAACAAACGGGGACGACGATTTCCTGGGCGAGCCCTTTCGCAAGGCATTCTTCCTCGCGTGGTGGCGAGCCTGCCTGCGTGTGTTGTGTACCTGACGCTGTCAGGCGAAGTCGCTGAAGTGCTTCTCTTTCGCCAGGAGCCTCAGCTGGCGCGAGCCCGCTCCCCGCATCGACCACTCGCGGTCGGGGCCACGGAGAGACTGTAAGTGTAGCGGGCGGTCTGGCTGGTGTGCCAGGTGTAGCTGCCGCGCATCCAGTGCTCCAGCAGCGCGAGCGTGCACTTTCTGTGCATGGAGGAGTCCATTTTGTTGGAATCCCCACCTCCGGAGGTGGGTTCTCACCAGGATCTATATCCCCCGAGGTTGTCATGTGGTTCCTGCTCTCGCTCGCCGCTCAGGCGGATGAGCCCAATGAAGAGATGATCATTGAAGCGGAGCGCCTGGTCATCGAGTCGCGCGCTGCGCTGGATTCGTCCATCGACCACCGCGGCTACTTGCGCGCTGTCTTCCTCGGCAGTCGCGCCATCTACCTCCACCCACAGGTCTGGAAGCCCTGGATCAGCGTGTATGACAGCGGGTGGGCCACGGTGAAGGGGCGCCGGGTCACGCCGATGGTGCTCCTGCCGGTGGGCAAGATACTCATCGGCGGTGGGGTGTTCGGCTCCAGGCGCACCGTCCAGAACATGGAGGCGAGCATCTGGCACGCGATCGAGCCGGAGCTGGTCGTCTGGCAGGAGGCGGTCCGGCGTCAGGATCAGCTCTTCCGCAGCGAGGAGATCCGCCAGAGCGTGTGGGCGATCTGGGCCAGCGATCAGCCTCCACCGACGCGGAGAGGGGCGCTGGTGGAGATGTGGCTGAACACCACCGACACCGATGCCGGCGCGGACGTCCGGGCGATGATCGCCGTCTTCATCGACGATGTGGTCCAGGTCTCACCTCACCCGCTCACCGACGAGGAGGTCAGCCGCGCCAACGACCACCGCCCAGTGCTGTCGGAGCCGCTGGAGCCGGTGCCCTCGTCTCTCTGATGGTGGCTGACAGCAGGACGCGTCAGGCCTACCCGCAGCGACGGTGCCGCTTGCGCTCGCCGGGGGTCACCGTGCCGGTCTGCACGACCCCACCACGCAGGTAGCGCACCTCAGTGGCATCCCCGACCCGACCGGCGAGCGCGGCATGGAGGGCAGCCGGGTCGCTGAGAGGGTGGCCGGCGATCGACAGCAGCACATCGCCGACCATCAAGCCTGCCACCGCCGCCGCGGAGTCCGCGCTGACCGAGTTGATCAGCACCCCGTGTTCCTGACCGGCCGCCTCTGCCGACAGCTCCACCGACTGCACGCCCACGCCGAGGTAGCCGCGCTTGAGGTCGCCATTGGCGAGTCGGGCCACCAGGGTTCGCAGGGCGGACACCGGAAGGGTCGCGCCGCGCCGGGTGAGGGCGTGGGTGGTCATGCCCAGCGCACCACCGTCCACATCCAGCAGCAGTCCGCCGGAAGACGTCGATGGAAGGGAGGCATCTACGTCAATGAACCGGTCGACCTCGCCGCCCGATGGGGTCCGCCAGGGTCCGCCCAGCGCGCTGATCATGCCGAGGGTGGCCCGGGGGCCGCGGGAACTTCGTCCCACTGTGACCGCGAGATTGCCCACCGCCAGTCCCTCCCCGTCGCTCCAGGTCGGAGGGGTGAGTGTGGCGTCGATCTTGAGCAGGGCCAGGTCGCTCTGCCAGTCCACCCCGACCACCTCGGCCTCATGGCTGGTGCCATCAGGCAGGGTGACCTGAACGGCGCGGCGGCGGCGGAGCAGGTGGGCAGCGGTGAGGACCTGTCCGTCTGTGCTCCAGGCAATGCCGCTGCCGCCGTGGCGTCCGGACTGCACGGAGAGCACCGCGTCGCTGGCGGATGCGACGATGTCGGCGAGCTGGGTTGAGAGTGTGTTGAGGGTCATTCGTTCTCCTTGTGGGGAGAAGATAGATCCCAGGTCCGACGCGAACATCGCCCGAAAGGATGGTTGTGGACCTGCCCGATCGGTCAGGCCCCCTCACAGCTCCAGCAAGCCCAGTCGTGCGGCCGCCACCACTGCTGCAGTGCGGGTTGTCGCGTCGAGCTTGCTGCACACCGCGCGCACATGAAACTTCACGGTATGGGCGCTGATGAACAGCCGCGTCCCGATCTCGCGATTGGACAGGCCGTCGGCCATCAAGGCGAGGACCTCCAGCTCCCGGGGAGACAGCGGCTCGACCAGCACCCCACGGGGTGGCGATGGCATCAGCGCGTCGGAGAAGGCGGCATCCACCACCATCATGCCCTCACTCAGCGCCCCCACTGCCGCCACGATCCGGGCGGGCTCCACCGCCCGTCGAAGCGCCCCCCGAGCCCCACTGCGAAGGACCACCCGGGCCTCCTCCGCCGTCATGACCAGGGCCAGGGTGGGCACCGTGAGGCCGTCGGGCAGGCCATCGATCCCCTCCACCCCGAGGTCCCAGACCACGGCATCGGCGGCACGGGCGAGCGCACTGTCGGGGTGGAAGTCGTCGGGGTGAAGCTGCCCGATGAGGGTCAGGGCTCCCGACAGGGCGGCACCGAGTCCGCTGCGGGCGAGCGGGTCGGCGCTGATGAGCAGGGCGTGGTGAAGGTCGGTCTCCGAGTGTCGCATTCGACTTCTCACCTGTACACCGACAGCCCCTGCGTCTACCCCCGAGCATGCCTCGACTGACCCGCGCCACCTCCCCACCGTGAGGAGCCGTCAATCTGGAGATTGAGCCTGTCTCTTCGTGCCGGACCCTTCCGATCCGGCGTGGCGCCAAAATTGGCATGAACCGATATGTTCTGGCAACGTCAGGAGTGCCATGCTCATCTCCCTCCTCCTTGCCTCCGCTGTCGCAGCCCCCCCGGCGGACCTCTCTACCTTTTGGACGCCGTGGTTTGAGAGCCCCTACGAGCCCATGATGACGGCCAATCCTGGCTGGAAGAACGTCCCCCCGGGCGCCCGCAGCTCCAGCGTCATCCTGGGCGCGGGGATTGATGGTTTTTTCCGATATGGTGGCATGATCGACTGTGTTCAGCGGCTCCTCGGTACCGCAGCTACAGGGCTGAACTCCGATCAGATGATGGAGGCCCTGGCCGGGGTCCCGATGCACACCGGCCACATCGGCGAAGGCTATCAGCGTGGCTTTCAGACCTACAGTCCCGCGATGATCGACTGGGCTGCCAACAATCTCATCCCGCCACCCGAGATGACCTACCGTGATGGCACATTTCGCGATGCCTACGAGCAGACCTTCTTTCGGGCCGTGCGATTGCATGCGCTAGCGTATCGGGCGCTGACCACAACCCATGACCTCGACACCGAGGCTGCAGCTTACAAAGTCGCGATGACAACAGAGCCCGATTTTGACGGCATCATGTGGCTGGGGGGTCGCTATTCCGGTGTGCTCTCTGCGGTCTATCCGCTGTATGCAGACGACACGATGCTGACGCCGCCGACGGCGATGGGCTTCTGGCTTCGTCGCCACCTCGACGGCACCGCGCCGCTGCTCAGCAAGCACCTCGACACCTTGCTGCGGCAGTACGATCCGACATTCTGCGCCCAGATCGAGCGAGGGGTCGACGGCTGTCTGCTGTAATAGGGCGATCATCGACCCCACCCGGCATTCACCCGGCAGCCACGGCGATGAGCTCGATCTCACCGCTGTGCTCTGAGGTTGATCCAAATCTATCGGTTAGTGGACGGTCATGGCGCGCGATCTGATCATCAACGAGCGGTACACCATCCCCGGGTGGCGGATCGTGGTCGAGACCACCCGCAGCGGCGGGCCCGGCGGCCAGCACGTCAACACGACCGACACCTCGGTGCGGATGCGGCTGCACCTCCGCAGCATCGTCGAGGTCCACGAGTCGGTGCTCGCCCGTCTCCGGCGGGCCTACCCCGGCTACATCACCAAAGACGACGAGCTGCTCGTCAGCTCAAGCAATTCGCGCTCGCAGTCGGCCAACCTCGCCACAGCCTATGACCGCATGGCCGAGATGTTTCGCAAGAACCTGCTGCCGCCGAAGCGACGCCGGAAGACGAAGCCGACCCGTGGCAGCAAGCGCCGCCGCCTCAAGGCCAAGAAGATCAACGGCGAGAAGAAGGCGATGCGCGGCAAGATCAAGGACTTCTGAGCGAGTCGAGCTCCGTTGGCGCGGAGTCGTCGATGGCTCATGCTGGCCCGAGAAGACCACTGGCTGTGGTTTTGAAATTACAAAGCCATCTTGCCCAGACCTGAACCCGATTGATGTGACCGCAAGCGGGCTGCCGGCATCCTTCTCTGGTGATGCTTCAGTCTGAGGGACCGGTTGCTGGTGCCCAGGTTTGCGACATCAGAGAGCTGATAGAGTGCTCCTCCCCTCAAGCCACCGGGAACCTCGAATGAAGGTCGAACTCCAGGACGCGATGCTCTTCCCCACCCCCAACGATCGCGCATGGCGTGTGCTCATCGGGGTTGTCGATGCCCTCGGGCAGCAGCTCGATGAGGAGGCCTTCGCACATGCGATCGGCGAGCTGGCAGTGTACGCCGAGCGTTTCCCCGACGATCTGCGAGCCTGCCCCAGGGCCTGGATGAACATCTTCTTCGATGAAGTCCCCGACCCCCGGCTCCGGCTCGTGCGGTGCCTCAACCTGTCATGGGGCACGTTTGGCTGGAGCGGAAAGAACTTCGCGAGCTGGGTGTCGATGCTGGCGACGGCCCCCCACATCTCTTCGCTGACCACCATCAACCTCTACTCCATGCAGTCAGGCAAGACCGTGCTCAAAGCAATCACCGCGCTGTTCCTGGCCGCGAAGCCGACGCGATGGCGGGCCATGGGCGGCAAGACGCGCTTTGAAGCAGCCATCCTCGCGGCGCTCTCTGAAGCGGGCGTGGCCTCAGGGCAGCAGCTTGAGTATCTCCCGTCCTCCATTGTGGGAAAACGAGCGGACGCCGCTGCACTCGACGCGGCAGAGGTGCAGCTCACCATCGGTGATGAGGAGACCTTCGCGGCGGTCCTGGCTCGCGAAGATCTCGATCATGTGGTCTCCCTGGATCTGGATCTGGACTTCGACTGGAGGAAGTCGTACCAGGGCACCGTGACAACGATCGCGACACCGCGCTGGCAGAGGCTTCGGCACCTCCGGGTGCGCGTGCAGACAGGGATACGCCCGGAGGAAGATGACAACCCATCCATCGCGCAGGGCATCTCCAGTTGGCTGCAGCACGCTCGCCCCATCTACATCGAGCTCTTTGACAAGGCGGTGTGTGAGCCGCTCCTCAAGGCCGGCGTGTTCCAGCGTGCGATGAGCAGCATCCTCGAACTGTACGATGTAGACGCAGTAAAGGAGGTGTTCGCCGCTGATCATGTTCGGGTCATGGGGATCATTCCCCCCGAGAACACCTCCTTCAGTGAAGACGAGGACACCACGACCCTGCTGGCAGCTCTGCCCCCTGGCGCCCGAGCCGCGCTGCGGTCGCTGGAGTGGCGGCTCTCCGAGACAGAGTTTCCGATGATCGAGACACTCATCGGGTCGCTGCCAGGGCTGGTCATATGGTGCCCCAACGACCCGGCGGTCACCAACAGCCGCGACGCATTTGTGCGGCAGCTCGCAGCCAGCCCGTCCACCGAACAGGTTCGCCTGCTCATCCCGACCGAGCCCTACCACACCTCAGGAAAGACCCCGACGCTCGCCGCGAAGCACCGGAAGCTCCTGGACAAGGGACAGGGCACCCGCTCCGGTGCGTATGTGGTCTACGACAGCAGCTCCTACCCCTACAACATCTCCTGGTGATGATCCCTGTCAGGGAGAGGGGGAGCAGTACCCGCCCCCCAGCACGGAGTCTCTTGTTCCCGTCTGGCGCTGTGCAGCAGCCGCCACAAATAGCGGCACCAGTCACCGAGCCGGACAGTATCCGGCCCGACTGGTGCGCTTTTGTCTGAGACGGGGGTTTCACCCCCAAACCCCCCGCTACGCGCTGACATCCTCTCACACAGACTGTCCGCGAGAAGGGGGCAACATGACTGGTGCCCAAATAGCACCCCGTCACCAGGCGCTGAAACCACGTGAAATGGTTCCGCAAGGTGCTCTCTCATAGCTTCCAGTGTGTCTCACCGTCCCCATCTGAGACCGCCCAGGAGGGAGATGTCTACCCACAACGCACAGACCGTGATGATGAGCCGGGTCGAGGTGCTGGCTCGCGCAACCGAGCTTCAGCGCATGGAGGAGCCTGAGGTCAGCGTGCCGCTGCTCGTCGAGGCCTCGTTGTCGCCGGATCCGGTCCGGGAGGCGCTGCTCGGCATCGCCATCGGTGCAGTCGGTCTCAGCGCGCTGGTGATGCTCTTCGGGGCTGCCGTGATGGTCTTCGCAGCCTTCACGCTCCTCCAGTAAGCTGGTGACCGTTGGCGCGGTGTCCACCGGATCGGGACGGCAGGGTTTTCGCCGGTGGCATCGTCGTAGGCGTGTCGGTAGAGCTGATCGTTGGGGTCGCGGCAGTGGTCGGAGAAGAGGTCGTGCTGGAGGATGAGCTGCTCCAGTACGGCGCGCTCCCCGGTGCGCTCGTGCTCTCGGAGCAGGAAGACACCGAACATGAACTGGGAGTCGACCCAGACCTGATCGGCAGGGAATCCCCACAAATTGTCCTCCCCCCAGCGCACGATCGCGCCAGCATCTGTGGTGGACACGATGTCGAGGTAGGCCCAGGCAGCATCGGTGATCGGGGTGAGGTCGGTGGCCGGGTCTTCCCGAATCACCGTGGCGGCCAGGGTGCTCAGGGCGCCCACCCGGTGCCCGCTTCCGGTCCCTGACAGGCCACCATCATCCACAGTCCAGCAATCATGTTGGGGATTGTGCCGCCCAGGTCATCGCCGACTTCAGGACGTGGCTGGCCTGAGCGGCAGCCACATCACCACCGATAGCCCTCCACCCTCGCGGTTCTTCGCCTTGATCCGTCCGCCGTGGGCCTCGATGATTTGCCGCACCAGCATCAGCCCCAACCCCAGGCCCCCGGTCACCCGGCTCCGGCTGGTCTCTGCACGGAAGAACGCATCGAACAGTCGCGGCAGGGCTTCCTCGGAGACCCCCTCGCCGCGGTCGGCAACCACCAGCCGCATGCCGTCGCCATCCGGGGTCACGCTCAGGGAGACCTCGGACTCTAGAGGGGTGTAGCGGGCGGCGTTGGAGAGCAGGTTGGTCAGGCAACGCAGCAGGCGCTTGCGGTCGGCGGTGATGTGGCTGCCCTCGGGGATGGAGAGATCGACGGGGCGATCCCCGAGATCCACGCTGCCCAGGGCCTCGGCGGCGAGGTCGAGCAGGTCGACGGGCTCCAGGCGCAGGGCGAGCACACCCTGGTCGAGCCGGGCGCTCTCCAGCAGCTCCTCCACCAGACCATCGACCTCACCAATCTCCACCTCGATGTCCCGGATCCGTCCCGGGTCCGCCCCGGTGTCACCGAGCAGCTCCAGCTGGAGGCGCATCCGGGCGAGGGGAGTGCGCAGCTCGTGACTGACCGCGGCCATGAGGTTGCGCTGATCCTCGACGAGGCCCTCCACCCGGACGGCCATGCGGTTGAAATTCTGCCCCATCTGCCCGGTGACGTCGCCGCCTTCTGGCAGCCGGTGACCGAGGTCGCCCGCAGCGATCTGCTGCATGGCATTGCTGGCGGTCTGGAGGGGACGGAGGGTCCAGCGGGCGGCGACGAACGCCCCGAGCAGGGCGATGCCCGCCAGGATGGCCAGCCCACCCCCGGCCCGTCGGGTCGGAGACTCCAGGTCCACCGGGAAGCGCACGATCATCCACCGCTCCCCATCCCGCACCGTGACCGGCACCAGGATGGGGCTCCGGGGGCCGTGGATGATCCGAATGCGGCGACCGTCTCGGGTGATGCTCCGGGCCGGTCGCTTGCTGTGTCGCTTCGACGGCGGCGGCTCCTCAGCGGTCAGGCGGATCTCGACCTGGAGGGCGGCGGCCAGCTCGACGGCCTCGGTGATCGGATCGTCGGCCTCCTCGATCTGGTGGGCGATGTAGAGGGCGATGTCGGCGCGCTCCTCCATGAGGTTGCCGATCAGGCCGTGCAGGACCCCGCCCCCGACCACCATCCAGGCGCCGAGGATGGTGAGCATCAGGAGCACAAAGTGTGCGAGCAGCAGCCGTCCGGTGAACCGCATCAGCTGTCTCTGGGGACCAGGTAGCCGACCCCGCGGATGGTCTTGATCTTGCGGGGCTTGCGTGGGTCGTCGCCCAGCTTGCGGCGGAGGTGGCTGATGTGCACATCCACCGAGCGGTCATACGCCGCCCACTCCTGCCCCCGAGCCTGCTCCATCAGCCGCTCTCTGGGAATGACCCGCCCGGCAGCGGAGAGCAGGGCGCGGAGGATGTCGAACTCGGTGGTGGTCAGCTCCACGATCTGCCCGTCTACCGTGACCTCCCGGCGAGAGGGCGACAGCCGGATCCCGGCAGCGGTCAGGGGCTGCTCCTCAGTGTTTGCTGGCTCCAGCCGACGCAGCACCGCCTTGATCCGGGCGAGCAGCTCCCGGGGGTTGAAGGGCTTGGAGAGGTAGTCGTCAGCCCCCAGCTCCAGGCCGACGATGCGATCGGTGTCCTCCCCCCGGGCGGTGAGCATGACCACCGGCACCCGGCTGCGCTGCCGGAGCGCGGAGAGCACCTCCAGGCCATCCATGCCCGGCATCATCACGTCCAGCACGACCAGATCCATCCCCCCCGCGACCGCCCGCTCCAGCCCCGAGGGTCCGTCCATGGCGGTGATGACACTGAAGCCACGGGCGCCCAGGTACTCCGAGAGCAAGGTGGAGAGACGGGGATCGTCATCGATTACGAGGATGGTCTGCATGGTGTTGAGTCTACTCGCCGCGCTCGCCGCGCTCGCCGCGCTCGCCGCTACGCTCGCTGTGACGCGACCCATGGCGTTCAGCGGCTTCCTCCACCGTCTCAATGAGGGCGGCGCGCTGATCGGCGTCGAGGGTGGCGTGCAGGGAGATGAACTGGTCGGCCATGTCGTGGGCAAAGCCGGACATCTCCGCGATGTGGTCGTCGATCATGCCGTGGACGACGTCGGCGTCCATGGTCTCCTGGCTCAGCAGGGTCTTGAGCTCCGCCTTGCTGGCCTCGCGGTCTTCCCGGTGACCCTTCATCTGGGCGCGGGCGTCTTCGCGCATCTCATCGACCATCGCCTGCTGGTCGTCGGTGAGGTCGAGGGCGTCAGCGAGGCGGGCCATGTTGGGACCGAACGGGCCGCCCCGGTGACCGCTGGCGACAGCCTGGGTGCCGATCGCGGCGAAGGCGCCGAGGGTGGCAAAGCCAGCGGCGAAGAAGATGTTTCGAATGGCAGACATGAGGGCTCCGGAGTTGGGTTGGTGTCCGCTTGGGACATTGACAACCTATGGGGGCCATGTTGCGAGTCTGCGATGGGTGTCTGAAGGAGTCTTGCGGAGTGTGAAGGAATGTAAACGCCTCACGCCCCCCGAGCAGCGAGGGTGGTCGCTACGATGTCGTTGTGATCGGAACCTCCGCAGTGCATTACCCCGAAGATCGCCAGCTCCAGCAGCACCGGGCGAAGCGACTCACCGCGCTCGGTGGGCACATAGCGACGACGCCGACCGTCGCTGGGATCCCGCTCCCGCCGGATGATGCCAGCCTTCTCCAGCCGGGTCAGGCGATCGGTCAGGACGTTGGTGGCGATGCCCTCGGGGCGGGCCAGCTCGGAGAACGCGGTCTTACCGGCCAGCAGAAGGTCGCGCATGATGACCATCGTCCACCGGTCTCCGATGAGGTCCAGCGAGCAGGTGATCGGGCAGGAGGAGCGGGGAGGCTTCATGCTTCTTTCTTACTTGCGAAATGCAACTGATTCAACTAACTTGCAAAAAGCAAGCGATAAGGAGCACAGCATGAACCTCACCGGACGCACCATTCTCATCACCGGCGGCAGCGCGGGCATCGGCCTGGCCTTCGCCGAGAAGTTCCTCGCCCTGGGCAACACCGTCATCATCACCGGCCGCAGCATCGCGAAGCTGGAGGCTGCGAAGTCCGCTCACCCCGCCCTGCACACCATCCAGTGCGATGCCGCAGATCCCGGCGCGCTCCAAGCCCTCGCCGCCCGCATCGCCGCTGAGCATCCCACCCTCGATGTGCTGCTGAACAACGCCGGCATCTTTGAGTACCGCAACCTCTCCGCCGGTACCGATGACCTCGTGTGGCTCACCCGGGAGATCGAGGTCAACCTCATGGGCGCCATCCGCACCATCTCCGTCCTCGTCGATCGGCTCAAGACCAACCAGGGCACGATCATCAATGTCTCATCGGGTCTGGCGTTCGTGCCGCTCCAGGCTGCGCCGATCTACTGCGCGACCAAGGCTGGACTGCACAGCTACACCATCACCCTCCGCCAGCAGCTCGCTGGAAAGGTCGAGGTCATCGAGCTGATGCCCCCGGCGGTGAAGACTGCGCTCACCGAAG
>JBLHNG010000090.1:0-16470 GCA_047621685.1 Myxococcota bacterium | reverse complement strand
TTCGCCGATCTCTGCTTTTGATAGTGCCGACCTGTCCTGCTCGCCCTCTGGGCTTCTCAGCCAGGGGCGCTCTCAGCCAGGGGCGCTCTCAGCCAGGGGCGCTCTCAGCCAGGGGCGCTCTCAGCCAGGGGCGCTCTCAGCCTCGTGGCTTTCGATTCCGAAGGGTCCTCCCTCACCCATGGCCCGAGGTACGCCATCGTCGGCGCCATGCTTTTTCTGGCCGCTCCGCCCCAACGCTGGCCTGACGGCCCGCTTATGGCGCTGCGCTCAAGGGGGCTGCACGAATACTCGCTCAGCGACTGCGTTCGCCTTCGGCTCACTACGGTCGCCGCTCCCCTGTGACCCCCACCCGGACACCCGCTCACTCAGCCTCAACGGACCGTCCTGTGCCTCAATGAGTGCCCAGGTCAGGCCAGAATCATCCTGGTATACGCCCCCACAAAGAACGTCAGAATCACAATCCCCAGAAACGTCTCGACCGTATTCAAGTACTGAAACACATGCTTCTCATCCTCTCCAAAGTCCCACCCGGTATTAAACGCCCCCAGCGTCTGCAGGCTGATGTACAGCAGCCCATGCCACGGAATCTCCTTCATTGGCACATCATTCCCGCCATACGCCACCACCGTCTCCGGGCAGAACACCCGATACAGCACCGCGAACAGCACCGTGATGAACAGCGACGTGAACCCGAGGTTGCTCAACCGCACCCCCCAGCCAAACGCCAGCTCAAACAACGGGTAGCTCAAGACTGCCCCCGCCCGATCCGACCACGTCTCGCCGTGTCGGATGCGCTGCATCAGCTCGTGGTGCTTGAACCACCAGTATGACCAGTCTTCCGACGGCACCATGCCCCGGTCGCCGAAGCTCTGCTTGAGCAGGATGTACTCGTCGAGGAGCCGGGAGTAGCAGGTGTCCTTGATCTCAGCGTCGGTCAGCTCTCCCCGCCGTCGAACCAGCCGCTTGATGCGGATGTCCTCCCGGTCGATGCGTCCAGCAGTGCAGTCGTCGTAGAACATCCGGCGGGTGCCGTCGTCTCGCTCCAGCTGGGCGCGGTCGATCTGGAGGGTGAGGATCTCGGCCTCGTAGAACGACAGGTTGGCCGTCTCTGTGAACACCGCGTCGGCCATGTTGACCCGACCAAAGACGTTGGCATCGTCCATCGAGAACATGCGGTGAAAGGTGGCCTCGTAGAACGACAACTCGTTGCCGAAGATGGTGGTGAAGTCGGCATCGGAGAACCACTCAGTGCGCTCGAAGTGGCTCTCGCCCTTGAACTGGGTGTTGTAGAACTCCGCGGAGGTCTTCTTGCCGGGCTGACCGAACTGGACCCGCTCGAAGATGACGAAGCCCTTGAACATCGAGTTGGCAAACGAGATGTTGCCGTCGATGCGGGCGATGAGGTCGTCGACGTGCTCCACCCCGTAGCTGCTGGCGGTGGTCAGGGGCTCCTCGGCGTCCTTGTCGCCCTGGTAGTCCCGGTACATCGCCAGAAGCTCGGTGGGAGACTCCAGGTGCTGGGCACGGGTGATGTCGTCGAGGGAGAACCGGACCTTGCCGTCGAAGACCACGTCGGTGAACGCAGCGTCTCCTTGCAGCCAGGAGCCGATGAAGTCCATGCCCGACAGCGACATCTCCTTGACCAGCAGGGTGTCCTCGACGATGGTGCGGCTCATGTTGAGTCGGCCACCGAGCGTGGAGCTGTGGAAGGTGACCGGCCCCTTGAACAGGCTGTTCTCAAACGTCGCGCCCCGGGTCCACTCGCAGCGGTCGAATGCCGCGGCACCCTCGAAGGTGACCGAGTTGAAGAAGACGTCCTGCTCGGAGTACATCCCGTAGAAGCTGGTGTCGTCGAGGTAGCGGCTGCCGCCGAAGTAGACCGCGTCGGACATCCGGCTGCCCTTGAAGCTGGCACCGTGGCCGAAGACGGAGAATCGGAAGTCCGCCATGCCGGAGAACGCGGTGTCCCGGAAGTCTGCGTTGTCCTCAAATATCGACATCACGAAGTAGGCCACCCGACCGCCGACGTTCACCCCCTGGGCGTTGACCGGTCCGAGGAAGACGCTCTCCCGGAACATGATGTTCTCAAACCTGCTCGATGCCAGGAGCACGCTCTTGTTGACCGCTCCGCTCCAGGTCTTGCCGATGTCGACCGGCCCCAGCACGATGGCCCGCAGGTTGAGGGTGCCGATGGCTTTGTCTGGGATGCGGATGCTGCCGACCACACAGCGGCTCAGGGAGATGACCTCGGGGATCTCCTCGGCGGGCACCGCGCTGAGGTCGAGGTTGTCGATGTAGCAGTACTTCAGCGTGCCCTGGCGAAGCGCGTCGAGAGCCTCGTCGTCGGGGATGACCTCCAGGTAGCGGGGCGCACCCTTCTTGGTGGTGTAGATCTGAGCATTCTCGCCGGCCTTTGCCTGCTCGACCAGCGCCTTGACCTGAGCGACGCCCTCGGCAAACAGCGCCTCCCGGTCGGGATGGTGCGACAGGATGCGCAGCACCAGGAGGGTGGTGTGGATGTCGGACTCAAAGCCGGCCCGGTACTCCACCGCCGCAGCCTCGTGCTCTCCGAGACGCTCCAGGATGAGTGCTTCCTTGAGGCCCTCTCGATAGCGGAGGTAGCGGGTGATCTCCTCCTGCTCCTGCGCGCGGGTGAACAGGGCGCGGGCCAGGTCTGCATCCTCAGCCAGCCAGTGATCCCCAGCCCGGTTCAGGGCGCGGGGATCGCTGATGGCCTCGGCGTCTTCGATGGACTGGATGCTGACCGGGCGCTGAGGGGCTGCGAGGGCGACGAGCAGGGTCAGCAGCAGGACGAGCATGTCTCGCTACTGAACGACAGGGTTGCGGCGCAGCACCCAGGACTGATCGTCAGACAGGGCGGTCGCGGTCTCGGGCGGTGCCCAGAACATCAGGTTGTCCGCACCAGATCCTTCGCACTCACTGGGAGCGATGACCCCGTCGCTGTTGCCATCGGAGGTGCACTGGGCGGTGTCTGACAGCGGATCGTGTGCCGAGCCGTCCTTCTCGGAGGTGTGGAACAGCCCGAGGAAGTGGGCGCCCTCGTGGGCGAGGATCTGGGCGACGTAGGCCGGACTGCCGTCGAGGTCGAGGCTGGTGATCGCCATGCCGGACTTCGAGGTGCCGCCGATGGTCGTGGTCCCCGGGGGGCCTGCGGAGAGGCCGACGATGGTCGCGCCGTCGCTGGCGGTGATCTCCTCGACGAAGAAGATGTTGAGTGCCGGGCCATCCTCGCCGGTGGAGAACAGCTCGCCAAGCTCGGAGCCGCTGCTGTCGAGTACAGCGTACTTGCTGGCGTTGCCGTCGAAGTCGCTGTAGCTGACGCTGCCCACGGACAGACCGCCACCAGACCAGATGCTGTCCAGCTCCTCCAGCATAGTGTCGAAGCTCTCGCTGCCCTCTGCATCCGATGCGCTGAGTCCGGAGCCGACGAAGACCGCGTTGATGTCCACGCTGCCCGACTGGGGGACCGAGCCGGTGCGGTAGACCGCGCTGCAGGAGACGTCGACCGGGGCCTTGCCTGCCGCAACCCAGACGTTGACGCTCCAGGCGCCGCCGGAGATGTCGTGGTCAGGAGAGACCGGCAGGAGGATCGGCACCATGTCGTCATGGACCCCGACCCGCATTGCCTCGGCGGTGTGCGCCTCGTGGAGCTCATGGGTGTAGTACAGCGAGCCGTCGGGCTTGTTGATCTCCCAGGCGGTGCCCAGCAGGTTGTAGCCGAACGGGCCGCAGTAGATCAGGGCCGAGGCTGCGTTGTCGGGGATCGCCAACGGGATCTCGCCGGTGAGCCCGCCGGTGTCGGTGGTGAAGGTGCCGATGTCTTCTTCGACGGCCTTGTCGGTGCAGGCATAGGCCGTCACCATCGTCCCGCTGGTGACCAGCAAAAACTGAATGCGGTTCATGGGAGTCCCCTTACTGGGCCAGTGCTGCGGTGAGCGCGTCTTGCACGGTGGGCTCGGTCTCGACAGCGAGGCGCTCACTGAGCACTGCGCGGACCGGGGCTGCGTCGATGGGAGCCATGGCGTGCACGGCGGCTTCTCGCAAGCGGAGGTCGTCGCTGGACAGCGCCTGGGACAGCTCCGGCAGTGCGGACTCACCCCAGCCTCGTCCCAGCGCATAGACCGCCTTGCGGGCGAGGTAGCTGTCGTCGGCGTTGAGCGTGGTCACCAGGAGGGTGCGGCCAGACTCGGTCGGGAAGTCCCCGAGCGCATGGACCGCACGGCCCCGGTGGGTTCGGGGGAGGGAGTCGTCCTGAGCGAGCTCGATGAGGACTGCGTCGACGCCGTCTCCGAGGGCCATGAGGGCAGCAGCGGAGGGTGGGTCTTCCACACCGGAGAGCTGCTCAAGGACCTGATCGCGAAGCTCCCCGGCCATGGCGGGCAGGCTCACTGAGAGCAGGATCAGGAGGGAGGCGAGGGGGACTCTCATCGCGTGCTCCGGGTAGGGCAAGAGGTGCAAGGTAGTCTGGTTCGGTAGCGGGGTGTCGTCAAGGTCCCAGCCGGTGCCTGATCTCTATGCCGGTACATAGCCCGGCATGATATGGGTCCCCCCGCCTGGCCTCAAGGAGCGCGCGACGTGGAAATCAGCAGTCTTCTGACCGGTGAAAACGCTGCTTTTATCGATGAGCAGTACAATCTGTGGTTGAGAAATCCGAGCAGCGTCGAGCCCGACTGGGCCGAGCTGTTCTCGGAATGGGAGCGAGAAGAGGCCCCGCTCCTCTCCGGTTCCGAGCAGCATCCCGAGCCCCGCTCCATCTTCAATCCGACCATCTCTGCCAATGGAGATGGCCCGTCCATCTCTGCCAGCGACCTCGATGTCGCCCGGCGGCAGGCCCGGGTCGCCCAGCTGGCCAACGCCTATCGGGTCCGTGGACATGCAGAGGCCGACATCGATCCGCTCGGTCGCCGTGAGACCGAGCGTCACCCTGAGCTGACACTGGAGTACTACGGGCTGACCGAGGCCGACCTCGATGTGCCGATCTCCGGGATCTCGATCTACGGCGAGCAGGAGGTCACCACCCTGCGCAAGATCGTCTCTCGGATGCGTCAGGCCTACTGCGGTGGGTTTGGCGTGGAGTTCATGAACATCGGCGACCCGGAGAAGAAGAAGTGGCTCCAGGAGCGGTTCGAGACCCTCCCTGACCGCGACATCCTCAACAACGCTGAGGAGCGCCACGCCCTGCGCCTGCTGTCAGACGCCGAGAACTTCGAGTCCTTGATTCACCGGCGCTTTCCGGGCACCAAGCGGTTCTCGCTGGAGGGGGCTGAGACCCTCATCCCGCTGACCGCGATGCTCATCGAAGAAGCCGCATCCTCCGGGGTCAAGCGCATCACGCTGGGCATGGCCCACCGCGGTCGCCTCAACGTCCTGGTCAACATCTTCAACAAGCCGATCCGGCAGATCGTCGATGAGTTTGAGGACAACGCCCACGACACCTTCCAGGGGTCTGGCGATGTGAAGTACCACCTCGGCTACTCCTCGATCTACAAGACCCTCCAGGACCATGAGGTCCGGCTCAACCTCGCGTTCAATCCCTCCCACCTTGAGGCCGTCGATCCGGTCGTCGAGGGACGGGCGCGCGCCCAGCAGGACCGCGAGGGCGAGGGCAGCCACCACAACATCATGCCGCTGCTCATCCACGGCGATGCAGCATTTGCCGGGCAGGGGCTGGTCTGCGAGGTCCTCAACCTCAGCCAGCTTCGCGGCTACCGGACCGGCGGCACGGTCCACATCATCGTCAACAACCAGATCGGCTTCACGACCTCCCCAATCGATGCCCGATCGACCCCCTACTGCACCGACGTTGCTCGGATGCTCGCGGTGCCGATCTTCCACGTCAACGGCGAGGATGTCGATGCGGTGGTCGCGGTGGCCCGGCTCGCAGCGGAGTGGCGGCAGACCTTCCACGAAGACGTCATCATCGACCTCTACTGTTTCCGGAAGTACGGCCACAACGAAGGCGACGAGCCCTCGTTCACCCAGCCCCTTCTCTACGACACCATCCGCAAGCACCCCTCCGCCCGGGTGGTCTATGGCCGCAAGATGGTCGGTCGCGGGGATCTGAGCCAGAGCGAGGTCGAGGAGATCGCGGTGGACAGCCGCCGCCGTCTGGAGGAGCATCTCAAGCTTCCAGCTCCCGATAAGAACCTCGGCGATCCAAAGATGTTCGAGCTGTGGAGCCACTACAAGACCGCTTCTCTCAGCGACGACGTGGACACCACAGTCCCCAGAGAGCGGCTCCTGGCGTTGCTGACGAAGGCCAACACCATCCCCAAGGGGTTCACCCCCCACCGCAAGATCAAGCGTCTCATCGCACAGCGCATGGACATCATCCACGGCAAGCGCCCGGTGGACTGGGCGGTCGGTGAGCAGGCGGCGTTCGCCACCCTCGTCGACGAAGGGCTTCGGATCCGGCTGTCGGGTCAGGACTCCCGGCGCGGAACCTTCTCGCACCGTCACGCCGTGCTCACCGACTCCAAGACCGGTGCCGAGCACACCCCGCTGGCGTTCCTGTCAGAGAAGCAGGGTGCCTTCCGGGCCTACGACTCCCTGCTCTCTGAGGCTGCGGTGCTCGGGTTCGAGTTCGGCTACTCCCTGGAGTACCCCGACTGCCTGGTGCTCTGGGAGGCCCAGTTCGGCGACTTCGCCAACGGCGCCCAGGTCCTCATCGACAACTTCATCATGGCCACCGAGCAGAAGTGGGACCGGCTGTGCGGGCTGGTGATGCTGCTGCCCCACGGCTACGAAGGCCAGGGGCCAGAGCACTCCAGCGCCCGCCTTGAGCGCTACCTCCAGCTGTGCGCCGAAGAGAACGTCACCGTCGCCAACTGCACGACCCCGGCGAGCTTCTACCACCTGCTGCGGCGTCAGGGACTGCTGAAGATCCGCAAGCCGCTGGTGGTGATGTCGCCCAAGTCTCTGCTCCGTCACCCAGAGTGCATCTCGACGATCGAAGACCTCACCGACGGACAGTTCCGCCGGGTCCTGCCGGACACTGAGGTCGACATGGCCAACATCGATCGCCTTGTCTTCTGCTCGGGCAAGATCTACTACGAGCTGCTCGCGGCACGCCGAGAGCGCAAAGAGACCCGGATCGCCCTGGTCCGTCTGGAGCAGCTCTACCCGTTCCCAGAGGCCGACATCCAGCCGATCCTCGACCGTGCCCCGAAGGGGGTCGAGGTGGTCTGGTGTCAGGAGGAGCCCCGAAACATGGGTGCCTGGCCGATGATGGATGAGTGGATGGGACGCACCATCCTTGATGGTCGCCCGCCCCGCTACATCGGTCGCAACAGCTCCGCCTCACCGGCAACCGGCTCTCCCTCAGTGCATGCCCACGAGCAGAACACCCTCATCACTGAAGCGATGACCCTCCCATAAGGATTCCCCGATGTCTGATGTCGTTGAAATCAAGGTTCCTGTTATCGGAGAGTCCCTCTCCACCGTGTTCATCGGTACCTGGAAGAAGGCCGTCGGTGACACCATCACGGCTGGCGAGACCCTCGTCGAGGTGGACTCGGACAAGGCCTCCCTGGAGGTCCCCGCTCCGGTCTCCGGCGTGGTCGAGGCGCTGCTGTTTGAGGAAGGCGATGAGGTCGCCATCAGCGCGATCATCGCCCGCATCACTCCTGGAAAGGGTGGCGCTGTGGTTGCTGCGGCTGCACCTGCGGACGCTGGCTCTGACGCCGCATCTGATTCCTCAAAGGGGCCCCAGTCCGGTCCCGCTGCGCGTCAGGCCGCTGCTCGACTCGGGGTGGATGTTGATGCCGTCTCAGGCTCTGGAAAGGGCGGCCGGGTGCTGCGTGGAGATGTGGAGGCTGCGGCGAAGAAGCCCGCCCCCGCTGCCACGCCTGCCGCCCCCGCTTCACCGCCGCGTGCCATTGAGGCCGACGATCCCGCACGCATCGAGCGCGTCCGCATGACCCCGCTGCGCCGCACCATCGCCCGTCGGCTGGTCGAGGCTCAGCACAACGCTGCGATGCTGACCACCTTCAACGAGGTCGACCTCACCCGGGTCAAGGCGCTGCGGAAGAGCTACCAGGAGAAGTTCATTGCCCGCCACGGTGTGAAGCTCGGCTACATGTCGTTCTTCGTCAAGGCGGCAGTCGAGGCGCTCAAAGCCTTCCCGGCGGTCAACTCCGAGATCGACGGCAACGACATCCTCTACAAGCGCTACTACAACATCGGCGTGGCGGTCTCGACGGAGAAGGGCCTGGTCGTTCCGGTCATCCGGGACGCCGACCGGCTCTCCTTCGCTGAGGTGGAGACCACCATCAACGGCCTCGCCACCCGCGCCCGTGACGGCAAGCTCACCCTGAGCGACTTCAAGGATGGCACCTTCACCATCTCCAACGGTGGCGTGTTCGGTTCGCTGATGTCCACCCCGATTCTCAACGCGCCTCAGGTTGGCATCCTCGGTATGCACACGATCCAGGATCGCCCGGTTGGGATTGACGGTCAGATCGTGCTGCGTCCGATGATGTACCTCGCGATGTCCTATGACCACCGGGTCATTGATGGCCGCGAAGCAGTCAGCTTCCTGGGCCGCATCAAGGAGCTGATCGAGGATCCAGAGCGCATGCTGCTGGAGGTCTGATTCGCCTCGCCGTACTGGCTGACCGGCAGGCTGGCTTGTGGGAGGCACTCGGCGCTCAGAGCACGCAGCGGTCCTGAAGCGCGAGAGTCGCAGTCATCGGCCCAGAGAGGACCTCCCGGATGCGATCATCTCGGGAGATCTCACCCAACAGCAGCGCCTTCTGAACAATCGCATCCGCTGGCTGCGTAGCCAGTGCAGTCTGCATCTCCTCCGCAGCGGCAATGGCGAGGCTCAGCGAGGTGATCTGGTTCTCGGCGGCGCTGATGTGCCCGTCGTAGCGATCGATGCCCTCCAGGTCCCGCAGCAGCGTCGCGCGCTCTCGGGCGGACGCGTGCTCGGCGAGCAGGACGTGCTGGTGTGCTTGCTGCTCCTCGAAGACCCCGATGGTCGCCATCCAGCGCTCCCGAGCCTCTTGTCGGACCACGAGGCAGTACGCTTCGGTTTCCTCCTGCTTGAGGTGATCCTGCCAGGCAAACCAGCCGCTCCCGGCACCAGCCACCACCCCGGCACACGACAGCCCCAGCACCCCGACGAGCAGCAGGCCAACCTTCTTGCCGTCCATCTACTGCACCGCCCAGGGATCTCGTGCGGCGCGTCGCTGAGGGGTCTCGGTCAGTGCATCGGGACCGTGCGCTTTGAGCAGCCCACGAAACCGCTTGTAGCAGTCCTGGCCGGCCTCCATGCTCCACCAGTCCTCCTCATGGGAGAACAGCCCGTTGCCGGCATAGCCAAGGATTGTGACCCCCGGGAAGTCCAGCGGCGGACCGCCGTCGGGGCTGTAGTAGCGGTTGAGCATGTGCAGCACGACCCGGTCGCCCTCGATGAGGTGCCAGGTCAGGACGGCATGAACGTGGCTGTTGTGCGCCATCAGCCCGGTGATCCAGACGCGCACAGTCTCCCGCCCGCGCATCTCACCGTAGACCCGCTCCACGTAGTGCACGTCCTCGGTGAAGCTGTCCGCCCAGTCACCCCAGCGCTCCTCGATCGCACCAACACGCCAGTAGCGCTGAAAGGCGGCCTCGACCTCGGCTCGGCTGTGGGGCACGGAGGCCTCCTACTGGATGTTGTCTTCCTGGTGGGTGCGGACCACGATGTCGCTCAGCGGACTGGCGCAGCACAGCAGCACGAACAGCCGCTCGATGTGCTCGTCCTCCAGGACATACTGCTCGCCCATCTCGATGTCTCCCGAGAGCATCTTCGCCGAGCAGGACAGGCACCCTCCGCTGCGACAGGAGAACGGCAGCTCCTGACCGGCGCGATCAGCAGCGTCGAGCACGAACTCACCGGGCTCGCAGTCCACTGTGACGTCCAGCCCCTCGTCTTCGTTGATCACCCGCACCCGATAGGACTGCCCAGAAGACTCGAACACGGGTCGGTAGTGGGCGTTTCGGGTCGGGGCGTCGTCGGTGGAGTAGTCGCTGGCCCAGGCCTCTTCGCCGTCGTCGCGGTTGCGGATGCGCACCGGGAGGTCGCCGGGCTGGGGGATGGCTATGGAGACCGGAGCGACCGGTTCTGGCACCGGCTCAGAAGCTTCGGGTGCGACTGGATCTGGAGGTGCCTCAGCAAGGGCAGGCTCCGGGATCGGCTCTGGCACGACTTCCGGCTCCGGCTCCGGTTCGACCACCACTTCCGGTTCGGGCTCCGGCTCCGGTTCCTCGGGTGGCATCGTGCCCGGGGGCGGCTCGAAGACCGTCGGGGCAGGGGGAGCGTCGGACTGCTCGGCGGCTTCGTCGCCGGACAGAGTGCGCTTGATCTTCTTCAGCAGGCGGCTTCTCAATCCCATGAGAGCCATTATCCCACCGAGGTCCGACCTGCGCATCCCAGTCAGCCCTGCGCGATGAGGTTGACCGGCGCCCGGGTGACGCCGAAGGTCATCTCTTGGCGGTATCCGCAGGCTTCTCCGGCGAGCTGGTAGGGCATGGCATCGTCGCAGCGGACCCGGATACGATCGGCGTAGAAGTCGTGGACCCGGGGGTGGGAGATGGTGCCGCGCCAGGTCGCCGGAAGGTTGGTGGCGATCTCGAAGGGGGAGAGGTCGGCGATGCGAAGCTGGAACCGACCGGCCCGGCGGGTGGCGTGCGGGAACATTCGCATTCCGTAGCCATACAGTGGGGTGGTCGCAGTGCCGACGAAGGTGCTCGGCCCCTCGTAGATGACCCCACCGGTCGGAATCGCCTCGCCGATCTCCCGTCCGTTTACGTCGCAGCGGTGAGCGGGACTTCCTGTGTTGATGACCTGGATGCGGGTTGCGGGGTGACGCAGGAGGCGGGGCAGGGTGGTGAGCGCCCCGGTGAGCACGTAGCCGGGCATCCCGGAGGCCAGCGAGGCCCACCACTTCCCCCGGGCGGAGGACTTCAGACGGTTGTAGTCGTTGAGCAGTGCGGCATCGTGGCCCATGCCGGCGAACGGGAAGATGGTCTCCTCGGACTCCACCATGTCGAGGGGCACGATCCGGTGAATCTGACCGTCCTGCCAGCGCCTCAGGTCTGCTGCCGGGCGACCGCTGCCCAGCCACCGTGCCATGGCGTTGCCGGTCCCCAGCCGCAGCACGCCGACGTTGGGGAGGGTGGGGGCTTGCTGGCGGTGGCACTCGTTGAGGTCGTTGATCACCCCGACAACGGTGCCATCTCCCCCCCCGGCGAACACGGTGCTGATCTCGTCCGCCACGCACTGGCGCAGGATGTCCCGGCTGTGCAGGGCGCTCTGTGTCAGGAAGACGCGATCCGGCGGCACGATCGCGGACAGCTGAGCCGCCAGCGACCGGCTCACCTGCCCGGCGTTGGCGTTGAGCAGCACCGCGATGCGGGCGTCGGGCAGGGTGTAGGACGACGAGGGCAGCATGAAAGCTCCTGTGAGGTCTCTCCCTCAGCAGGAACCATGCCGCCTGATTGTACGCCGAATATCGACGAGAAGTGCGTAGCCTGGTTCGCGGCGACGCCCTGGGGCTGCGTCAGAGGCTACGCCCCGGGGACTGTTGTCGCGGTGTTGCAGACCTGTTTCAGCCACCCTGTGACCGACGCAGAATCTGCGATTGCTCGCTACCTTCTGTGCAGATGAGCCGAAAGGGTCACACGGGAGCTGCGACATGCTGATGTTACTTCAAGCGCTGTGCTCAACTGCTGATGCAGCGCCTGCCAGACCACAACCCGCCGAGCACCGGTCGGCTGTGCTGGCCAATCCGATCGGACCGGTGGTTGCGGCTGTCACCACCGTGACAGGCACGCCGACCTTTGATGCGAACCTCAAGGGGCACCACATGGTCGGGGACAGCCTCGGCTGGACCCTGCAAGCCGATGTCCTCTGGATCCACGTCGAGGATGTCGACGTGATGACCACCAGCCTCCGAGGCGGACCCCGAATCTCGCTCGGCGAGCAGGGACTGTCAGGCTGGTATCTGACCCCGTTTGGGACCATCGGGTACACGAGCCTCTCTGCAAGCAAGCAGAACCTGGCCCACTACGCGGTGGTTGGAGGCGGGCTGGAGGCCGGTCGTGCCTGGATGTGGGAACACTTCATCATGGAGCTTGGCCTTGGCCTCTACAGCGCGTTTCCGGTGGCGTACAAGAGCCCGGCGGAGGCTCTGGCCGAAGAGCGCCCCATCAACCTCTCCCCGATCAAACCCAGCCTCACATGGAGCCTCGGCTATGCGTTTTGAGACACTCGTCCTGACCCTCATGCTCGCCTCCTGCAGCAGCGAAGAGCCCACCTATTCCGGGTGTGAGTCTGAGCAGCAGAGCGGCGATGGGGTGTCGTATGACCCGCTCAGCATGGGGTGTGTGAACATCACCATGGAGCCTGATGACTACGAGGACCTCTCCAACCAGTTCCGCTTTTCGGGAGAGGAAGACGATCAATGGCCCGAGCTGATTGCTCACGCGGCGCTGTCCTGCAGCGAGCCCTTCCCCAGCGGATACGAGTATGTCTACGCCGACATCGAAGTGGATGGGTGGCAGGCACACGATGTGGGCATCCGAAAGAAGGGCTTCATCGGCTCCGTAGTGGGTGCCGGAGATCGGCCGAGCCTCAAGATCAAGACCGACGAGTTTGTCGATGGTCAGGAGATGGGGGACACCGAGCGCATCACCCTCAACAACAACCACCAGGACGTGTCACGGATTCGTACCTGCATGGCCTACAGCGTCTTTGAGGATGCTGGATACCCGGCTCCCCGCTGCAACCTCGCCAATGTGTCGGTAAACGGCAGCGGCCTGGGGACCTACACACACGTCGAGAGCATCAAGAAGCGCTTCCTCCGACGGGAGTTCGGAAACGACGATGGCTCGCTGTATGAGGGCTCGCTGGCGGACTTCACCGACGCGCATCTGGCCGGGCTGCCAGACAACCTCGGCCGCTTTGAGGACAAGACCAGCGACACGGATCCCACCGGTGCCGGGCTGAGGAGGGTCGCAGACGCGCTGCAGGTCCCCGATGATGAGCTGGAGGCTGCGCTGGTGGAGGTCATCGACCTCGACGCCTTCATGCTGTTCTGGGCACTGGAGACAGTGGTCAACCACAACGACGGCTACAACGCCAACATCAACAACTTCTACGTCTACTTTGACCCGGACAATGCGGATCGAGCGGTGTTGATCCCGTGGGGAGCGGACCAGGCCCTGCATGACTGGGATCGGGTCAAGGTCACGTCTGAGCTTGCTCGACGGATCTCTCGGGTTCCAGAACTACAGCAGCGCTACCTCGACGAGGTGCAGTGGGTGATTGACTCGGTCTGGGATGAGGAGGTGCTCAGCGAGCGGATCGAGCTGTTTGAGGCTCAGGTCGCCACTGCTGAGGGAGGCGTGCCCTATCAGGCGGATTCGATCGAGGGACTCCGGGGCTGGGTGGGTGATCGCCGCAGCGCCATCAACGACTTCATCGCCGATGGTGGAGAGTTTGGCGCAGCAGAGACCAGCCCCTGCACTGGCGCCACCGATCCGCTGGACTTCCTTCTGGTCGCGGAGCTGGTGGCGGTCAGTGGAGCGGGCTGCGCGGTGGCACCGCATGAGCCGGCGGGGTTCTTCTTTGCGCTGCTCTTCCTGGCTGCCCGTCGTCGCCGCTCAGGCCTGGACACGGTGCGTCGTGGGATGCGCCAGCTCTAAGTCCGCCAGGACGCTGGCCAGCAGGATGCGACTGCACACAGCCTCAAACCCCGAGGTGGCGACATCAAAGGCACCGGGGGCCTGCAGCTGGGCGTGGATCGGGGAGAGGTCAGGGGAGGGGGCTCCGCGGGCCAGGAGCAGGAACAGCCGATCGATCTGGGTTGAGGGGGTCTCTGGAAGCTGCTCCAGCGCTGCGGTGATGGCCTCGCGGTCTTCCGTCGCGGAGAATGCCTGCGCCGCCAGACGCTTCCCATCGAGAAACGGACGCAGCCATGGCGTGGGCACATCGGGCTCGCGTGGAGAAGGCAGCGCTGCGAGGTCTTCGACGACCCCCCACTGCGCCCAGGCGATCAGGGCATGCCACATCGCCAGCATGGGGCCATGCCACCGGGCTCTGAGCGGGTGCTCACGGGCGATGGACAGGTGGCCGGCGGCCATGTCCAGGTTGCCGCGGACAAAGTCGAGGCTACACAGCAGCAGCAGGGCATCGAGGGAGCTGGACAGCCGCGCTGAGCCACCGGTGAGGGTGAGGATGTCGTGGCAGTGGCGCTCGGCGTCATCAAGCTGGCCGCGCTGCAGCTCGGCGGCGGCCAGAAACACCAGGCTGCGGCACTCGGCAGGACGCATGTGCAGGGCTCGGGCCTTGAGCACCCCTTTTCGCGCAGCCTGTGCCTGATCCCTCGCCCGGCCCTGCCGACAGTACAGCACTGCCAGGTTGCCGTAGATCATCGGAACGAAGAAGCCTCTTCCGGACTGCTCAGCCAGGGAAAGGCACCGGCGCCAGCTGCGCTCTGCGTCAGTGTGGTGCCCCTGACGGGTGCTGGCGGTGGCCTCCAGGATCGCCATCTGGATGTGCTGGGCGTGGATGGGGTAGCCCTCCAGCGCGCGATCCAGCTGCTGGCGCACTGCCGGAAGCGCTGCAAACCGACGCTCCTCCAGAAGCAAGCCCGCACGCAGTGTCAAGGCGCAGCTCTCCTCTAGTCCCGCGCCGACCTGATGGGCGTCATCTGCGACCTCCTGGCACATCGCCAGCGCCTCGGAGCGGTCTGAGGCTGGGCGCTGGAGGCTGTGATGCACCCAGGCCAGGGCCACCCGCCAGCGGACAGGGGCTGGGAGCTGTGCCTGGTTCGCGAGGGAGTCCTGGAGCTGATCTCGGTAGCCGTCCCAGTCCATCGGGCTCCATACACGCAGGGCCACCGCCCGGGCCTCTGCCAGCAGCGCCGGCTGGCCGCCCAGCTCCGAGAGCTGTCGGATGGCGTGCAGCAGGTTCTCTGACTCCGCCGCGATCACCGCCAGCCCGTCCGGCTCCCGCTCGATGAGGTGTCGCTGCAGGCCAGGGCGCGTCCGGGCCACCACCCACCGGGCATGGCACAGCCAGACCGCCGATGGATTTGAGAGTCTGGCTGTGGCGAATTCCCGAATGGTCATGAGGAGACGGAAGCGGATCGAGTCGGTGCCCGGCTGCTCGATGAGCATGGACTTCTCCCGCAGCGCCTGGAGCAGATCGATGTGTGGGGGTGCGTCGGGGGAGGACTGGACAACAGCCTCGATAGCGTCGAGGTCAAAGCCACCACGAAACACCGAGAGCTGCGCGAGCGTGGCCTGCTCTGCTTCGGAGAGCAGCGACCAGGACCACGCGATGGCGTGCTGCATGGTCTGGTGGCGGGCGACGCCGTCGCGGGGGCCGCTTCCCATCGTGTCCGGCCTCGAGAGGCGATCGAGGAGCTGGCGTGGAGAGAGCACAATGCTGCGTGCTGCTGCCAGCTCGATCGCCAGCGGAAGTCCATCAAGGGCTGCGACCAGCGCTGCAATGATCTGACGATCGGCGTCGGTGTGGATCGCCAGCCTGGGGCGGACCTGCTGTGCCCGCTCGGTGAACAGCTGCAGCCCGTCTCCCTCGCTGTCGAGCGGTCCCACCTCCAGCAGGTGCTCATTGCGGAGGCGGAGCCGGTGTCGGCTGGTCACCAGGACACGCAGCCTGGGTGCTGCCTGCAGCCAGTGCGACAGGATCTCTGCGGCTGGTGCTGTGATCTGTTCGAGGTTGTCGAGGATCAGGAGGGCCTCGTCGAGTCTGTCCAGCGCCGCGCCCAGCGCGCTGACCGGATCCGCCCCTACCCGATTCGTCCCCAGAGCTTCGGCCACGGCGGCGAGCATGCTGTGTCTGTCCTGCGCGGTGCTGAGATCGCAGAACCGCACGCGCTGCTGTCGGGTCGCACACCACGCCGCACCGGCTCGCGCAGCCAGGCGCGTCTTTCCCGCACCGCCCGGACCAATGAGCGTCACCAGCCGGGCACCCTGTGAGAACAACACCTCGATCTGCTTCAGCTCAGCGGTGCGGCCGATAAACCGGGTTGTCACCACGGGCAGGTTGTGATCGGCAGCCGGTGGGGCCTCGACGAGGGAAGGCTCGACTGGGGAAGGTGCGTGGAGAACGAACCGAAAGCCGCGCCCGGGTGCCGTCAGCAGGTGCTGTGGTTCCGAAGGGTCAAGCTCGATCTTTCGGCGCAGTCGGTGGATCGCATAGTCTGCAGCGCGGCTGACCACCTCCGGTGCATAGCCCAGAGCATCCACCAGCAGCCGCGCCCTGGTGACCGGCTGGCCGTCCGCTTGCAGCAGGTGGTGCAGCAGCGCGACCTCGTTGCTGCTCAACGGAACGCGCTGATCTCCCTGGCGGATCTCGCCAATTTGGAGGTCGATCACGCGATCACTGAGTTCGAGCAGGGGCGTTTCCATCCCCGGCATCATGACACAGGCCACACC
>JBLHNG010000089.1:0-16532 GCA_047621685.1 Myxococcota bacterium | reverse complement strand
CCAGCTGCCTGTGCGGGCCTCGGCATTGCCTACGCCACCGGCAAGGGCATCGCCCCGGATCTCACCTACGGGCTGTCGCTGCTGGAGGAAGCCTGTGCGGCGGAGCCGGTCTGTGCCTGGGGGGAGTGCGACGGGGACGGGGCAGTGGCCTGTCGCTGGATGGGCCACATGTACACCCAGGGGGCAGGGGTGAAGGCCAGCCGACGGGAGGCTCGTCAGCTCTACCGGCGGGCCTGCGACCGGGGAGACCTGCTGTCCTGTGGCGGATAGACGGCAGGGGATGGCCCTCTCCGTGCTGGTTCGGGCGGCAGTCAGTGCCGCACTCACCCCCTCAGTCCCGTCCTGGCCGACGGTCCAGATCGCCGTGGCCCGCTGGGATCGCAGCCACGTCAGTCGGGATCCCGCCGCGCTCCAGGACCGCATGCTCACCCTCATCGCCGGGCACACCCCGACAGACCCCTGGCGGCTGCCCTGGGCACCAGATGCGGCGCTCTCCCTCACCGACCTCTCTGCGGCACTGATCGGGCGATGCGACGACTACGCCGGGCCGATGCCCGAGGCGATGCTGCCGGCGGTGGGTGCCCGGGCGCTGATGGACGACCTCAGCGCTGCGGCCGCTCAGGCTGGCCGTCCCCTGGATGTCTGCGAGCAATTCGCCGTCGCCCTGGCCGCCACCGACGGCCACCCCTTCGCCGCTGCGCTCCTGCTGCACCTGACGATCCGGGTGCTGGCACGCGGGGCGGATCGGCGCCGGGATCCCGCGCTGGCCCTGTGGCTTGATGAGCGGCTGGCGCTGGGGGCAGCGGTGGCAGCGTTTGAAGACGCCGCCGGTGATCCGCTGGGGGATGCCCGGCACTACTGGGCGATGGTCTGCGCGGGCATGGGCAGCGTGTGGGCGAAGCAGACTGGCCGGAGGAGTGCCGGGCGTCTGCACCATGCGACGTTCTACCTCGCACCTCAGCTGGCGGATCGGGTGCGGATGCGGCTGGAGGGGCCACACTCGGAGCGGGGACGAATCCGCCGGATGGGGCTGCGCCATGGCATCACCCTGGGGGTGGCGGCGGTCCGTCAGGCGAGGGTCACCGGGCCGCGACTCCAGCACGAGGAGGCGGCTCGGCCCCCCATCAATCTCAGCGGTGCTCTGCGGTCAGGGTGACCTCAGCGTCGACCGGCTCGATGCCAGCCGGCCTGTAGAACGTCTTCGCGGATGCCTCAAGCGATGTGGTCTCGGAGAAGCCGACAAGCAGGCTCTTGTTGAACCATTGCTTGTCGCCGTCCAGGATCGCCATGGCCTCCACGGTGCCGTCGCTGCTGATCAGACCAGAGATCTCGGTGCTCAGGTTGGTGCCCTCAAACGGACCCCACAGGATCTGACAGCCACCGCTCAGCTCCAGGATGCCGTCCTCCCTGGTCTCGCCGGAGACCTCACCACCACAGTACGGTTCAGTCTCCCAGCCCTCCTCAAACGCCACAAACCCGAGCACCTCTCCCGACCACTCGCCGACATACAAGGGGCTGTCGTCCTCAGACGCACCGCTGTCATCGGTCCGCTCAATCGTGCTTTCGTTGTCTGGCTGATCGGTGGTGCTCTGGACCATTCCTGGCTGGCAGCCTGCTGTGATGATGGCGGTGAGCAGGCTCCATGGAGCGTGTCTGAGGAACATTGATTTTCCAGGTCGAAGTCGACCCAGCCAGGTCGGAACAGGTCTGGCTGGAGTGGTGTCTCGTTGAGATCACCAGGATGGTTGAATCATATTTGCACGCGCCCGACAGGGATACCCTTTCATGCACGCAGCTCATCGACGGTCCCTCACAGGATGCGTCTGTGGAGCAGTAAAGGGATATCCTGGTCCCTCGGAGGGAGTTCCCAGATGTTGCTGCTGATCCTCGCGTCCTGTGGTGAGCCCGAGCCACCGATCGCCCGCACTGCCCTGTCGCTCATCGCTGGCGCCCCGGTTGCCGGTGTGGCTGAGGGCTGGCTGGACCTGCCTGTTGGCGGGCCCCTCGGCGGCTACTCCAGCCGCTGCGACTACCTCGACGAGGCTGGTCAGTACGACAACCGCACCAGCCAGTACGTCGAGTCCTGGGCGGTGTCTTCCGGACTGCACACCCGGCAGGCGGGCAAGGTGCTGTGGATGGAGAACGGCGACCAGCACACCGTCATCATCAAGGCTGACCTCATCTACAGCCACGACATCCTCGTGGAGCGGGTGGAGGCAACCCTGTCGGAGGCCACCGGGCTGGACCTCGACGGTCGGGTCATCATCACCGCCAGCCACACCCACAACGGGGTCGGCAACTACTCCGAGGCAGAGCACTTCTACCTCGGCGGCGACAAGTACAACGAGGAGATCGGTCAGCGGCTCATCGCCTCGCTCTCCGACATCGCGCTGTCGGCCTACGACACCCGGCAGGCCGCCGCCATCGGCATGTCCGTCGACAAGGACTGGGACCCGGAAGACGAGGTCTACCGGGACCGGCGCGGTGAGAACAACGAGCACCAGTTCTTTGAGGACATCCCGGCGGGCTCCTACAAGGATCCGACCCTCTGGATGCTGCGGGTGGACACCCTCACAGGCGATCCCCTCGGCCTGTTCTTCGGCTTCGGCATGCACGGCACGCTGCTGGAGGACTACAACGTCCTGGTATCGAGCGACTCGGTCGGCGGCCTGGAGGCTGTGGTCGCCGAGCAGTTCGACACCCCCGTCGTCGTCGCCCACATCCAGGGTGCCGCCGGAGACGCCAGTCCCGCCGGATTCGACGAAGAGGTCGCCCGGATCGAGAGCATCGGGGTCGCCGCAGTAGACACCATCCTCGCCCAGTGGGCCGCCACTCCCACCGCCTCCGACCCGATATTCCTGGAGACCGTCTCCCACGCGATCTCCCAGGATCGCGATGAGATCGCGGTGACCCGGGACGGCACGGTGGACTGGACCTACGCCCCGTTCGACGACGCCTTCACCCCCGACGAGCAGATCTTTGACTCCGATGGCAGCGTCCTCACGCCCCTCGACGAGTTCAACGCCCAGTTCGGCGGTGCATTCTGTGGGGACGAGCCGCTGATCAAGTCCGGCACCATCGGCAGCACCTCCTACCCGTACTCTGGCTGCATGGACGTCGAGCTGGTCTCCTGGGTGGTCCAGGGCATCTTTGAGCTGACCGACGAGGAGGTCGCGATGCCGTTTGCTTCCTCCACCAAAGCCAACAGCGCCGCGCTGCGCATCGGGCCGCTGCCGATCCTCGGTCCCGACGGCGGACAGACCACCGAGGACCTCTACTTCGGCTTCTTCCCTGCCGAGCCCACCGCCGTCTTCGCCGAGCAGTTCCGCCGCCGGGCGACTGCGGAGCTGGGGGTCGGTCAGGTCAACATCGTCGGCTACGCCCAGGACCACGAGGGCTACTTCCTCATCCCTGAGGACTGGCTGCTGGGCGGCTACGAGACCACCATCGCCATCTGGGGACCGCTCCAGGCAGAGCACGTCATGGAGGGGGTCCTCGACATGATGGACACCCACCTGCTGACCGACGTGCTCGAACCCCAGGACATCACCGGGGAGTACCAGCCCATCGCCAGCCGCGGCTATCCGCTGCCCACCCTCGCCCCTGACGTCACCCCCGATGCGGGCACGGCTGCCGCTGTGCTCCCCGAGGACTTCTACAACCCGTTCCCGCTGGACACTCGCCACGAGTACGACACCAGCGCTGTCCGCCCGATCGACCTCGCGGTGGCTCCGGAGTCCGAGGTTGTCCGGGTGCAGGGCCTCGTGCAGTTTGCCTGGATGGGCGGCGACCCCGGGGTCGATCTGCCGGAGGTCACCATTCAGCGCAAGGAGGGCAGCGACTGGGTCACCCTGACCACCGCCGCTGGCCGCACCCTCTCCAGCAACCACCACGACATGCTGCTGCTCTGGCAGCCGGATCCGCTCTACCCCATCGATGCCGAGCAGACGCACACCTGGTGGGTCGGCTGGCAGCCGGTCGGCCACGTCTTCGACCGCCCCGGCATCCCTGAGGGCACCTACCGCCTCCACGTCACCGGGCAGACCTACACCGGCGGCGCAGAGACCTGGCCGTGGCCGTCGGAAGCCTACGAGATCTCCTCGCCAGAGTTCGAGGTGGTGGCCGCGACCGTGGATGTCGCCCTGGACGGCGACGCCCTCTCGGCCTGGATTCAGGCACCGGAGTGGGGCTACCGGCTGATCGACGAGGACGGCAGCAGCCGGTGGATCGACAAGGATGAGCAGATGACTGGCGAGAACCCGGTCCGGGATGCCACCGTCACCTGGACCCTCTCCGATGGCTCGACCGTGGCAGAGTCTGCGGCGGCTGCTGTGGCCGATGGGCGGACGTGGTGGACGGTCGATGCACCAGAGACGGCGGTGAGCGTGGAGGTGGCGGACGGCTGGGGGAACGCTGGGGTGCTGTCGCTGTAATGTCGGCTGTAATGCTGCGAAATCTGCGGTAAAGGATCAAATCTGACGGTGCGCATATGTCTTCTTCAGGAGGACATCATCATGCGCATCTTTCTGATTCTGCCCCTGCTCTGGGCCTGTACGGACGCCAAAGACAGCACTGAAGACAGCACCACAGACAGCACCGAAGACACAGAGATCGTGGCCGAGAACGGCATGCCTGAGGGGGTGAGCACCTGGGAGGGCACGATTGAAGCCTCCGGGGTCCTCTTTGAGGTCTCCGTGGAGATCACCAACACCGGCGGAAACCTAACTGCTGAGGCGGACTTTGAGGACACAGAGATCGGGTACTTCGGCCCGGGGAGCTACAGTCTCACCGGGACCCACGATCCGGAGAGTGGGCTGTTCGCCTTCGCACCCGATGATTGGCTGGAGCTTCCGCCACATGCCACCCCGGAGCTGGTCGGCTTCTCAGGCACCTATGATCCCGACGGGGATGTCCTGACCGGGTTCGCGGATGACTTTGCCTCGTGGGACGACAACACCCTCAACGGCGGACCGGCAGAGCTGGTCTGGGTCAGCGGTGATGGTGCGCCGACCACGCTCAGCAGCGACGACCTCGCCCTTCCAGAGACCATCAGCTTCTCAGGCACCCACCAGTGCACCGGCCCGGTGCGTGAGCTGGAGGGAGAGCTCACTTACGACGGCAGCGGCGGGATCGAGGGCTCCCTCACCTTCGGGGACCCCGACTTCTCCGATGGCAGCAACACGCTCGACTTCACCGGCGTGCACAACCCCGACACTGGCCGGATCACCCTCATCCCGGGCCTCTACACGGACAGCTCCCGCTCCTACCTCTCCTTCTTTGTCGAGGCGGTCCACGACCCGGACGCAGGCACCCTCAATGGGGAAGGCCGCACCGGCTCAGGGCCGTGCGTGGCGGAGGGATGGAACGCGTCGTACTGAGCCTCAGGGAGCGCCGCCGAGCTGGATGAGGAGATCGGTGCAGCGGATCCGCTCCTCGCCGATCAGGTCTGGGCAGGCGCTGGACAGCACACCGATGCCCTTCGCCAGATCCCCATCGGCGGCCAGTCGCTGGCCGAGCCAGTAGCGCTCGGGGGCAGGGGCACCAGAGGAGGCGGCGATCGCCTGGGACCACTCCTCGGCCTCGCCGTGGACCCGGGTGGTGATGGTGGCGGCCATTTCGGTGACCTGAGGCGACCCGGAGAGGTCTGTGAGGGGCGCGAGGGCGTCGTGGCCCTGGCCGGCGGCGTAGCGCATTCGGGCGTGGTTGACCCGGGCGATGGGGTCGAGGTCAGCCATCGGACCGGCGAACCGGGCGGCCTCTTCAGTGGCGTCGAGATCCTGGGCCTGGGCCGCGCACCGGTAGCCGAGGCTCCACAGCTGCTGCCGGGCGGCATCGGTGAGGCTCAGCGCGCTAGTCGCGCTGCGGACCTGGGCAGTGCAGTCGGCGTACTGGCCGGACTGGTAGCGGATCACGGAGAGGTTGTAGCGGTCTCCCCATCGAGGGGAGCTCGCCAGGGCGTCCGCGACGCCTTCGGGCAGTGTCTCGGGCTCGGCCAGCCCCCACTCTCCGGCCATGTTCAGCAACACGGCCTCGTCCGCCCAGGTGCTCAGGGCGAGCTGAAGCTGGCGCCAGGCCTCAGCGACGTCCCCGGTGGTGCGCAGGAGCCGGGCCTGAGCGGCGGTGAGATGGGGGCTGGTGCCGAGGGTGGCCTGGGCGAGGGTGAGGCGCTGCCGAGCGGCGTCGATCTCACCGGACTCGACGAGGATGTCCACCAGCAGCCCCATGCCGTTCGCCAGCTGGGCGTTGAGCAGCTCCTCGTGGCTCTTGAGCAGGACCCCGCTCATCGCTCCGGAGGTGTGCACCTCGATCCAGGTGTCGCCCTCAAAGGCGGCCTCCAGGTCGGCCCGTGCAGCGGACAGGTCCCCCAGGTCGCGGTGGCATCGGGCACGGAGGAGCCTCGCGTCGATGCGAGCAGGGCTGGTGGTGAGCACACCATCGAGGATGCTCCGAGCGGTGGCTGGATCCCCGGCGTTGAGCGCGCTGCTAGCCTCGGTGATCCCGGCAACTGCAGCGGCCCCGACCCGGTCCGCCAGCGAAGCGGTGCTGCCCGGTGCGAGCAGTCCAGACAATGCGGCGACCAGGGCGGTCTCCGGAGACTGGCGGCAGTACGACAGCAGACCACGCGCAGTCTCGACCTGTCCGCCCTCGATGAGCACCTGTGCCTCCAGGCAGGCCAGCGATGGACCGGCCAGCTTTCCCCGGGCATCCTCAATGACCTGCACCGCCAGCGGCAGCTCCCCCTGCCGCAGCAGCACCGCGAGCAGGGCCGTGGTGGCCTCCAGCGAGCCGGAGTCCAGCCCGATGGCCTGGAGCGCAGCCGTGCGAGCAGTGGGGAAGTCCTGGGCGGCGAACGCGGCGACCGACAGCGCGGTGAGCACCTCGGGCTGCTCGGGCCAGGTCTCAGCGAGGTCCACCAGCAACGCCATCGCCTCTGCAACTCGATCCTGATGGTGCAGAGAGACCGCGAGGCCGTGGGCGGCCCGTCCGCAGTCCGGCTCTCCGGTGAGGGCCTTTCGATATATGACCTCCGCCCGCGCCGGATCGTTCGCTTCGAGGGCCTCGACCGCGTGGTTGATCGTGCCCCGGCTGCTCCGCGAGCAGGTCCAGCTTGCGGAAGCCGTCGCGATGAAGATGAGCGTGGTGGACATGTCAGACCCTCCAGGAGCAGCCTATCTGGGGCACCCGTCAGACTATCTGGGGGCACCCGTCAGAGCTTTGGACTTTGTCCGTACTCTTCCTCGTGCACCCTATCTGGACAATGTGCTGCTGTGACTGTTCACGAAGTTTCAGAAAGTAGAAGCCGTGAAAAGAACTGGCGTATGTCAAAATCATCAGTAATACAGGCCTGAATCGATCCTTCTGGAGGACACCATCATGCGCAACCTCACCATCTTCGGACTCCTGCTGGTAGCCCTCACCGGCTGCAACGACAAAGACGCCATCTCAGCGGCTGAAGCGGATGCCGACACGGATGCCGACACCGACGCCGACACGGATGCCGACACCGACAGCGACACCGACGCCGACACGGATGCCGACACCGACGCGGACACCGACGCGGACACCGACGCGGACACCGACGCGGACACCGACGCCGATCCGTTCAAGGCTCCCACCGTTGGGCAGTGGGTCTACTCCGACTTCGGCATCACCAAGAGCACCTGCTCGGCGGTCAACAGCCTCATCGAGGGAGAGCTGGGCGGCGCCGAGATGGGCTTCAAGGTCATCGACTCCAGCTCCGCTGGCTTCGACATGCTCATCGACGGCCTCTCAGAGGACGAGACCATCGCCTGCACCCTGAGCGGCTACGCCTACACCTGCGAGACCCTCATCGGCGAGATCCCGTACGACACCTACGAGATCACCCTCCCAGCGACGGTGGATGTCTCGGGTGATTTCCAGGACGCTGACAACTCCACCGGAACCTACAACGCGACCTTCAGCTGCAACGGCACCAACTGCGGAACCGTCGAGCTGCTCCTGGGCATCAGCTTCCCCTGTGACTTCACCTTCGAGCACACCGCATACCACGAGTAAAATGCCCCTCGACTCCACGCGTC
Organism: Myxococcota bacterium; assembly: GCA_047621685.1. Lineage (GTDB taxonomy): Bacteria > Myxococcota_A > UBA796 > UBA796 > UBA796 > JAQXDW01. The sequence goes on along the minus strand of JBLHNG010000089.1, from coordinate 8,472 downwards.
GGTTCTCCGATCGGGTCGAGAACTACGTCCGGCATCGCCCGTCCTATCCGGCGGCGATGCTGGACTTTCTCGCATCGGACTGCGGGCTGATTCCCGGGTGTCGGGTGGCAGACCTCGGGGCGGGCACTGGCATCCTCTCCCGGCTGCTGTGTGACCGGGGCGCACAGGTCTTCGCCGTGGAGCCCAACGCCGACATGGCCGCCGCCTGTCCTGCTCGTCGAGGCCTCGTCCTGACCCACGCACCTGCAGAGGCCACCGGGCTGCCCGCCGACAGCATCGATCTGGTGGTCGCTGCCCAGGCGTTTCACTGGTTCGATCCTGGCCGTGCCCGTGTGGAGGTGGATCGCATCCTCGCTCGAGGTGGGTCGGTGGCGCTGATCTGGAACAACCGCAGCGTCGATGCCAGCGCCTTCCTGCGCGGCTACGAGGCGCTGCTGCTCCGCTATGGCACCGACTACGCCCAGGTCAGCCACCGCTACGGGGCCGAGCCGTCGCTGAGGGCGTTCTTCGGCGGGTCGGGCTGGCAGCACGCGACCTTCGACAACCAGCAGGTCTTCGATCTCGCCGGGCTGCGCGGTCGTCTGCTCTCCAGCAGCTACACCCCGCCCCCCGAGCACCCGAACCACCAGCCAATGCTCGACGCCCTCGACGCGCTGTTTGCTGCCCACGTCGTCGACGGTGCGGTGGCGTTTGAGTATCGGACCGAGGTCTACTTTCGGCGCTGGTGATCTCATCGGGCAGCATCTGCGGACAGACCCTGTCCGTCGGGGAGCGGGTGCGGGCATTACAGTCCAACCATGAACGCGCCGATGACACCCGATGAGATCCACGCCCTGATCAGCAGTCGGCTGCACTCCGAGGCGCACTTCTTCGTCTCCCCCGATGCCCTCCCAGCAAAGCTGCTCACTCGAATCCGCCAGATCCACCACATCTGGCTGCCCGACGACGAGCCGATCCTCGCCCTGTACGACGACACCCTGCTCGGCTCTGGGGCTGACGGCTTCGCGCTGACCACCCACCGGCTGCTGTGGCGGAACTTCCTGGAGCACCCCCGGCAGATCCGCTGGACCGACCTGGACCCCTCCGCAGTCGATCTGGACGAGGACGACCTCATCGTGGCCGAGAGTCGACTGTCAACCGGTTCGATCCAGCAACGTGACGAGCTGGCCGGGGTCCTCCAGGAGCTGGGCGACCGCCACCATGGCGCGGAGCTTTCCGGCTCCAACCCCCTCAACTCTGCCGTGATCCTCAAGCTGGCGCGCTGGTACATCGGCGAGCTGCCCTCGGTCTTCTTCGCCCCTGCGCTGCCGGCCCGGAAGCTGAACACGGCGCGAAAGCTCCACGGACTCTCCGAGGATGAACGGGTCCTGGTGATCATCGACGACACCCTGTTTGGCTCGGCCTCCGAGGGAATCGTGATCACCAACCAGCGGGTCTGCTGGAAGCACCTGCTCGACCCACCCGACGCGATGAAGTGGTCGGACATGAAGCACCGCAGCGATGGCCGCCCGGTGATCACCGGCCTCTCACTCACCCTCCAGCCCGACGCCCTCGCCCCGCTCTATGAGCTGCTCAGCAAGGTCGTCGATGAGCTGACCGTGGGCACCGGGCGGGTGTACTGCTGGGGCTGTCGGGGAGAGGTGAGGTTGAAGGCGGGGCGGTGCGGGGGCTGTGGTCGTGTGATCAGTTCGCAGGGCGCGTCAGGCTGACCGAGTGTGATGTCCCCGGTCATTCCTGCGTCGGGTCGGATGGAGCAAGCGAACTGGCTACGTTGCATGGCCATGGACGTGGTCTACCCCTACAAGCAGCCCGGTCACAGCGAAGAACTTCGCTACTCTCTGCGCGCACTGGAGAAGTACTTCCCCGATCATGGGCAGGTCTGGATCATCGGTGAGCGCCCCGACGGGCTGCGCCGGGAGACCTACCGGTTCATCCCCCACGCCAGCGCCCCCCGGAGGGATCCCGCCTACCGTGCGGCCCCCTGGCCCGACCTCGCCCGGCTGCGGGCCAAGGAGCGGAACATCAACGCAAAGATCGCCATCGCTGCGACCCACGATGCGATCTCCGAGGCGTTCCTGTTCATCAACGACGACCACTACCTGCTCAAGCCGACCACCGCTCCGCAGCTCCAGGGTCAGTCCTTCACCCGCGGAGACGCCCGGGATCCGCGCTACGCGACCCTGCTGGAGTCGCACTACCCGGGAGACATCCCCTACAAGGCTCTCATCTCAGCGGCCCTCGACCAGCTCATCGCGGAGGGGAAGCCGGCGCTGGACTTCGAGGCCCATGTTCCGGTGGTGCTCCACCGCAGCCGCTGCCGGGCGCTGCTGGCGAAGTACGGGTCGGAGGCGATGTTCCACCACCCCTGGCTGAGCCTGTACTTCAACACCTTTCCCCCCTCCGAGCCGCCAGTGATGGTCTGGCTGAGCCACAGCGAGAAGCGGAATCACGCGCCCGAGGCACCGACCCACAAGCTGGAGGTGCGGGGGGAGTGCTCCGCGCGCTGGATCCAGTCGCGGATCACCGACGACACCTGGACGATGAACCACAATTGGAGTGGCTTCTCTGCGCCCTATGCCCGCTTCCTCCAGGATCGCTTTCCCGATCCCTCTCGCTACGAGACCACCGTGGCCGACGAGGTGGATCTCACTGAGGGGGGCCTCGACATGCCGCCGACCTCTGACACGGTGGTCTTGTTCTGGACCGGTGGCTTCGACTCGACGTTTCGGCTGATGCAGCTGCTGAGCGATGGGATCTCAGTGGTGCCGGTCTACCTCTCCGTCGAGATCGACGCGCGAAAGAACCAGGCCGAGGAGCTTGCGGCCATGGCACGGCTCACCGACCTGCTTCGTCGCCGGTTTCCCGACGCTCTGCTCCACGACCTGCTGCTCGTCACCGACCTGCCAGAGAACCCCTGGGTTGAGGAGCAGGCCCGACGCATCGGCTACAGCTCCAGTCACAGTCGGCCGATGGGCCACCAGTACATCGGGCTGTGCCGGTTCGCCGAGTCCCACCACGTGCCAGTCGAGATCGGCGTGGAGATCGGCGGTCGGGCCGAGCGGCTGCTTCGGGGGAAGGTCCGTGGGCAGGGGGGCGCATGTCGAATCGATCCCGCGACCCTGGCCTCTCAGCTGGAGCGGGCGCTGATGATCTTCCACCGGATGCGGTTTCCGCTCATTCACCTCGACCGTCCGGCAATGCTGGCGGAGGCTGGGTCACGGGGATTTATCGCGGTCTTGTCGCAGACGTTTAGCTGCTGGTTCCCCGTCGATGGGGTTGCCTGTGGGCGCTGCTACATGTGCAAAGGGAGGCCAGTGTTTTGATCACCGAGAGCGGTGAACAAAAGAATCCCGACAGGTCTAACCTTCCTGCCGGGATCAAGGCGTTCGCTCCGAAGGACACTGCTCCAGCCCCACAACATCGCGCTGACCCGGGTGACCTTCACCTACCTTGGCCGGTCACCCTTGAGGATCTCCTGCCGGTACAGGTAGCGTAAGCACGGCGGACACATCGTGTGTGTCTGGATGTCAGCATCGTCGATGGCACCCGTGAATATCGTGTCAGGCTGGCTGGTATTGGCCCCACCCCGGGATCTTTTAGCTAAGCTGCCGCCATGGTGCTTCTCCTGGCGGCCTGCACCCAGCCCACCCCATCCCAGCCCTCCGACATCGCCGACACTGCCACTCCAACAGCACCGATCCACGGTCCGGGGCTGACGCAGGGCGGGGTGGTGACCTGCGCGGATCCGTCGCTGCGGAAGAGCGAGGGGGCGATGCTCGTCGGTGACCTCGGCGACGACTGGGCGAGCCAGACCCCGGCGGATTTCTCCGACGACCTCTCCCGGGGCGCGGGGCTGGTGGTCGCAGACCTCAACAGCGACGGACTCGACGACGTCTTCCTGCCCAACTTCAGCCCCTGCCAGCTCTTCCTCTCTCAGCCCGACGGCACCCTCGCCGACGCCAGCCCCGACAGCCTGCCCGACTACGACCGCAAGTGCGATGCCTGGGCCGCCAGTGCTGCGGATGTCGACGGCGACGGTGACCTCGACCTGTTCCTCGCCCGGGACAGCCAGCCGGATCAGCTCTTCCTCAACGACGGGACTGGCACCTTCACCAACGTCTCCTCCGGCTCCGGGCTCGGCGGCGGAGTCGGGTCACGCAGCGGCTCCTGGGGCGATCTCGACGGCGACGGTGACCTCGATCTGTTCGTCGCCCGTCACCACACCGTCAGCATCCCCGCCGAGGCCTCTGTTGAGGACAACGCCCTGTTTCTCAGCCAGGGAGACGGCACCTTCGACAACATCACCGACCAGCTCCCAGAGGCTGCGGTCAGCGGCTACACCTTCCTCGGCAGCTGGCTGGATATCGACGGGGACGCCGATCAGGACCTCTACATCATCAACGACTTTGGCTACCAGCTCCAGCCCAACGTCCTCCTGACCAACGACGGCGGGACCCTGACCGCAGACACCGACGATGAGTCTGGCCTCGGCCTCGCCATCGAGGCGATGGGGCTGGGGGTGGGCGACCTCAACGACGACGGGCTGCCGGACATGATGATCACCGATCGGGACGCGCTCCACCTGATGCTCTCCAGCGGGGACTTCTGGTACGACGCGGCCGTCAGCCAGGGGTTGATTCCCAGCGAGGAGCAGTACGCCGCCTGGGGGGTCGCGCTGGCGGACATGGACAACGACGGGGACCTCGACGCACCGATGGTCTACGGCCCGCCGGAGGAAGGCGCCTTCACCGATCAGCCCGACGCGCTGTGGGTGCAGGCGGAGGGGGGCACCTTCACCGATGAGGCTGAGTCCTGGGGGCTGGCGCAGACCACCTCCGGCCGAGGGCTGGTGGTCGCAGACCTCAACGACGACGGCTGGCTGGACCTCATCAAGACCGACTACCTCGGCGGTCCGGCATCCGCGCACCTCAGCCGATGTGGATCGGAGGGGTGGCTGGTGGTTCGGCTTGAGGGGAGCGGTGCCAACACCTTCGGCATCGGTGCTCGGATCACTGTGACTGCAGGAGATGCCACCTGGACCCGCTGGCTGTCTGCCGGCAGCATCTCACTGGGCGTCTCGGGACCACCAGAGGTCCACCTCGGCCTCGGCATACGCGACACGGTCGACACCCTGACCATCCACTGGCCCGGCGGCGGACAGACCACCTACACTGAGCTTGAGACCCGGCAGGTGCTCACCGTCAGCCAGGAGGCTGCCGACATCAGCCGCTAAAGGGCGGAGTGATTGCTTCGGGCGAGCAAGAAGTCGCGGTAGCTCTCACCCGGCCTCTGCTAGCGGCCTCCAGTCCAGCCCCGGGTGGACACGCATCCCGTACTCCACCGGTCCCTTTTGGTAGATGACCTCCCCGCCTTGAAACCGAAGCGGGACCACCGTGCTCCCTGCTGTGACCACCACTGCACGTCGCAGCCCCACATCGATCAGCATCAGCGCCTGCCCCGGCGGCCCCTCCTCCGGCGCACCGAGAAACAGCCCGATGGCCAGCAGGCCGCCATCCCCACGCCAGACCGCATGGCCGGTCAGCCACCGCGGCGACAGGGCCGTGGCCTCCCCGCCGAGGTGCAGGGTCCCGCGGTGGTACGTCACGAACGTGTCCGCCCGGACCGGGCCGACCTGAACCCACTTCGCATCGTGAAGGGTGAGCGTGTGGTTGGGGTCTGTGGGGGAAGGGTGCGCGGTCATTCGCAGGCGCTGTTGTCGAGGATCATGGCGTAGATCGTGGGCGGGATATCCTGCTGGCAGGTCGTGCTGGCATCGATGGGGAAGCTGTTGGTGGCCACCGGATCGCCGCTGCAGTCGGCGGTCTCCCAGAAGCCGACCTCGCAGGTGCCCGACTCTGCACCACAGGCAGCCTGAAGGAAGAGGACTGGAACAGTGACGGTCTTCATCTCGAACAACTCCACGCTGCCGTTGTACCACCAGGGGCGTCGGGTTCTTGCGCCAGCCTCAAGTCTTGCAAGCGGTCTGAGCGAAGTCGGCAACCTACTCGTTGAGCAAGTAGTCAAACAGTGCCTCGCCCACCTTCTTCTCGGCGGCCTCCGCGTCGTTGGCTTCTTCCCGGGCGAACCGGACAGCCTTGAGGACGCGGTCGGCACGCTCGATGAGCAGCTGCTTGCGGGGGGAAGGGATGGCCCCGGAGTGCCGCACGGTCTCCCACCAGCCGACGATGATGTCCTCGGTGATGAGCTGGGTCTGGGCGGGGTGGTGCTCGGTGGCATCGTAGAGGACGATGGGGCGCTGGACCTTGCGGGTCTTGTGGGTGGTCATCGACGGGGTCCGGAACAGGTGGCTGTTGGGGTCGGGGGTCCACTCGTCGGACTCATCGAGGACGGAAGTTTTTGGCGAAGCCGTTGTAGGGATCGATCTTCTGGGCGAGCTTGTGCAGCTCGGTGATCCGGCTGTAGACCCGGGACTTGACGCCTTTTTCGATGGCGATGATCTGGTTGAGCTTTGGAACGACGGCCTCCGTTGGGTGTTGCGAATCGACGCAGCAGGGGATTGCCGAATCACACCTCTCCACACCACCAGCTGAGCGTAGCGGTGGTCTGAAAGCGAGGAGTAAACTGCAATTGTTGTTGCTTAGTCGGCATCCAGGAGGCTCTCACCTGTTTTTTGGGCACCAGTCACCGAGTCTGGTCGACTGTCGAAATGATTCGACGGACGGCAGCTGGGGTGAGCCCTATGCATGATCCACAACCTGGAAGGTTTCTCGTGTCCACTTTTCATCCTGCTCGCGTCATCCACACTGCTGCCCGGCGCCTCGGCCTGAGCCCCCACATTGTCCGCCTCTTCTTGCACGTCTTCATGTCCCCGGGGCGAATGCGGCGATGCTTCAGCGGGTTTACGCCCACCGGTCGAGACATCTTTGTGGCGACGCACATGAAGTCCGGCACCAACTGGATGATGCAGATGGCCGCCCAGATCGCGCATCGGGGGGCGGCGGACTTCGAGCACATCCACGACCTCGTGCCCTGGCCCGATACGCCCGACAGCAGCTGCGTCGGCCTGGATGATCCGCGGAGCTGGGAGGGGGCGCCGACCGGGCTGCGGGTCATCAAGACCCACGCCAACGTCGGGGAGGTCCCTCGCAGCGAGGCTGCGCGGTACATCGTCGTGCTGCGCGATCCCAAGGAGGTGCTCGTCTCGTCGTACTTCTTCGCCCCGCCGATCCTCGGGGTGGCGGAAGACATCACACCCCAGGAGTGGCTGCGGCTGGTCCAGTCGAGTCGAGACAGCTCCTGGCTGGCGCACACCCTCGGGTGGTGGGCGCTTCGAGACGAGCCCAACGTGCTGGTGCTGCACTTCGCGGAGATGAAGGCGGACCTGCCCGGGACCGTCGATCAGGTGGCGGCGTTCATGGGGGTGTCGCTGGAGGCGGAGGAGCGGGCGACGGTGATTGAGCGCAGCGGTCTGGCCTGGATGAAGGCGAACAATGAGAAGTTCTCGCCGGTGGTCTTCCCGTTCTCCGGGACGCGCCCCGACATGATCCGCAGCGGCAAGAGCGGCAACGCCGGGGAGCTGTACTCTGCGGCGGAGCTGGCCAGCATCGACGAGAGCTACCTCGAAGCGCTGGACCACATGGGCTCGGACTTCCCCTACCGGGCGCTGTTCACCGCAGAGACGCCATAGACCCACCAGGCGCCGTCGCGCGTCTTCCTCCTGACGGGGTCACACCAGAAACAACAGCACATACCCCACCGCCAGGATGATCTGGAGGATGGCGTAGGGGGCGGCGAGCTTGACGAACCCGGCAAAGCTAAGGTTTATGCCGTGCTTGTGGATGATGGTGACCGCCACGAGGGTAGAGGCGGAGCCGATGGGGGTGAGGTTGCCGCCGAGGTTTGCGCCAAACACCACCGACCACCACAGCGCGGAGTCACTGGGGACCGCCATGTCGTCGAGGATTCGGGCGAGCATCGCGGCGAGCGGGATGTTGTCGGTCACCGAGGAGAACCCGGCGGAGGCGACCAGCAGCGCCCCGGTGCCCACGGTGTCTCCCAGGCTCAGCAGCATCGTCAGCCCGTTGCCGATCAGGCCCAGCACCCCGGCGTGCTCCATGACGTTGATCACCACAAACAGCGCCACGAAGAAGCCCAGCAGGTCCCAGTCCAGCGTCCGATAGAACACATCGACCTCGCTGCGGAACCACAGCAGCATCACCCCGGCAAACGACAGCGCCACGAAGCCCATGCCCAGCGGAGCAATGACCGGCAGCACCGAGGTTGCGGCGATGGTGATCACGAACAGCCCGGTCATGACCACGGCGAACTTGAAGAACCCTGGCCGCTCGATGCCGTCGTTCTCGTCGAACTCATCCACCAGCGCCTGTGCCTCTGCACGCTCGGTGTCGATGCGCAGTCCATGGATGTTGAACTGGTTGGCGCCCACCGCGAGGGTCAGGATGCTGGCGACCACCACGAACGGCGCGGAGACGAAGAAGAACGAGAAGAAGC
>JBLHNG010000088.1:0-16582 GCA_047621685.1 Myxococcota bacterium | reverse complement strand
GGTATTTGCTGTTTCTCAATCATGAGGCTGTCCCCCTCACCAACAACGCCGCAGAGCGCGAACTACGCTCTGCCGTCATCATGCGGAAAACGAGTTTCGGCAGTCGAAATCTACGCGGAAGCAACACACTGTCAGATGGATGGACCATCATGGGCTCCATCAAGAAGCGTGGCGGCAGCTGGTTCGAGTTCATCGACCGAGCACTTCAGCAGATCGCCAGCGGAATCGTCCCGCCCCTCATCCCGTCGACACCGAAGTAAACGACTACATCCACGAATACCCCAAGGAGCATTTGCCTCCGCCAACTTTGACTTGGCCTGTGAGTGCACATCCGGGGAGCGCTGTCTAACAGCCAGCTGCAATGGCGGTGCAAGCCGCCGGGTCTAATTCTCCTGGTGCTGTAAAGTGGCAATAGTCTAGGATATTGCGATCAGCCCTCCCGTCCGCTGTGGGAGGGTGCAGCTGGTCAGGCTTTCGGAGCATTTACGTAGACTGGCGCGACCCAGTGTAGGACCGAGTGTTCATTAGGAATCTCAAGGAGTTGTAGAAGACGACGCCAGTGTGTGGTCCAAGTCTCTATCGGTGTTGGGCGGTACGATTGGTCGTCTATAAAGAACACGAAGGCCAGCCACGTTGGCACGCCTTGATTGGCCAAGAAGTGGCGGAAGGCCAAGCGGTTCGCGATCTGGTAGACCTGCTTGGTCCAGTCGGCATGCGGAAGATCGAGATCGGACTGGACACGCCGTAGACGTGCTCCGATCTTGGCGCGGGATCCGGGAGAGGCCTTGCAGGTTGCCCAAGACTCTCCCGGGTGGGCCTTTGCTTCCACGAGGACTACGCCCTCGTTGTCACCGATGGTTGCAAGCGCGTCCCACTGTGGACCCATACGAGGCCAGAACTCTCGATGACGACTTTCAAGATGGTCCAGTCCAAGTGGCTTGAGGAAGTCGTCTCGATACTCTCGAAAGTGTTCTACGGACAGTGGTGAAACCCACCGGAGGCTCTCTGGTCGAAAGTTCATGGTGTTGGGGAAAGCAGAGACGATTGCTTGGTTTAGGACACCTACGTCTTGATTTACCAGCTTCTGAATGCAGCTTTGGCTACCCTTGATGGCCTGGGCAACGTTGAAAGGGATACTCGGCTTGCGAACCGATGTTGGCGGCCGGAGGGGCCGCCCCTCCGTAGACTCCGCAACGGCTCGCGCGATGTTGTGCGAATCAAGTCCCGACAGATCGGATAGCACAGTCCCAAATAGACTTCGGCTAGCGGCCTGCGCAGGTTCAACACCTGAAACGCGAGCGCCACTGGTGTGGCACCATCTTGATAGGGAAAGCAGATTCTGGGAATCGATTACTCCGGCGGCAAACGCTATCAGAAGTTGGCGGCCTCGACTATCTGCCTGCGGGTGGCCCGAGTCCTGAAACCGCAGGATTGCAGCTGAGGCCCGCTCAGTTTCGTGCCGAGTTGCCTCTCGCAGTCTGAGACCCGTTCCAATCGATTCCCACTTCATGTCTGCTCCAGTTCTGCTGCGCATTATATCGCGTCGGTCCCGTTCAATTCCTGACAAAGAGCTAGGACCGACCGGGCGTCTCGAAGACCTCACGACGGTGTTAGCCGAAATTGTTGGAGGCAAATGGCATCCAACGCCCTCTGGCAGACGCCGGCCCGCGTTGAGGCGGGCCGAAGCGCATTCTGGCAATCGCTTCACGATTGCTGGATTCGCGACCTCACTAGCACCGACCTTCCACACCTACCCTCTGTGCATAATTTATTTTTAATTACTAAGGTTCAACCGTCGAGCAGGCATGGGAAGCAGGCACATCTGAGCCCTCGAGGCGCTGGGTAGCCAGATGGCGAGAGCTACCATCCCCTCTCGGCACGGGTGTGCTCGCCAACGTCGGGCAGCATCGATCCGTGTCCCATTACGGACCTCAGCAAAGCCATCGGTGACAGGGGCTTGCCGGGACTTCGGCTTCGGTCATGCTTTGGGACACGACCCTCTTGAGATCTGTCCAAGGGCCCCGCGCCCGGAAAAGATGGGGTCGTCCCAAAGGGACGAGGGAGTGGGGAAGATACCGCTTCCCCATCAAAAAAAGAAGCCTCGGTCATTGTTCCGGACACTGTCCGGAACAATGACCGAGGCCGGGACTTCTCGATGGGGTGTGTGATATCGCACCCGGCGTTGGCGAGCACACCCGATAGGAAAGGGCGCGGAGTCGACTCAAATTCCGATACTGCAACTCAGCAGGAACCGAAGGAACCGAAATGAACAAATCGAAATCTGTCCTATTGATTGGATGGGACCCCGAGGTCACCGACTACAGCAAATGGCCCGGTATGACAAAGGAATCTCTCAGTTCAGCTCTGGCCAAGAGTCGACAGAGGCTGCTGGACGACGGGTATGAGGCCAGGTGGTGCCTGCTGACATCGGCGGAATCCGCGGAATCAGAGGTCAGAGCCGAGCTGCAGGACAGGGCATACGACTGCATACTCATAGGCGGCGGGGTGAGGGTCGCCCCAGGAGCATTCACGGTCTTTGAGAAGGTCGTCAATGCCATCCACGAGCTGGCGCCTGCGGGCAAGATCTGTTTCAACACGAGTCTTGATGATATTGCGGAGTCGGCAAAGAGGTGGCTGTAAGGGCGGCGCTGGACGCTCCCTTGTTTGAGAGCGAGCGCGGTGGGCACATGTCCGTTCGCTCGGTGCAGCACGTCATCCAGCGAGCACGCCGTAGAGCAGGCCCCACTCAACATCCAATCCGCACCTCCTCCGCGACCAAAAATCGTCCACGACCCAATCTCGACTTCCTCCATCCGATATACTGAACACATTAGCAGTCATCGTGGAGTGCGAACATGGGTAAGCCAGTGGTCCAGTTGATGGACGATCGTGCGCTTGAGGGCTCCGCAGTGGTGGCCAATTGCCGCATGAACCGGGAGCGCAACCTCCATGGGGGTGGTGGCTACGAGCGGGAGCTTGGCTTTGATCCGATCAGCTTCCTGGAGTGGCGGGTCCGCACCCGGGGCAGCGCGCGCTGGCTCGACCTGTGCTGCGGGCAGGGGCGGGCGCTGGTGGCGGCAGCGGAGCGGTTCGCCGGGACCGGGGCGGCGGTGGTCATCCATGGGGTCGATCTCGCCGGCAGCTTCGATGCCATCCCCTCAGAGGTCGGTCTGACCCTGGAGAGTGCCAGTGTTCACGGCTGGCAGACCACCCAGCGCTTCGACCTCATCACCTGCGTTCACGGCCTCCACACCATCGGCGACAAGCTCGGCCTCCTCCAGCGCGCGGTGGGCTGGCTGACCACCGACGGCCACCTCTGCGCCCACCTCGACCTGCGCAACCTCAAGCTCGCCGACGGCGGCAGCGCCGCCCGCTGGGTGCCTGCTGCGCTGCGGCAAGCCGGCATCCAGTACGACCGGCGCATGGTCCGCTGTCGGGGGCAGTCCACTGCGAAGCTACCGTTTGACTACCTTGGGGCCGATCCGGCCGCCGGGCCGAACTACACCGGCCAGCCCGCGGTCAATTCCCACTACCGGCTGACCACCCCCGCTCGATAGCCAGCGACCTCCCCCCAGGGCAATCGACACAATTCACCGATCCTGAGCGGCGTCAGAAAGTGGTATGACTGGGGACTCAGCGGAGATTTTCCATGCGCATCCCAGCCGCCCTGATCCTGTTTTCCATCGGTTGTACCGGCGATAATTCCCTCCTTAAAGTGGAGGAGGAGCCCGCAGTCATCATCACCATGCCGATCGACGGCGCGGAGTTTGCCGAGGGGGAGACGATCTTCTTTGAGGGCATCGTCGACGACGACGATGATCCCGAGCAGCTTCAGGTGAGCTGGATCGACAGCGCAACATCGAGCGCCCTGGAGGAAGACTCCTACGTCGAAGCTGACGGCACGGTCCAGCTCTACACCTCCGCCCTCGAGCCCGGCGAGCGCACGATCGTGCTGAGGGTCATCGACACCGACAACAACGCCGAGGAAGCCACCGTCAGCATCAACGTGATCGATGTGCCCGACAAGCCCAGCATCACCGTCCTCCACCCTGATCTCAAGGGGGTCGAGAAGGGGCTGGACGGCTCGTCGTTCATCTTCATGGTTGAGATCTACGACTACCAGGACCCAGCAGAAGATGTGGTCGTGGAGCTGCTGGCCAATCCCTATGGCCTGGTCTGCACGATGTCCCCCGACGGCAACGGCATCGCCCAGTGCCCCGGCACGCTTCCGCTCGGCGTCTACACCCTGACCTACACCGCCACCGACACCGACGACAACGCCACGGTCGCCAACGCGCCGTTCTCTGTGGTCGGCCCGGGCGACTACGACGCCGACGGCGACGGCTACACCCCCAACGGCGGCGACTGCAACGACTCCTCGGTGACCATCTACCCCGGCGCGGATGAGATCTGCGACGGCCTCGACAACGACTGCATCGAGGCCACCGCCATCGATGTCGGCACCGACTGCTACGACGACGACGGCGACGGCTTCTGCGAGTCTCCCCCCTGTGTCAACACCAGCGAGACCCTCGCAGACTGCGACGACACCGACCCCGCCGCCTACCCCGATCCCTCCATCCCCGAGGTGGTCAACGGCGCTGACGACGACTGCGACGGCGAGATCGACGAGGGCACGGTCGTCTATGACGACGACTCCGACGGCTACTGCGAGGAGCCGCCGTGCATCAACGTCTCCTCCACCGAGGAGGACTGCGACGACACCAACCCCGACGTCAACCCCGGCGAGGACGAGGTCTGCTCCGATGGGGTCGACAACAACTGCAACGGCCAGAGCAACGAGGAAGATGCCCTCGGCTGTGACGACTTCTTCTACGACGGAGACGGCGACACCTACGGCATCTCCGGTAGCCAGGAGTGCTGGTGCGATGAGGGCTCCTACCCCTACACCGGCCTCGATGTCGATGACTGCTACGATGCCAGCGCCAACGCCCATCCCGGCCAGACCTCCTACTTCGAGGTCGACCGCGGAGACGGCTCCTACGACTACAACTGCGACGGCAGCGAGCAGGAGCTGCTCACCGGCGTCACGACCGGCTGCAGCTGGGACTTCGAGCCGTTCTCCTGCGGCATCGACGCCACAGGCTGGATCAGCTCCGAGCCGAACTGCGGAGACTCCGGGGTCTACAGCGACGACTGCAGCGGCAACTACGACACGCTCTGCATGGCCATCTGCCTCATCACCGGCTCCTACTCCTCCTGCACAAGCTGCTGGACCTGCGACGCCGACGAGACCACCACCACCCAGGCCTGTTTGTAGTATTGCTCGGCAGGTTGAGTCCCGGAGTTGTCTGGGAGCAGCCGGGCGCTACCGGCCTGACCTTGAAGTTTGGCAAGTGCCGGTCGGGTGGGTGACTTCTCGTTCTCTGACCGCTGAGTGACGGCAGTAGCCGGCCTTTAGGCGGGGTAAACTGTCGATTCGGGACACGGCACGGGGACGGGGTGAGGCATCCGAAGCCGGTCAGGTGGCTGGCTGATGTACCCGCCTGAAGTTCGACAAGTGCCGGTCGCAGACGGGCTGATTGTCGATTCGTGGAGCGGCACGGGGACGGGGTGAGTCCGACGAAGCCGGTCAGGTGGCTATCTTCCCCCCTAATTTTGTTGATTGTATTGTTTTGGATCGCCTGATCTGGAGTCTCAGTCCGCCCGGGCGCGCGCAAGGGGCACCCGTAGTGGGCCGTGTCGCAGGGGCCGCACGCCAGATTCTCTGGCGGGGCCGGAGACAGCAAGCGACCCGAGGCTTGAGAGGTGGGCAGTCGCACAAGAGTGGACGCCGACAGGGAGTGCAGCGCGGACCGCGGAGGGGACCCGTAGCGATCAGAGCCCAAGGACGGAGACGGGGTTGGCAGTACCGCCGCACTTCAAGGATTCGCCCATCTCTGCTCTAGATGTTGCCGACCTGTCCTGCTCGCCCTTCGGTCTTCTCAGCCTCGTGGCTTTCGATTCCGAAGGGTCCTCCCTCACCGAATGGTTGAGGCACACCATCGTCGGCGCCCTCCTTTTTCTGGCCACTCCGCTCCAACGCTGGCCTGTCGGCCCGCTGATGTCGCTGCGCTCAAGGGGGGCTGCACTCCTTGCGTTTCGCTTCGCTCGACTCCAGTCGCCGCTCCCCCTGCGACCCCCCAGCATGACACTAAGACCTCACCACTACCGACACTCTCACAGGACCTTCCTGTGCATCAGCGGGCTCCCAAAGGAGCTACCGAACTCCAGCCCTGGCCGCAGTTCCGCCGCCCGATTCAGGTAGCATCCCAGCATGTGGGCAAGGGACTACCAGCGTGTCGGAGCAGAACCACAGCCCTGGCCAGCCTTGAGCGTGCTCTTGCGAGAGGCACCGCTCGCCGCTGTGCGCGATGACCTCTCCCAGCAGCTCACCGCGCTGATCCAGCAAGAGCTGTCCCGGGATCCAGAAGTCGAGGACGTCCTGGGGGAGAGCCGGATCTTCGACCTCATCGAGCGGCAGCTCAGCGAAGCGCTGCCATGGTACGGCGGGGTGCTCTCCGTGACCAACACCGCGCTGACCGGCTTCTCGCCCGAGCGGTTCCTGGTGGACGGGGAAGGGGAGGAGCGGATCCATCGCTCCGTCACCGCGATCCTGTCTGCGCTCGACGCCCTCCCGGCTCACCTCAGCGTGTTCCAGGGCCACTTCACCGAGATTCGCGCCGCCCGGATGGAAGGTGCGGTCTCCATCGGCGGAATGGAGAGCGTGCTCGATGCGGTGATCGAGGCCACCGGCTGCCGACCCGGCTGGCCTGCGACCCTCATCGCAGCGTTCCAGTGGATGCACGAGGCCTGCCGGGTGCCCCTCCCCGAGCAGCGCCGCGCGGCGATGTCCGACTGGCTGGAGCAGACCTGCTTCGCCGGAGAGGCCCCCGAGGCAATGATCCGGGCAGAGATCCTCACCGCGATGGCACGCTCAATGAGCCGGACCGTTCGCTGAAGCACGCTCTGCGGCACCGGTCGAGCCGGCCAGTATCCGGCTCGACCGGTGCGCTTTTTTACTGAGGGGAAGACAGATTCTTCCCCATCAGGCTGATAAATCAGCCTTCCCCCATCTTCGCCACAGCTTCTCTGTGGCGGAGCACTGTCCGCTAATCACGCTCGATATGATTGGTGCCCTTTCTGCGATACACTGCCTCTAATTGGAGGCCACGATGACTCAAGGCACCCGCGGCGACCTCGAATTCACCACGATTCCCCGCCTCGCGCAGATCAGCGCTGAGCGCTACCCCGATGGGATCGCGATCGAGGATGGCACCACCCATCTCTCCTTCCCCCAGCTCCTCGACCTCGCCCGGCAGGTCACCGCCGGACTCATCGCGCAGGGCGTGAGTCCCGGGGACCGGGTGGCGATCTGGGCGCCGAACATGTGGGAGTGGGTGGTGTGTGCGCTGGGACTCCAGGGGGCTGGAGCGGCGCTGGTTCCGCTGAACACCCGCTACAAGGGACCAGAAGCAGCCTGGATCCTCTCTAAGAGCGGTGCGGTGGCGCTGCTGACGGTCAGCGGGTTCCTCGGACACGACTACGTCTCCATGCTCGACGGAGAAGACCTGCCGGACCTTCGGCTGACCGTCATCCTGCGCGGGGCGGTTCCTGAGGGCTGCATGTCCCTTGATACACTTCGTGACACCGGGACTTCCGTTGCTCCGGAGACCCTGGATGTCCGCTGGAACGGGGTCGCATCCGACGACCTCTGCGACATCCTGTTCACCTCTGGCACCACCGGTCGCCCCAAGGGCGCGATGACCACCCACGCCCAGACCCTCCGGGCGTTTCGGGACTGGAGCGACGTGGTCGGCCTCTCCAGCACCGACCGCTACCTCGTGGTCGCACCGTTCTTCCATGGCTTCGGCTACAAGGCCGGCTGGCTGGCGGCGCTGATGATGGGGGCCACCGTGATCCCCCAGCCCACCTTCGACGTCGGCGCGGTGCTCGCCCGAATCGCTCCGGATCGCATCACAGTCCTGCCCGGCCCCCCGGCGCTCTACCAGACCTTCCTGGCCCGCACCGACCTCGCTGACCACGACCTCTCCACCCTCCGGCTCGCGGTGACCGGTGCTGCGGTGATCCCGGTGGAGCTGATCGAGCAGATGCGAACGGTGCTCGGTTTCCAAACTGTAATCACCGGTTACGGCCTGACCGAGGCCACCGCGATCGCCACGATGTGCCGCTACGACGACGATCCCACCACCATCGCCACCACGTCAGGTCGCGCCATCCCCGGTGTGGAAGTCGCGGTGCTCGACGATGCGGGCACCCCGCTGCCACCGGGCGCACCGGGTGAGGTGGTGATCCGCGGCTACAACGTGATGCTGGGCTACCTCGACGAGCCCGAAGAGACCGCCGCCACCGTCGATGCCGAGGGCTGGCTGCACACCGGCGACATCGGGGTGATGAACGAGCGCGGCTACATCCGGATCACCGATCGCAAGAAGGACATGTTCATTGTCGGCGGCTTCAACGCCTACCCCGCCGAGATCGACAACGCGATCCGGCTGCACGAGCAGGTCGCTGATGTGGCGGTGATCGGTGTGCCGGATGATCGGCTGGGGGAGGTCGGCGTGGCGTTTGTTGTGGCCACCCCGGGCGCGACCCTCACCGAGACCGAGCTGGTGGCATGGTGTCGGGCTCGCATGGCGAACTTCAAGGTGCCCCGCCAGGTGACCTTCCTCGATGCATTGCCGAGAAACGCGGTGGGCAAGGTACAGAAGTTCAAATTGAGGGATGGGCAAGCTGAGGGCTGAGGCCGAGTAAGCTCGATGCTTCCCTCAGGCCGGAGACTCCTTCAGTGCACCCTCTACAGAGGGGCTCTCGGGGGAGAAGCTGCGCATAAACGCTGCGGCGTGTCTGTTGAAGACATCAGTTACAGCTCGAATATTGGGGAAAGACAGCATGGACTTCTCCGCTCGCTTCTGTGCTGGAAGGGCGTAGCGATGCAGGAAGCTGACCTCGGTGATGTAGGACTGAGGATACTCCAGCAGCGCAGAGCGAATGAGGCCCTCGTTGAGCAGCAGCCAGCTCGCTTCATGGTGATCGGGGGCGCTGCACTGATGCTCATGCGCCCAGTCCATTCGGCTCTCAAGGCCAGCCTCCAGACTGGCCTGGGGGGTGTTGGGGCAGAGCTGGAGGTAGGCATACAGTGAGGTGCTGTTCTGCTCCGAGATGAAGTCGTGGACGAGCTGAAATCGCAGCTCGACGTTGATGGTGTCGATGGCATTGGTGTGATGTGAGCGGAGCATTGGGGGAGCCCTCCAGTTCTCTCATCGGATGGTTGAGGTTCACCTGAAGCTATTTTTTCAGTTGTTCCGGATCGGCTCCAACAACCCACCAGAGCTCTCATGCACCCTCAAAAGCTGAGCCAGGATCCGCGAATGAGGTCTGATACCTGTTGTTCTGCCTTGCCAGGTCAGCTCAAGAACTCAACCCAGCCTGGACCGACGGTCTCCTGACACGTCTGCTCTGTTCACGCTGAGGGCCTCTATGTCTGCTCAGATTCGAGCACTGAAAATCGCCTTCACACCAAAACAAACACAAGTTATATTCACGGTAATGATCGACCGCATCTCACCGACACAGCGACCGGATGGCAGGGCTGCTGGCTGGCAGTCCTGGCGTGAGCTTCTGTTTGCCCACTGGCCTGTGCCTGTGGATGTGCTCCGCCCGCTGATCCCGGAGCGCCTGAGCATCGACACCTACGACGGGCAGACCTTCATCGGACTGGTCCCGTTTGCGATGCAGGGGGTTCGCCCGCGATGGCTGCCGTTTGGCATGGACTTCCTGGAGACCAACCTCCGAGCATATGTCCACCTGGATGGGCAGGGACCGGGGGTCTGGTTCTTCTCCCTGGAGGCGTCCTCATGGCTGGCAGTGCAGGCTGCTCGGATCGGCTGGAGCCTGCCCTACCACCACGCCACGATGCGGACCTGCCGGGAGGGCGCGCTGGTGGACTACCGGACCACCCGCTTGAGCAACCCGGAGGCCATGCTGTCGGTCCAGTATGAGGTCGGTCAGTCGCTGGGGCCCTCAGTCCCGGGCAGCCTGGAGCACTTCCTGCTGGAGCGGTATCTGCTGTACTCCGAGCGTGGTGGGAAGCTCCTCCGAGGGCAGGTCCACCACACACCCTACCCGGCACACGCCGCGAACATTGTCAGCCTCACGGAGGGCATTGTTTCCGCCGCAGGACTGCCCCCGACTCTGGAGCCGCCGTCGATTGTCCACTGCTCGCCGGGGGTCGATGTGGAGGTTTTTGACCTCCGGCCGGTGTGATCTCGGGGCAGATTTTGAGGTGGTTTTTGATGCGATTTTGGGGTGCCTGGGCCTCCCAGGAGGCTTTTGGGCGGGATATGCTGTTGTTGACGTTGGTTGGTGGTTATTTTGATACGAAAATAGAGTTACTATCGCGGACATGTTTTATAGTGCTTATATTTCCGGAGTTGTAGGGTGCGCCGATGAGAAGGTTTGCCTGACCACGGGGAGGCTGGGATCTCAAGGTGCTTCGGCAGGAGCGTGGTCGGTGGTGGCTCATGCGCCGTTTGGTTCTCCGTCCTCAACCTCTTCGGCAGCAGCCGGTCGGAGACGGGCGAGCTGCCGAGCCGGGGAGGGGATGACGGCTGGACACGGTGTGGAGGCGGGCGGAGGCTGCCGGAGCCGGTCGGGTGGCTGGCTCAACTGACCCGCCATTGAGTCACGGCAGCAGCCGGCCGAAGGTGGGCGAGCTGACGATTCGGGACACGGCACGGGGACGGGCGGAGGCTGCCGGAGCCGGTCGGGTGGCTGCCTTCTCCTTCACTGACCATTGAGCCACGGCAGTAGCCGGCCTTTAGGCTGGGTAAACTGCCGATTCGGGGAGCGGCACGGGGACGGGGTGAGTCCGACGAAGCCGGTCAGGTGGCTGGCTGATGTACCCGCCTGAAGTTCGACAAGTGCCGGTCGTAGACGGGCTGATTGTCGATTCGTGGAGAGGAGCGGGGACGGGGTGAGTCCTACGAGGCCGGTCAGGTGGCTGCCTTCCCCCCAATTTTGTTGATTGTATTGTTCTGGATCGCCAGTTCAGGAGTCTCAGTTCGCCCGGGCGCGCGCAAGGGGACACCGGAGTGGGCCGTGTCGGAGGGGCCGCACGCCAGATTCTCTGGCGGCCCCGGAGGCAGCAAGTGACCCGAGGCTTGAGAGAAGGGGCAACCCACTGAGAATGCTGGCCGACAGGGAGTGCAGCGCGGACCGCGGAGGGGACCCGTAGCGATCAGCGCCCAAGGACGGAGACGGGGTTGGAATCACCGCCGCCAGTCGAGGATTCGCCCATCTCTGCTTTTGATAGTGCCGACCTGTCCTGCTCGCCCTTCGGTCTTCTCAGCCAGGGGCGCTCTCAGCCTCGTGGCTCTCGATACCGAAGGGCCCTCCCTCACCCATGAGCTGAGGTCCGCCATACGTCCGCGCCATTCTTTTTCTGGCCACTTCGCACCACTGTGCGCCTATCGCTTCGCTCTGGGCTGCTCATGGTGCTCGTTCGAGGGGGCTGCATTCCCTTCATTCGTCGCCTCACGGCTCCTCTCTCCAGTCACCGCTCCCCTGCGACCCCCACCCGGACACCCACATCCGCAGACTCAAAGGACCGTCCTGTGCCTCAACGCTTCAGCGCGAGCCGTAGACCTTCTCCGGCACCACCGCCCGGGCAATGAGATCCACTACAGCGACGCCGATATCCTCAACCGCCCAGCGAGCACCACAGTCCACCGTGACCCCCTTGCGCCACCCATCCGCAAGGCTGATCTCACCTCCAGCAACCTCAAACACCCGCCCAGTCACCCCAGCCGAGCCCTCACTGCCCAGCCACACCACAAGGGGAGAAATGTTCGCCGGATCCATCACATCAAACCCCTCCGCAGGGCGGTCCATCATCCCGCCAAACAGCCCCTCGGTCATCCGGGTCCGGGCAGCAGGCGCGATGGCGTTTGCAGTGATCCCGTAGCGCCCAAGCTCCGCAGCCTGCACCAGGGTCAGCGCTGCGATGCCGCCCTTCGCAGCCGAGTAGGCCCCCTGCGCGACGCTGCCGAGCAGTCCGGCCCCGGAGCTGGTGTTGATGATGCGAGCATCGACGGTCTCGCCAGCCTTGATGCGTCCCCGCCAGTACGCCGCGACATGACGGGAGAGGCAGAAGTGGCCCTTGAGGTGGACCCGGATGACGGCGTCCCACTGTGACTCCTCGGTCGAGACGAACATCTTGTCTCGCAGAAAACCGGCGTTATTCACCACGATGTCCACGCGACCAAACGCTTCGAGGGCACGAGCGAGGGTCTGACCGGTCTGCTCCCAGTCCGCCACATCGGCCCCATCCGCGATCGCCTCTCCGCCCATCGCCTGGATCTCGGCGACGACCTGCTCGGCGGGGGTGCCGTCGGCCTCAGCGCCGTCTCGGCTGACCCCGAGGTCATTGACCACCACCTTCGCCCCGGCCCGGGCGAACGCCAGCGCGTGCTCCCGACCGATCCCGCGTCCCGCACCGGTCACGATGACCACTCGACCTTCACAGATGCCCATGGTGTCCTCTCCGCTATAATGGAAGTAGAACACGTTCTACTATCTGGAGGAGCGATGAACAACCCGCTCGACTTCACCGGACGCGCGGTCCTCATCACCGGCGGCAGTGCAGGCATCGGCTGGCGGCTGGCGGAGCGGTTCCTGGCGGCTGGGGCGGAGGTGATGATCTGCAGCCGTCGCCCCCCGGCATCTCTCCCGGCGCATGACGGGCGGAGCGCGCGGCACATGGTCGCGGATGTCCGGGACTCTGACAGCGTTGTCGCACTGGTTAAAGCAGCGGTTACGCAGCTCGGTCGGCTTGATGTGCTGATCAACAACGCCGGGGGCTCGCCGTATGCCCTCGCTGCGGATGCCTCCCCCCGGTTCCTCGACAAGATCATCCAGCTCAACCTCACCGCGCCCCTCTTGCTCGCTCAGCAGGCCAACGCGGTCATGCAGGGCCAGGAAGGGGGCGGGGTCATCCTCAACATCACCAGCGTCTCCGGGACCCGCCCCTCCCCGGGAACGGCCGCTTACGGGGCGGCCAAGGCCGGGCTGATAAACCTCACCGCCACCCTCGCCGTGGAGTGGGCACCCCGGGTGCGGGTCTGTGCGATCACTGCGGGGCTCATCGAGACGGAGAAGGCCCACCTCCACTACGGCAGCGAAGCAGGCATCAACGCCGCCGCAGGAACGGTACCGCTGGGTCGACTCGGGGTTCCAGACGATGTCGCAGACGCAGCGTTATTCCTGGCTTCACCGATGGCGTCCTACATCAGCGGCGTCGACCTGACCCTGCACGGTGGCGGGGCCTCACCGGCCTTCCTCACCGCGGTCCAGGCTGCGATGAAGGGTGCGTGATGTCTCGGGAGCTGCCCTACATCGACCCGGTGGATCAGATCTGGCTGGGCTGTGCACGTCGGCTCGGGATCACGGTGGTGCGGTCTGATGAAGTGTTCGCCAGCTGGGACGGGGTGGACACCCTGACCATCTCCACCCCCGAGGGCTTCGATCCCGATGACTCCCTCGCGCAGATGATCCTCCATGAGCTGTGTCACGCCCTGGTCGAGTCGCCTGACGGGCTGACGGCGCGGGACTGGGGGCTGGAGAACATCGACCAGCGCGACCTTGTGCGGGAGCACGCCTGCCACCGCCTCCAGGCCCGCCTGCTGACACCCCACGGGCTGCGCGCCCTGCTCGGTCCGACCACTGAGCATCGCCCCTACTACGACGCCCTGCCGCCCGACCCCCTCTCCGACGGGGATGATCCAGCGATTGGTCCGGCAAGAGAAGGTTACAGCAGGTCAACCAGCGGACCATGGGCACAGGACATTGCCGCGGCGCTCAAGGCCACGGCCGCGATTGCTGCGGTGGTGGCCCCGTTTGCCGACGGCACCCTGTGGGCTGTCGCGGAGGGGTGCTGATGGCCCGCCGGGATGCGCTCCCTGCTGCGCTCGCGGCGCTCTCCGCGCTCGATCCGGGAGCCCCCGAAGCCGTGGGTCACCTTCGCTCGGCGCTCAAGAATCGGTCCAGCCATGTGGTCGCCCGGGCCGCGGAGATCATCGGGCGAGCGAGGCTGGAGGGCTTCGACGCTGCGATGCTGTCGGCGATGGAGCGCTTCTATCAAGACCCGGTGCGCACCGACCCGAGCTGTGCGGCCAAGCTGGCGCTGCTTCGGGCACTCGACCAGCTCGACCACACGGATAACAAACCGTTCCTCCGTGCTTCTGCACACATCCAGCTTGAGCCGGCGTGGGGGCCGCCGGTCGACACCGCCGCCTCGCTGCGGGCCTGTGCGATCCGTGCGCTGGGGCGCTCGGTGAACGACGAATCCTTGATGGTGCTCGGCACGGCGCTGGCGGATGACACACCCCCGGTCCGACGTGCGGCGATCGAGGCCATCCTGCATCGGGGGGATGCTGCGGGTGCGGCGCTGCTGTCGCTGCGGGCGCGGTTCCTGGATGAGGATCCCATCGTGCGTGCCGAGTGCCTCGCCGCGATGGTCCGCCTTGCTCCCGAGCACGGGCTCCGTCAGCTGGTGCCGATGCTGGAGGGCAGCGATCCAGTCGAGCAGGAGCTGGCCGCCCTCGCGCTGGGAGAGTCCCGAAACCCGGACGCCCTCCAGGCCCTCATCGAGTGGCTGGACCGCAGCATCCTGTCCGATCAGCGCGCGGTGGGCATCGTGGCAATCGGCGCTCACCGAAGCGAAGCGGCCCGGTCGTTTCTGCTGGAGCTGGTCGAGGAAGCCGGACACACCGATGCGGTTCAGGCACTCACCGCGCTGGTGCGACAGGGGGTCTCAGAGTCGATCCTGGTCGAGGCCATTGCGGATCGTCCGGAGCTTGAGCCTGCACTTCAGTCAGAAATTAACAGCCTGTAACGTCAGCGTTGTCGAATACGTGCGATCACCGGATCGTGGTCTGCGCAGCCCAGGCGAGCGACCACAGCGTCGACCACCGACAGCCGCGCCCGGTCGGCGTAGATGTAGTCGATGCGGGCTGCGGGCTGACCGCGGACCAGCCGGGTGCCACCGAGACCGAGCTGGCTGCTCTCCCAGGCGTCGGCGTAGTCCGCTCGAAGCTGCTTGTGGATCCAGACGTGTCGGGACTGGTTGAAGTCCCCCGCCAGCACCCCCGGCCAGTCGTCATCTCGGGCCTCCGCGATGGTGGCCACCATGGCCTCCTGGGCCGCGCTCGCCAGTCCAGCCCGGGTCCACGACGGCCACCGCTCTGGCGTCCGGTGGATCGGCGGCAGGTGCAGCCCGGCGACCTCAAGCTTCCCCCCGGGTCCCGACATCTTCACCAGCGGGTACTGCTGATCGGGTAGCTCACCCTGTGTAACCTCGACAATCTGATGGTCTTTGATGGCCAGAAGGTTGCTCCATGCGCAGACCAGGGTGCCGCTGGAGAGCTGCTTGCCTGCATCGTGGGCGGCATGAACGCAGCGTCGGCTGAGGCTGCCCAGTGCTGGCTCCAGGATGCTCTCGACGTCGTAGCGGCTGATCTCGGTGAGCACGAGCACGTCCGGCTCGATGAGCGCGAGCTGGTTGGCGAGGCAGGCGGTGGTGCGGATCTTGGCCTCGTCCGCGGCGGTCTTGCCGTCTCGCTCGTGGATGCCGCCGAGCCGTCCGACGTTCCAGCTCATCACCGTCAGTGCACCCCCAGCCGGCGCGGAGTCGGTCGGACGGGGGGCAAGGACCGCGAGCGTGCCGAGCAGGCTGAGGGCTGCGATTGCTTTGTATACCCTGGATGTTTCGCGAATTGCAGTGCCGGCCGCAGCGATGGTGATGCCGATGAGGACTGGTCCGGTGAGCAGGCCGGTGATGGCCGCTGCGGTTCCGATGGGCTCCAGGCTCCCGACCATCGCGGAGGGGGCCACCAGTCGGGCGGTGGCGTAGAGCGCCCAGATGAGGAGCACTGCGATGGAGATGAAGACACTCATGCATGGGCAGGGTATCGTCGCCGCTCAAGCGTTGGAGTTGGAATGTTCTGGATACTCGCCTTGTCTGCGTGCAACACCACAACCCTCACGGAGGGTGTCTTGGAGTGCGCGGGGCCGAGCACCGCCAGAGTGGTTCTCGACGGCTGCCTGTCCAGCTCCTGCAGCACGATCACCGACTCCACCTGCACCATCGAAGAAGTGGACGGTGGGCTGATGATCAGCGCAGAGGGGTCCTACACAACGACGGTGGAGGCGTGCACCAACGACTGCCAGTCCATCACGGTCGTCTGTGAGCTGCCGTCAGACGTCACAGACGAAACTCTGATCGTCTTTGACTCGAACGTTGCGCCTCTGGGTGAGCTGTCAGACTGCGAGTAAGCCGGCTCAACGCGACTCGTAGACATTGCCCGAGGGCAGCTCCAGCGCCGTCAAAAAGCCACCCTTCCCCGCTCCCGTGTCAATCGCATAAGCCCCTTTACCCGCCCAGAACAGATCGTCGGGATCCTCGGGTGTGAACTGGTCGAGGTCCGGCGGCAGAGTACGGGTCACGGTGTGGCCAACCACGATGGGCTTGCCGGTGTAGTTCACGAAGAAGTCCTGCGAGCGG
>JBLHNG010000087.1:0-16587 GCA_047621685.1 Myxococcota bacterium | reverse complement strand
GAGCCCGGCGGGCATGGACTCTGCGGAGAGGCGGTTCTTGAGGGTGATGCGGATGCACTCCCCGGCGCGGGCACGGAGGACCATCGGGCGAACCTCACCGAGCAGCCCGCCGCCGCCGACGTCTCCGCCCAGCTCCCGGGGGGGTGCGGAGAGGGCGCCGGTGTAGAGCTTCTCGCTGGAGAGCACATAGACGAGGCGCTCGCCGCTGGCGATGGCATGGACATCGAAGGCCCGGGTGGCGGCACCGGCGGGACAGGTCGGGATGCGACCGGTCTTGCCGACCGCAGCGCGAGACAGAGGCTTGAGGTCGGCTTGTTCGGTGCTGTACGCCCGCAAAAGCCCCCAGCCGTCGTCACCGACGAGGTAGAGGTGATCGGCCTGATCGGCCTCTTCGGCCAGCGGAACCTCGAACGCAGCGGTCGCACCACCGCCGACCACCAGCCGCTCCCGCCAGCCGCTGTCGGACCAGCGCAGCCCGTGGATGCTCACTGCGGAGGGAGAGGAGGAGATCACCGCGAGGCGGACGTCCTCGCCCATGTAGGCCCGCAGGACCGGGGCAAACGGATCCTCGGGAGAGGCCGCGCCGTCGGGCAGCAGGCTGGCAGAGGCCACCGGCTTCGGGGTTCGGGCGCGGGGGGCGGGGCGGGTGGAGGCCCGGGCGGGAGTCTGAGTGGAGAGGGTGTCGTAGGGGGCGGCACCGGCGAAGTTGTCGCGGGTGAGGCTGAGGTAGCCGTTGACCGGATCGGTTGGATCCAGCACCCCGCGACCGTCCCACTCCCCGGAGAGCCGGGAGGACATCACATCGGTCCGGTAGCTGATCGCGGAGAGCCCGCCGCCAAACGCCGGGCAGGGGGCGGATGGGGTGGTCTCACCGACAGTCAGGCAGCCCTCGCCGGGGGGATTCACTGCTGCGGTTCGGTTCTCCTCCGCAGAGCCGGCCTGGAAGCGGCTGTAGCGGACCTGGGGGGTGCGCCCGACTGGGTAGCCGAGGCCTGCGGCATAGGCCGGGATGCCATCGTGGACCGCCATGGCGAACTCCCGGTAGGCGTCGTCGGGGTGCTCGGAGCGCTCGATCCGAGCCTGCCAGCTGGTCGGTCCGCCGTCGGTGCGCAGGCTGACCGGGTGGCGATCAGCTTCAGGGGAGAGGCGCTGGGAGAGGCGGTTGCCGGTCGCTGGGTCCCACCACACTGAGTCGCTGGGCTCCGCGAGCAGGCCGCCGAGGGGGCCGACGCTGAGGGCGGGATTAAACAGCTCGCTGAGGCCAGTGACCCCGAAGGTGCGATCCACGCCCTCGCTGTCGGGCAGCGGGTTGACGAACCAGCGCTGCACGACGGTCTGCGCACCGAGGGAGCGGCGGAAGTAGGGGTGGGTCCGGGTCCGCAGGGTGCGGCGGAGTCCGTTGGTCATCACCATGCCGCGTCCGGCGTTGATCGCCTTGATGCGCTGCTGGACCTCCTGGGGGGAGTAGGCGCCGTCCTCGTAGTTCCAGCCACCGGCCAGACCACCAGACGCGGTCACGTCCTGCTTGACCAGCCCGGCGGACATCGAGGCGATGTCGGTGGTGAGGGTCGGGGCGAAGTCGTCGAGGCTCCGGGTGCGGTCGGTGAGGTTGGTGTAGTGCAGCAGCACGCAGTCGCCGGAGTGTGCCCGGAGGATGAGCGGCTCCAGGGCGCGGGCGCCAGACAGGGTCGGGGCGACGTCCTCCCACAGCGCAGCGACTCGAAGCTGCGGGCTGTGCAGACCGGAGCGGTCGAGCACGGCGTCGTGGGTGAAGTACGCCGCCCGGTAGACCCGCTCCGCGTCGGTGTCGTCGGAGCAGGGGTCGGCGTAGGGGGCACCGGCCTGGGCGGCACGGCCGTTGGTGGCGAAGGTGGCGGGGGTGCCATCGGCGGTCACCGAGGCGTGCTCGGCGGCCTCGTGGAAGGCCATCGCGAGCTGCTCGACCGGCTCGCCGTCCTCAGACAGCGCACGGGCGGACAGGGCGGTGGTGGACCGGTGGAGGCTCTGGTAGGACAGCGCGCCGGAGACCCGGTTGCCGGTCCGGGCGATGACGTGGCGGGGCAGTCCGCCGTCGTCGATCAGCTCCAGCGGAGGCTGCGGAGCGCGGCTGCCGGCCACACCGGGGATGAAGAACGGGTAGCCGGGGCTGGTCGGCTCCTGGTCCGCTCCGAGGGGAACGCCACCCTGGCCGATGCCGTCCCAGGTCACCTGACCGGCCTCGATGCGGACATTGCCCGGCAAGGGGGCCAGCGCGGCATCGGGCAGCGGCAGGATCGCGGGGATCGGGGTTCCGGCGGCGATCTCACCGTCGGGCAGCGCACGCCCGATGGGGCGGCCCTCTGCATCGAGGATGCTGCCGGACTCGAAGACATCGTGGACGCGCCACACTGCCCACATGCCCGCTCGGCGCTGCTCGGGGGTGAGGCTGTAGAACAGGAAGTCGCCGATGGCGCGGTTGCTGCTGCCGCTGCCGCCGTGGGCGATCTCCATGGTGAACCCGGCGCCATCGTCGAGGACCTGAGAGTCGACATACCGGGCGCTCTTGTCGTCGGGCAGGTCGAGCCACTGGTGGCCCTGGAGGGCGTGGACCGGGGACTCGGAGCCGGAGTACAGCACCCGGAACCGCACCGGGTCGCCGAGGTAGCTGTGGAAGACGTTGGTCGGGTCGTCGGGGTAGGGCACCACCGCATCAGCGACCGGCCCCTCCTGCGCACCGTCTGGTGTCCAGGCTGGCGCAGAGGTCAGCAGACCGGGATCACCGGCGGCCCAGGAGCTGAACGCAAACTCCTCGCCGCGACAGGCACCGCACTGCCCGACCGCAGACAGCCCCAGGCGACTGGCGAGCAGGCGACCGGAGGTGCCCGAAGCGCCGTAGTTGACCCCGTAGCGATCCGTGCCCTCCGACAGCACCGTGGCGAGGGCGGTCTGCTCGGCGGCCTTGTCGTTGTCGCCCTCCAGCGGGGCGTACACCTCGGCGAACGCCTGCTGTGCGGCATCGCCAAGGTCGTGGTAGATCGCCGTGATCTCGCGGAACGGACTTCGGCGTCCGGGGACGTTTGCCGCTGGATGGAGGTCGAGGTGGGGGAACATCCCGCGGTCGGGACCGGTGATCATCGCGGTGAGGTCGGCGTGGAGCAGCTCGCCGCTGGCGCTGACCATCGCGAGGATCGGCTGACCGGCCCGGGGGTGATCGGCGGGGTAGACGGCGTCGTAGTCGATGATCGGGTGACCGTCGTCGCCCCGGGTGCTGGCGGCGGCCAGCTCGGCGGCGGAGACCTGGCTGCGGTACCACTGCGAGCCGGAGGGCTCCACGTTCAGCGCGCCAAACAGCCCGGCGGACCGCTGGTCGTCGTCGAGGCTGTAGAGCAGGAAGGTGCCCTGCTCCTCGGCGAGGAGGGTGAGGGTGCCGGTGGCTCCCGGAGCGATCTCTGCGCCGTTGTCGGCCTCCCCGGTCCGCCACTGGGTGCCGTCGATGTGAAGGGAGACCGGCTCGTCGAGGTGGTTCTTCACGGTGAGGTTCAGGCACTGCCCGGCCCCGGCCCGCAGGACGAGGGGGCGGGGACGCACGTCCTCTCGGAGGTGGGTGCCGCTCTCGTCGGTGACCACATCGGACTGCAGCGCGAAGACCTTGCCGTCGGGGATCTGTGAGCCCAGCCGGTTCAGCGTGATCGGCACCGGCAGCGCAGCGATCTTTGCACTCAGCTCCGCCCCCTGGCAGCGCAGATCCACAGGAGGCGCCTCGGGTGGAGTGCCGCCGCTACAGGCGGCCAGAGAAGCAAACAGGAAGAACTGACTACGCATGATCCCTCGCCGGAAAATCCGCTGGAGCGGCGATGGTATCGGCTTCGGAGGTGGCTGTCATCCGACCCCGGCAAGCATGACGCAGGGGTCGATGATCCCGGCTATCTCAGGGCGTCTCCGGAGATCAGCCATGCGGCGCCGCTGCCGCTCCAGGTCCCCGATGCCCCTGGCGCACCAATGAGCAGGTCGTCTCGCCCATCGCCGTCGAAGTCTCCGGCCCCGGACACGCTGGTCCCGGCACGGTCTCCTGCAGCCGCACCCACGACGATCTCCCCGCGCTCGGCGAGGGTGAAGGTGCCGGTCAGTCCGCCGCCGTACACCAGGTATGTCGCTCCAGCATCCTCACCCGAGACGGTGTTTCCCGGTGCGCCAATGAGCAGTTCATCCCTGCTGTTTCCGTTGGTGTCGGGGAGGATTTCTACCGAGGTTCCCGCACCCTCGGTGTAGAAGCCACCCAGCAATCGGGCGTCCTCGGTGAGGTTGCCAGACAGGTTGGACGACCCATAGACCAGCATCAGCCCGCCGCCGTTGACGTTGCCGTTGTCGTCATCCGGCGCCCCGGCGACGATGTCGGCGTAGCCATCGCCGTTGATGTCTCCGCTCCCAGACACCGCGGTGCCCATCAGGTCCAGGGTGGACTCGCCCTCCACGGTGGCGTCATCCTCGGTGATCGACATGCCAGGGTTGAGAGTGTCGCCGAAGAAGACATGGGCGGAGCCAGAGATGTAGCCGCCCTCATCGGAGCGTGAGGCGCCGAGGAGCAGGTCGGCGAGCCCGTCGCCGTTGAAGTCTCCCCCACCAACCGCGCTGCCCAGCCCCTCCTCGGAGCGCCCAGAGACCCGGGCCTCGGCCCCCGACAGGCTGCCGCTGAACAGGTCGCCGCCGAGGATCAGGTAGGCCCGGCCTGCGGCGTCCACCACCCCCGGCGCGCCGACGGCGAAGTCAGCCCGCCCGTCGCCATCAACATCGCCGACCGGAGAGAGCGCTGCGCCCGCCCGGTACTCGGTGCCCTCGGCGGTCATCTCGTAGTCCGCCTCGTCCAGCTCCAGCGTGCCGGTGATCGGACCGAGCAGCAGGTAGACCGCTCCAGCATCCACCCCTCGGGTCGGCGCGCCGATGAGGATGTCGTCGTAGCCGTCGTTGTTGACATCCCCTGCCCCCGCGACCGCAGCACCCGAGCTGTCGCCGTACTGCTCGCCGTAGATGCGGGCGTCGGCCTGAGAGAGCTCGGTGGAGATGGATGCAAACGGACCGCCGAGGATGAGGAAGCTCGCCCCTGCGTCCTCGCCCTCCGCGTCGTTGCCCGGCTCGCCGATGAGGATGTCGTCGTAGCCGTCACCGTTGACGTCTCCGACCCCCGCCACGCTGGAGCCGGCAGCGTTGTCGGTGAAGGTGCCCGACCAGCTCAGCACAGCGTCGATGATGAGGCGCTCGTCCTGGAGGTCGTTGCAGTTGTCGTCGATGCCGTTGCCGATGGTCTCGGAGAGGCCGGGGCTGATCGCGCTGTCGGTGTCGTCGCAGTCCCCGCCAGCGGTGATGCGATCGGTGAGGTCTGTGCAGGAGAACACGCCGGACTCTGCTGCACCGTAGCCGTCGTCGTCGTCGTCGGTGTACCACCACTGCGCATCGACGGCATCGTCGTCGGCGTCGATGAGGCCGTCGCAGTCGTTGTCGATGCCGTCGCAGACCTCGGCCACTCCAGGGCTGAGGGTGACGTCCTTGTCGTCGCAGTCCCCGCCCTCCAGGACGTAGCCCTTCTCGTAGCTGCACCGCTCGACCTTCAGATCGCCGCCGTAGCCGTCGCCGTCGCTGTCAAACGACCAGTCCCCGATGGTCAGCCCCTCGTCGGCATCGTCGATGAGGCCGTCGCAGTTGTTGTCGATCTCGTCGCAGATCTCGTCGGCACCAGGGTGGTTGTCCGCGGAGGTGTCGTCGCAGTCGTCGAAGTTGCCGACCCAGCCATCGCCGGGCTCGCAGAGGGTCGCCGCGAGGGCCGGGTCGCCGTAGCCGTCGCCGTCGGCATCGGCGTGGAGGGTGAGACCGCCCTGCTCGTCGATCTCGCCGTTGCAGTCGTTGTCGAGACCGTCGCAGACCTCGGTGCCGCCGGGGAAGGCTGCTGGGGAGGTGTCGTCGCAGTCGGTGACTGAGTAGCCGTCACCGTCGGCGTCGGTTGGTGTGTCTGGTGTGGTGGTGTTGCAGGCCAGGAGCAGGGTCAGCAGCATGATCTGGAGGGTAGCGTGGTCTGTGTGGGATGGCATGCGTTGTGGAGCATGCCGAAGGCCGGCGTTGGAGCGGAGTGGCCAGAAAAAGAATGGCGCCGACGATGGTGAACCTCAGCTCACACGGTGAGGGAGCACCCTTCGGAATCGACAGCCACGACGCTGAGAAGACCGAAGGGCGAGCAGTACAGGGCAGGCAACATCAAAAGCAGAGATGGGCCAATCCTTGAAGTGCGGCGCTACCGCCAACCCCGTCTCCGTCCCCCGGCTGACGGCGCCCCCGTCCGATAATTCGGGTGAGCGGGAATCCACCTCCCGGATCGCCCAGAACGTTATGCCCGGCCCCATGGATCGCCTCTCCTCGCTTGAGATCTTCGTCAAAGTGCTCGACACCGGCAGCTTCACCGAGGCTGCCCGGCTGCTCTCGGTCTCCAAGTCCCACGTCAGCAAGCAGGTCCGCCAGCTCGAAGACCGGCTCGGGGTGCGGCTGATCAACCGCACCACCCGTCAGGTCTCCGCCACCGATGCCGGACAGGCGTTCTATGAGCGCTGCGCCAGCATCATCGAGAACCTCGACGACGCCGAGCAGGCGCTCAGCCAGCTCAACCGCAAGCCCGCCGGCACCCTGCGGGTCAACGGCCCGGTGTCCTTCGGCATCCGGCACCTCGCTCCGGCGATAGGCACGTTCATGGTCCGCCATGAGAACCTCCGGGTCGACCTGACGCTGAACGATCGAGTGGTCAACATCGTCGACGAGGGCTTTGATCTTGCGATCCGAATCGGCAAGCTCGCCGACTCCAGCCTCATCGCCCGCCGACTGGCCCCGGTCTCACTGCTGCTGTGTGCCAGCCCGGACTACCTCGATCGTCGCGGCCGTCCGGAGACCGCCGCGGACCTCAAGGAGCACGACTGCCTGCTGTATCGATACCTGTCGACAGGCAACACGTGGCACGTCGGCGATGAGACAGTGCGGGTGGATGGGCGCCTGATGTCGGACAACGGCGATGTCCTGTGCCATGCGGCCACCTCCGGGGTCGGGGTCGCGTTTCTGCCGGACTTCCTGGTTGATGATGCCATCCGCTCGGGGAAGCTGGAGGTGGTTCTGCCCGAGCAGCGGAGTGACTTGTCCGTGTGGGCAGTGTATCCGCACTCGCGACATCTATCGGCGAAAGTCAGGTTGTTTATTGACTTTCTGGTTGATCGATACTCGCCATACCCGCCGTGGAAGTGTGGGTGAGACACGGGACTGCGGGTGGGCATGAGGCGAAGTGGCCGCGAAGAAACATGCGGCAATCCATCGGCTCCACCGAGACTACGGACACCCTTCGTCGCCACGGCACAGGGTGAAGGACCACAGCGCCCACACTCTTCCCCGTTGAGCAGACTCGCAGACATTGACCACTCGAACCGAGTCTACAACAACAACCAACACACTCCCGTCAGACACACCGCCCCCACCAGGTTCAACACCAGCCCCTCCCGCGCCATCGTCCGCGTCGTCACCTTCCCGGTGCCAAACACGATCGCGTTCGGCGCCGTCGCCACCGGCAGCATGAACGCACAGCTCGCCGAGAGCGCTGCGGGGATCATCAGCAGCGCCGGGTCGATCCCCGCAGCCAGCCCCGCAGCCGCCAGCACCGGCATCAGCAGCGTCGTCGTCGCGGTGTTGCTGGTGACCTCGGTGAGGAACGTCACGCTCAGACACACCGCGCCGATCAGCAGCAGGGTCGGCAGCGTCATCAGCCCGGTCATCGCGCCGCCGATGGCTTCCGACAGCCCCGACGCCCCAAACGCCCGGGCAATCGCGATGCCACCGCCAAACAGCAGCAGCAGCCCCCACGGGATCTCCCGAGCGGTCTTCCAGTCCAGCATCGGGCCGCCCTCTCCGTCCGGCAGCACGAACAGGGCCACCACCGCCGCCAGGGCGACGGTCGAGTCTCCCACCCCCTCCATCGACAGCGCCCCCGACCAGCCACCGAAGGGCGCGGTCCGGGTCACCCACAGCAGGGCGGTGATCGCGAAGACCGCCAGCACCCGACGCTCGGCAGATCGCCAGGGCGGCAGCGTCGGCAGCTCGACTGCCGGGGTGTCCGCGAGGTTGCGGGTCAGCCACAGCCACGCCAGCGGCAGGAGGATCGCCACCGCCGGGATGCCGATGCTCATCCACTGGAGGAACGAGACGTCCGTGCCAGTGGCTTCCCGGTAGATGCCCATGAAGATGACGTTGGGCGGAGTGCCGACCGGGGTGCCGAGACCGCCGATGCTTGCTGAGTAGGCCAGCCCCAGCAGCAGCGGGGTGGTCAGCCGCTTGTCTGCTCGCTCCAGGACTGCCCCGACCACCGGCAGCAGCATCAGGGTGGTGGCGGTGTTGGAGATCCACATGCTGCACAGCGCACAGGCCAGCATGAAGCCAAGCACCAGCCGCCGCCCACCACCACCGACCAGCGTGACGATGCCCAGCGCCAGCCGACGGTGCGCCCCGCTCTTTGCCATCGCGGTGGACAGGATGAAGCCGCCGAGCAGCAGGAGGATGAGGGTGTGGCCATAGGCAGAGGCGACCGTCTTGTGGTCGAGGACGCCGATGGCCGGGAAGGCGGCGAACGGGATGAGCGAGGTCGCCGGGATGGGGATCGGCTCGCTGATCCACCACGCCACGCACCACGCCGCGACACCAGCCGTCCACGCTGCGGGGGCATCCAGGCCCGCGAACAGTGCTGCACCGACGGAGATCGCGGCGAGCAGGGGGCCAGAGGCCAGGGAGAGGAGGCGGGTTGTGCGCATGGGAGGGATGAACGAAGTAGGTTGGGGGGACTGGTATTTAGGAGGCCGACGACTGGATGAAGCTGCTGTGGCCACGGACCGAACCCTGGGAAGGACTCCGAGATGCAATCGCACCGGTGCTGGTCCCGGTGCTGCACGCCTCCCCTACAGTACCGATCGCGCTGGTCGAGGGGAGCGCGGATGGACCGGATCGCGTGCTGTCCGCCGATGGACTCATCCTCAGCCCAGACCTGATCGGCCCACAGCGCCACGCCCGCCGAGACCGTCGGTGGCTGACCGAGACCCCTCCAGCGCTGGCGTCGCTGGCTTTGAGCCGCCAACACCGGGGCGCGGGGCTCATCGCAGAGGGGATCCTCCTCCACCGCATGGCCGCACAGGTGGGCTGCTCGCCAGCGGACCTGCCGGTGAGCTGGTGGACCCTCGGCGTGGCCGCCGATGCGCTGGATCGCCAGCTCCCAGAGCTGGGCTGGCTGTGGCAGAGCGCCGCCGGGCTGATGATGGAGCCCTGGTACTCCATGGACGACCAGCCCCGACGCGGCGCCTGGTTCCTCCGGTGGCGCCGGCAGCAGGGCCGCCCGCTGATCTTCGACTCTCTCCATGCCCCCGCGATCACCGCCGAGGAGTGGGCCGCGTTTGGGCAGTGGTGTCGGGATCCCCTCCGCGGCCCCGGCGCGTCTGCTCCCCTCACCCTGCCTCCCGCCCCGCCCCGCCCCATCCCGACCATCCCGGTGCCCCCGCTGTCCCACCACCCGATCCGCTGGAGCGCCGGTCCCGCCGGGCTTCGAGTCGATGGCGGTGTGCTGGTCCCGCCCGTGCGGCTCGCGGGTGGTGAGGATGTCATCGCCGTCCTGGGCTCGGTAGACGGCGGGGTCAGCCCCCTCAGCGTGCGCCCGGCACGGCTGGTCGGGCGCTGGCTGATGCGCTCGGGACTGGCGGGCGAGCGGCTGGGGGTCGCAGAGGGCATCGCACTGCACTTCCACCCCGCCGGGCGGCTCGATATCACCCTTGCCAGCGCCTGGATGGGTCCAGCAGACCTGGAGAGTCGAACCCTGGTCCGACAGATCGGGGCCAGCGGCAGCGGCAGCGGGCGGTGGCAGGTCCGCGCCCTGGATCCCATCGACGGCTTCGGGGTCGTGACCTTGAGCGACCTCAACATCGACCAGATCAGCGTCCACCCCCGGCGCCCCCGGATGCGGCGGTTCGCCCTGCCCGCTGCCGACAACCACCTCACCCGGGTCCGCCGCCTGCTCGGGCAGCTCTCGGGTCGGCCGGTGACCTTCGCCCTGGCCCATGGGGAGCTTCGCCTCGACGGCGAGCTGAAGAACTTCAACTTCCAGATCCGGCTGACTCCCGCATGATCACCCTGCCCCTGCTCCTGCTCGCTTGCTCACAGCCCGACCCGGTGGAGACGCTGCTGGAGTGCACCGACGCCGACTGCCGGTCGAGCGCCATCGAGGCGGCCTACACCGCAGACGCCGAGCAGATCACCGCCTGGATGACCGACCTCGATCCGGTCATCCAGGCCTCCCTGCTCGACCACCTCACCCACGCCTTCCCCGGAGACGCCCGAGCGCTGTGCAAGGACGTCCCCCGAGACAAAGAGACCCGCTCTCGCTGCACCCGTCGAAACGTCCGCCCGCACCTGTTCGCCAACCCCGGCGGCCAGAAGAAGCCGCCACCACGCAACCCCAACGCCGCCCCCGGTCCGCGAAGCTCCAACCTCCCGGTGCCGCCCTCCGCCGCCGCGCTGTGGGCAGACACCGTCCTGCCGCCGCTGGACTGCGGTACCCGGCCCACCGATCTGTGCGCTGCCGATGCCGCGATGGCTGCTGCGGAGTCCGGGGAGGGCGCAGCGACGATCGGGGCACGCTGCCAGGCGGGCAACCCCGACGACGAGCGGAGCTACGGGGAGTGCCTGTTTAAGGCCGCCGAGGTGGTGGCGGGCCGAGGGGCCGCTGGGGTTGAAGACGCCCTCGCCCTGTGCAGCGACTCCGTGTTCGGCCCGATGTGCGTCGCCCACACCCTCACCCGGGTCAGCCCCGCCGTCCCCAACGCCGACGCATTCACCCCCGCCGACATCGTCACAGCCAGGGAAGCCGCCGAGGCACTCTCCAGTGCCACCGACGGCGCGCTGTACGTCGACTTCTTCTGGGCCACCTGGACCCACAGCAGCTTCGTCAAAATCACCACCGTGCACGGCGCCCTGCTCGACCACCTGCCTGTAGAAGCCCACCACCACGTCTCCACCGCTGTGGCCTACCGGCTGATGTCCCAGGAGTCGCCAGCCGACTTCGCCACCGCAGTGGAGCGCACCGCTGCCGCGCTGTCCAGCCGCACCGGGACCAGCCCCCGCCGAACCCGAGCGGCGACGACCCGGCTGAAGAAGCAGCACTGGGAGCGGGACTGGGCCGGCGAGGAGCGATTCCCGACGACCTGGATGCTCGGACCGTCCCGCCGCGTCCTCGCCGAGGAGCCCGAAGTCGACCTCCAGATCGCGGTCTTAGAGGCCGCCGGCCAGCTCACCCAGCCCCCACCGGCAGACTTCTTCCTCTCTGTGCTTGATGATCCCAGCCTCGACCGTCGGGTGCGCTGGACCGCCGCTCGGATCGGAGGCTCCATCGATACAGAGGCCGCCTCGAAGCGCACCGATGCCGACACCGTGATTCAGGCGCGGCTCAGCAAGAGCCCGGCGAAGTCAAAAGCGAAGGTCCCACGGTAGGAACACGGCGGAGCGGCAGCAAGAGCATCAGCAGCAGCAGCCCCCCACCCGGTGCGCCCCCGCTGCAGCCCCCGCACCCCGACTCCTCCGCGATGGCGCCCGTGTCCGTGGGAGAGGCCGAGTCCGTCGGCGGATCGGAGTCCGTCTCCCCGGTGTCTCCAGGCAGCGTGACCTCAAGGTCCGCTGAGGCGGTGTTTCCCACGGCATCCGTCGCGGTGATGCGCAGGCTGAACGCGCTCGGAAGGCCGGAGAGATCGATGAGGTGTGCGGTGCCGGTGGTGATGCTGCGCCCCACCGCCTCGCCGTCGACGAAGATGACCCCGTCGGTTGGCTCGCTGGTCTGCCAGCCAATGCGTGCGCTGCCCGACTCGACCAGCGGGGTCGCGGCGAGGTCGGAGATCACCGGAAGGGTCTCGTCGACGGTGAAGGTGAGCAGCGCGGAGGTCGCCCCGTCGTCGGTCTCGACCCGCCACTCATAGCTGCCGTCCTCCGGCGCGCTCCAGATCACCTCCAGCACACCATCCACTGGCGCACCAGAGCCAGCCACGGAGAAAGCGCCCATCGCGTAGTCCAGGGAGAACATGCTGTCTTCATCCTCCTCCCAGGTGTCGGTCCACGGCATGTACGTCGAGATGTCGATGCGATCTTCGTCGGGGTAGAAGTCCATCAGCCGCAGTCGGGAGCCACCGCCGTAGTTTTCGGCCTGATAGCAAGCCAGGAGCTGGTGAATCGGACGGTCATTAATGGTGTCCGTTCGATGGGCCTCACCGTTGAGATGAGCGCTGAGCACCATGAAGACGTTGTCGTAGGGCGCGACCAGATCCGCCCAGAGGGTCTCGATGGGATCGTAGCTGGGGATCGACCACACCTCGCCGTCCGTGCCGAGGAAGCTGTGGGTGGAGATGATGACCCGGTGATCAGGATGGGCCTCAATGACCCCGCTGGCCCACTGCCGGACGTCGTCGCCGGGCTCGAACTTGAAGTGGAAGATCAGGAAGTCCAGCTTGCCGACGGAGAAGGCCTGGAAGCTGTTGTCGTTGCTGCCCTCGGGATACCCTCCGCCCCACCACGGCTGTCCCGAGAAGCGCTCGGTCGGAAAGTAGGTGCTGAACAGCGCCTGATCCAGCTTTTCGGGCTCTGTGGCGGGGTAGTCGTGGTTTCCGACGACGAGGCCGTAGGGGACCACATCGTCGAGCACCGACATCGCCGCGTCCGCGACCGCCCACTGCTCGGTGTCGTCCCAGTCCTGGATGATGTCGCCGAGGTACGTGACGAACGCGACCCCGTCGGAGTTGTCCGCGATCCACTGCGTCTGCACCGAGAACAAGTCACCGTTGACGGCGAGGTTATCGGCGGTGGTGTAGAACTGCGTGTCGGGCAGGACGACGATGCGGAAGGGCTCGGCGTCTCCGATCGCGGGCCGGACATAGACCGTCGCCGTCTGGTCGGTCTGCACCGAGAAGGTAACGGCTGAGTTGAGCTGTGCGTCGTCTTCAGGGAGCAGGGGGAGCGGTGCAGCGAGGGCCGTGGACAGGAGGAACATGCTGAAAATCTACTCCTGACCCCGAGGGGCTGTCGAACATCGGTTGCCCCTGCTCCCGGTCGGATCTATTCTTGACCCGTCAACTGGAGACATGATGTTCCTCATGATGATCGCCGCTGCGTCCGCCCTGGAGGGCCTGCCCGGCCAGTGGCTCCCAGGAGCCAGTCCGCTGTCCGCCCGCCAGGGATGGGTGGGGGCCGGGGTGGCATGGGACTGGAGCGGACCAGGGGGCGTGGGGCAGGGGGTGCTGATGCGCGGGGTGGTCGGAGCGGGACCGCGCCTGGCGATCAACGCCGAGGGACACCTCACCCGAGGCGATCCCCTCTCAGACCTCGGCCTCGGCATCCGCCACATCGTCCTGAACAAGGATGGCTTTCGCCTCGCCCCGTTCGCACACCTGGAGTTCGATGGTGCTGGAATGGACGGCTACTTCGGGCTCGCCGGGCAGGCCGATGGCAGCAAGGTGGACTTCGACGCCTCCCTGTCGCTGCTGCGCTTCCGGGCCGAGGAGAGCGCCTCGTCGGCGACCCTCCTGCTTCCGCCGGAGTCAATGACCGCGCTGGACGCAGGCGTGACGATCGCACCCGCCAGTCAGCAGGAGCTCCGAGTGGGCATCCTGTCCGACGAGCGGGTCCGGCTGAGCCTGGGCTACCGGTGGCTGGGTCCGTGGTGGCTGATCAGTGCAGATCTGCTGTATCGGCCCAACGACGCCGGTGCGCGGCTGGTGGCTTCGCTGCGGTTCTGATCAGACCAGGGCCTGACCCGAGACCGCAGCGCGACGCCTTACTCTGCTGCGGGCTCTGCTGCGGGCTCTTCTGCCGGCTCTTCGGCGGCAGGCAGACCGTACTTGCGACGGAAGCGCTCGACCCGACCAGCGGAGTCGAGGATCTTCTGCTTGCCGGTGTAGAACGGGTGGCTGGCGCTGGAGACGTCCAGCTTGAAGAGCGGGTACTCCTTGCCATCTTCCCAGACGATCTTGTGCTTGGTGTTGACGGTCGAGCGGCCGAGGAAGGCGAAGTCCGCGGACGAGTCCTGGAAGACAACGTAGCGGTACTGCTTGGGGTGGATACCAGACTTCATGGTAGTTTCTCCTGGCCTGCGCTCCGGGGCGCGGCCTACGTAATTCGAAAGCTTACGCGGGATAACGCGGGCCTCTGAATTGATCCAGCAACCGGGTGATCCTAAACCACTGCGCTGGGACCCTTGTGAGCGCTTCGTGAACCCGTTGAGGCACTCAACCTACAGGCGAGTCAGCCCGATCTCAGCAAGCCGCTGGTTCAGGAACTCCTGCCCGGTGATGTCCTCCGCCGGCTGAGGAAGATCCGCACCCCGGCAGCAGTCCAGCACCCGCAGAACCGCCTCGGGACGGGGATGCACGAAGAACGGCATCGAGAAGCGGTTGGTGAAGCCGACATCGGGGTTGATGACCCGGTGGGTGGTCGAGGGCAGCCGGCCGTTGGTGATGCGGCTGAGCATGTCCCCGGAGTCGGCCACGATCTCGCCGGGCTCGGCATTGACGTCGAGCCACTTGTTGTCCCGGGTGAGGATCTGGAGACCCGAGGCGGTCGAGGTGATCAGCAGGGTGATGAAGTTGATGTCCTCGTGAGCCGCCGCCCGGACTGCGCCAGGGATGAAGGTGTGGTCATCAAGGGCCGGGTAGTGAATCATCCTGAGGATGGTGTTGCCATCGTCGGTGAGCCCGGTGAAGCCATCCGCAGGCTCGCCCAGGTAGAGGGCGAGGCCAGTGAGCAGGATGTTCGAGACCAGCTCCAGCTGGGCATACAGTGCCAGGGCGATCGCCTGGAAGTCGGGCAGCTCGGCGGGCCAGACGTTGTCGGGGTAGACCGCAGTGAGTGGATGATCCGCCAGCAGCTCGCGGCCGACGTGCCAGAACTCCTTGAGGTCCGGCAGATCGAAGCCCTTGGCGTGCTCAGCACGGTAGGGGCTGTAGCCACGCTGACCCGCCCCCCCGGGCACGAGGTACTGCTGCTTGACCTCGGCGGACATGAAGAAGAACTTCTTGATCAGCGCATAGGTCTGCTCGACGGTCAGCGGATCCAGGCTGTGGCCGGTGACCCGAACGAAGCCCAGACGGGTGATCGCATCACCGAGCGTCTGAACGAACGCGGCACGCCGTTGTGGATCGTGGAAGTCGTTGAGGTCGACGACAGGGACGCCTTCAGTAGCCATCTAATCCTCCGCTGCGGCCGCTTAACCGGTCCGGACCCGTCTACATCCAGGCGCCGTTGTTCATGTCGAGGCTCTGGCCGGTGACTCCTCGGCCATCCTCCGATATCAGCCAGGCGATCATGCCAGCGATGTGCTCGGGCTCGGACATGCGCCCCATCGGCACCGCAGACATCGCCATCTTGTAGGCCTCGTCGTAGGTGATGCCCATGCCTTCAGCCATTGCGGCGATGCCCTGGCGGGCCATCTCGGTGTTGACCCAGCCGGGGCAGATCGCGTTGACCTGGACATCTTCGGCGGCCAGCTCCTGGGCCAGTGCACGGGTCAGGCCGATGAGGCCGGTCTTGCTTGCACAGTAGCCGGTGTAGCCGGGGACCCCGAAGCGGCCGAGGATCGAGGCGATGACCACCATGTGCCGGGGGCCATCGGCGGCGAGGTTGCGCTGGGCGGCCCGGAGGCAGGAGTAGGTGCCGATGAGGTTGGTGGCGATGATGTCGTCGAAGCGATCCCCCTCCCCCGGCGTGTTCTCCCCGCCGATTCCGCTGTTGGCGATGATGCCCCGCAGCGGCCCGAGGGCGACGGCGGCCTCGTCGATGGCGGCGTCCACTGCCGCCCGGTCTCGGATGTCGGCGGTGACGACGTGGACCAGCGGCGCACCGATCTCGACGGCGGCGACTGCGGTGTCCTGGAGGCGGTCGGCGTTCCGGGCCAGCAGGCTGAGGCTGGCGCCCTCTGCGGCGAGACGCAGGGCAATGGCGCGGCCAATGCCGGTTCCGGCTCCGGTGACGAGGAAGTGCTGTTCGTGCTGGCGCATGGGGCCTCCGGGGAATGGTGGAAGACGGCTACCCCGTCCGCCTCCACCCAACCACCCGCCGTCAGGTTACCCGCTGTCATGCACCTCATCCCACTGCTGCTGGGCTGCTCAGGAGATCCCACGGACTCCAGCACCCCAGACACCACCGACTCCGGCACAGTCGCCGACACCGACACCGACACCGACACCGACACCATCGTCGATGTCCCTGACGGAACCTATGGTCAGGCCCCCTCTGAGAGCCTCTCAGCGCCAGAGTTCGCCGCCACAAACTACGACGGAGGCGCCCGGGGCATCACCGACCTCACCGACGGCCCGACCGTGATGTGGTTCTTCCCCGCCGCCGGGACCTACGGCTGAACGATCGAAGGTTGCGGGTACCGCGACCGATACGACGAATTCACCGCGCTCGGCGTCTCCATTGTTGCCGTCGGCTTCGATGACTCGGAAAAGATGGCCGAGTGGGTCGCCGAAGAGGGCTTCCAGTACGAGGTCTGGACCGACGACGACCGCACCCTGGGAA
>JBLHNG010000086.1:0-16722 GCA_047621685.1 Myxococcota bacterium | reverse complement strand
CAGCTCGGGCTCGGTGAGCCGGTGGATGTGCACACCCGCTGGATCCTCCCGGGTCTTCGCGATCCCCACCCGCTCACCGACGCCGCCTCCGATCGCACCTTCCGCCTGATCGCCGCGGACTTCCGGGATCGGGGAGACGCCATCGAGGGCCACCTCGCGACCTGGCAGGAGAGCCCCGGAGCCCTGGAGCACCGCGCGCCGGACGCCCCCCCACCGACTGCGATCCTCACCGCGCTTGTCGACACCGAGCATGCCGCCTTCCTCCGGCTCGCCGCCCTGCCGATCGCCGTCGCCGCCCCGCTGCTTCGCCACATCGTCTGCGTGCAGCTCGGGCTCCCCCGACCGATGCCCGTGCGAACCCTCAAGGCGCTCCTGGAGGCCACCCGATGAGCGACCGCGACCCCCTCCAGGACGCCACGGTCCTCTCCACCGGACGCTTCAAGCTCGATGCCCGGCGGGCGATGGAGAAGCTGGCCCACTTCCAGCTGGAGGATCCCCACCGCTATGTGCTGGAGCTGGTCGCTGCGGCGGTCGGTGCGGGCTCTCGCTCGCTGACCATCCGAAACGACGCCGACGACCTGGAGCTGGCCTGGGACGGGGACCACCCCACCGCTGAAGAGCTGGAGAGCCTGTTCGACCACATCTTCTACCAGGGCGACGAGCCCCGGCAGCGCATGCTCCAGCACCTCGCCCAGGGCATCTACGGTGCGCTGGGCCTCGACCCCCGCTGGATCCACCTGGCGCGTCCCGGGCTCACCCTCGACCTGACAGACCCGCTGGAGCCCATCCCCGCCGACAACGAGCGGACGGAGGGGGTCTTTGTGCACGTCCGGGAGCGGTTCTCCTGGAAGGTGATCAAGGAAGCGATCTCCCCGTTTGACGACGCCTATGAGACACAGCTGCTGAAGTCCCTGGCGTTCCTCGCCCCGATGCCAGTCGTGGTCAACGGCGTCGACATCACCGCCGAGCCTCCGACACCGCCTCCCGATGCCGTCGTGCGCGCTGTGGAGGGCGGCACCCTCTGGCTCCATGACGATGGAGATACCCTCGATCCGCGACTGGGCGAGGGGGTGCTGCTGATTCGGGACGGGGTCTGTGTCAAGCCGATCATCCTGTCGTTTCCCCGATACCGGCTGGCTGGCTGGGTGCGCTGTCGGACGGTGAAGCTCAACGCCTCTCGCTCCGACATCGTCCAGGACCA
The DNA here is from genome assembly GCA_047621685.1 of Myxococcota bacterium. Lineage (GTDB taxonomy): Bacteria > Myxococcota_A > UBA796 > UBA796 > UBA796 > JAQXDW01. Next base: position 15,521 of record JBLHNG010000086.1, on the reverse strand, counting down.
GCAGTGGGCCGCGCTCCAGGGGCGCCTGCTGGGCCACGCCGCCGACCTCATCGCCGCAGCCCTTCAGCGCACCCCCCAGGACGACAACCTCCGAGAGGCTGCGCTCACCCTGCTCCTCCGTCGGGAGTCGAGCCGCCGCATCTTTGACGCCTTGCCGCTGCTTCGAGACGCGGTGGGGCGGGAGTGGAGCCTGAAGACCCTCGCCAGGCGCAACCTCATCTGGACGGTGGACGATCCCGCCCTCCCATCCCCCGAGATCGAGGCCCCGCAGTTCCTCCACATTGACAACCTCAAGAAATCTCGGGGGAAATCAGGCACGAGCCTGGAGCGCCTGCAGTGGGAGGTCATCTGGCGGCTCTTCCCACAGAAGCGTCACGACGGCACCGCCACCCTGCGCAAGATGGAGCAGGGGCGGAAGCGGCGGCAGGAGCTGGCAAAGAGTGCCTCAAGCTGGGCGTTTGACGATGCGATCGTCAGCCACGAGTTCACCGATGGGGACTTCACCGGGATCATCGCGCTGTCTTCCCAGGCCAGGAGCGACGGGATCACCGTCGAGATCCGGGTGGATGGCCTGCCGGTTCAGAACATCACGGTCGCAGCGATTGCCCCGGTGAAGGCTCGCATTCAAGGTGGAGGTCTGGAGGCAGACGCCGCCTTCTTCCAGGTGGTCGATGGCCCGGCTCGTCGACAGATTCCCCAGGTCGCTCGCCGGGCCCTCGGGGCGCTGCTGCAAGTGGCCGCCGAGCAGAAGCCGCGGGATCCCACCGTGCGGCGGGCGCTGCTGCGGTGGATGGTGAAGGCTCCGAATGTCCCCGACGTGATCCAGGCCGCGATGCTCTTTCCCCGTCCGTTCAGCCCCCGCCGATCCCTCAACGACATCCAGCAGGCGGCCGGGGCTCGGGGGAAGATCCACTACATCCGACACTCCCGACTCGGAGAGGTCACCGAGCTGATCCGGGGGCAGGACGAACTCGCGGAGCTGACCGACGTCCTGCTGCTCGATCCGGATGCCAGTCGGATGCTGAAGCAGACCTTCGGGCGCCGCCTCGTCGACCGCTCCGACGCCATCCTCTCCACCCTCAAGGCCGCCCATCGCCAGAGACAGGCCCCGGTGACGCCGCAGCTCCTCGGGGCGCTGGATGCGAAGGGTAGCGTCGAGGGGAAGGGGTTCACCGGGCTGATCGGCCTGCGCTCGTCGGGCTCGGTCCCCACCGTTCAGGTCATCCACAAGGGGGTCGACCTCGGCAACTTCGAGGTCCCGCTCAGGCTGCCCGGTGCCATTGCCAGCATCTCCTGGGACAACGCCCGGCCCAACGACGCCTGGGACGGTCTCGCCGACCCTTCTCGTCAGAAGCGCATGATCGTCAATCTCCTCAATGATGCCCTCTTCGATCTGGCAGACCGGACCGTCGATCAGTGGCGCACCAACCCGCTCCTGCCGCCGTGGGTCGTCACCACCCTCTCCGATCCAGTCAGCAAGGCCCACGCCGAGAAGCTGTGGTTCCGGACGCTGGGCGGGAGGGAGCACAGCATCCGACAGCTCAAGTCGATGTCGCCCATTCGCTACCTCCACCGCACTCCCGCCAGTCCGCCTCCCGGGCTCGATGCGGTCCTCCTGATCGATCAGGGCCGCCGGCAGATCCTCGACACCCACGTCTCTCCCGTCCTCAGCGCTGAGGCCATGCTCCGGCAGCTGGAGAGCATCCGGAAGCGCTTCTTCTGCAAAGAGAAGACGTCCGCCCGGCTGCCCCATGAAGGGGAGTTCGTCTCTCGGGCCTGGCTCAGCGGCCCTCAGCTGACCGGTGAGATCGGGGTGTCGTCGAGTGAGGGGACCCCGCCGGGCATCCGGATCACCGTCCTTGCCCACAGCCGACCGCTGCTTGAGCTGAGCCTGCCGCACTTCCTGCCGATCGTTGCAGTGATTGCAGGAGACGGAGTGAAGCCCAACAGCCGGCTGACCGGTGTGGAGGATGCAAGTGCCATCTTCGAGGTGGTCAGAGAAGCTGCCGAGGAGGCCACCCATCGGATGGTCTCCGATCCGCGCGCCCCAGTCACCCTCCAGCGTCTGCTGCTCCACCGGCTGCTGCTCGGCCGCACCGTCCCCGGCATTGACACCCCTCAGGCCCAGAGCGAACGCCTCGCTGTGCTCAAGGCGCGACCGCTGTTTCCCACCCTCTCCGGGGAGAGCGTCTCGCTGAAGAGGCTTGAGGCCGCCCATGCGAAGAAGATGCTGCGGGTGGCCCTCTCTCCAGGCAGCGCACCGGATGATGATCGACTCTGGGTGAAGACCAGTGAGTCTCGGCTCAGCCTGCTCAAGCTCGCCCTCGGACAGCGCCTGCCAGATGGCGAGGCAGAGCTTCGGTCCTGGCGGAAAGGCGAGAAGCGTCGGGGGAGCCTGCCGACATCCCCGCTGATTCCGAGCGGTCGGTTCGCGGCGACCTGGCTGGTCGAAGAAGACGGGGCGAAGGCCTGGGTGGCCCTGACGACAGGGGAGAACCCGGGGCTGGTTTTAGAGTGGCACATCGAGAACCGCCTCCTCACCACCGAGCGGCTGCCCTGCAACGCACCGGTTCGCATTCGCCTCTCCGACCCATCCGTGAAGCCCGATCGGGCCTTCGTCGGACCGCAGCACGGCAAGGATCGAAACCGCGCTCGGGGCTGGGCGCTGTCCCTGATGCCGCGGTTCCTGCTCCGACTCGCACAGGAGACGCAGATCCTGGAGCCCCATGCGATCCGGAGACGACCGACTGATGGGGTGCGCATCTTCAGCGCCGAGAAGAGCCGCCTCTGGGCGCTGTCCTGGGCTAGCCAGGCGAACCTCTCTGAGGCGTGGGCGGCGGTTGTGCTGGTGCAGACCGCTGCGGGTGAGCGGCTCTCCCCGCTCGCGCTCAAGGCCCTCGCCCGTGAGAACCCGCTGCGGGTGGTGGAGACCGGCGTCCTCGGGATGACCCTCGACGAGACCCGGCCAGCGATCCAGATCGATGCAGCGGATCGTCGGTTCCTCAAGCCCTACGGAAAGCTGGTCGACTACACCCGGGAGCTGACCCTGGAGGCGAAGATCCAGGCGCGTCGAAACCGCAGGCCGCGCCCCCGGTTCCCTGAGACCGGTGCTGAGATCCTGCTGACCCGGGATGCGCCAGGGAAGCGGGCGGGCTTCGTCCAGGTCCGCACCGACGGCAGCAACCGGATCGGCCTGCACATCGGCTGGCGATCGCTGGACGAAGGCAGCACGAAGGGGCCGGTCCCGCTGTCGGGTCACATCTCCGACGACACCCTCAGCCCGGACTCCGAATTCTCCCGGGTCCACCGAGACGTCGCCTATCGCCGCCTCCAGCAAGACCTCACCGCGCTCTCCCGCGCTCTGCTCCCGGCCTTCCTGAAGGTCGCCGAGCCCCGCCACCATCGAGAGCTTCTCTTCCAGGTTCTCATCCGGACCTTCAGCAAGCGCCGAGACCTCAAGGAAGCCTCTGGAGACCTCGCAGTGCTCGCGGACATGCCGCTGTTTGTCTCCGGCACCGGCCTGCCACTCACTCCACGTCAGCTCGCGTCGTCACCACCCCGATGGGTCCCGGCTGGCTCGCAGTGGCCCAGCCTCGACGACAGCCGCCCGTTCGTCTGCGTCTCCCGTGCGGAATTCGAGGTCCTCAAGACCCTCTTCGGCGGCGGCTGGGAGGTGAAGCGTGCGGAGAAGGAGCGGAACATCCTCGAGCGTCAGCAGATCGAGCGGCTGCCGTTTGAGATGCAGCAGACCAGTGTTTGCCCCCCCATCGCCCTGACCTGGGGGGAGTTCCGTGGCCTCTTCGGCCTCGTCGGTGCACTGACGGAGGGCAGCCTCTCGGTTCGCTGCGAGGGCATCCCGATCGAGATCATCTCGGTCCCGCTGCCCGGTCTGGTCGGGGTTGTGGAGGTTCCCCGGCGAGCGGTTGAGGACGACTGGCGCAGTGCAAGGCTGTCCCGGGCCGTCAAGAAGGGCCTCGAAGATGTGCATGACGGCCTCATCAACGATGCTGCGGATGCCATTCGGACCACCGCGAGCCTCAGCCGCTGGGTCGGCCGGCTGATATCGGGAAAGGGGAAGAAGGGGTCGGCAGTGTTCCGCCGGGCGCCGCTGATCGAGACGGTGGAGGGCTTCTTCTCAGTGGACGCCTTGAGGAGCCGGGCAAAGAAGGGGACCACGATCCTCATTGGCTTGCAGGCCCTCGATGCTCCGAACACCCTGGTGGTTCAGCGGACCACCACCAGCAGTGAGATCCTCCTCGACGCCAGCGGGATCCGCTACCACAAGGCGCGCCTCTACAGCGAGACCCTCCAAGAGAAGCTCACTGTGGAGGCGGCGAAGCGCGAGGCGGCGGAAGAAGCGGTGCGACAGGCAGCCATGGAGGCCGGGGTGCGTCGCCACCTCATTGCCCTGCTCGGTGGGGTTCCCTCCCAGACCCGAGCCGGGATTCGAGCGATCGCGGTGGATCTGGCCGGGTTCGCACTCCGAGACGAAGTCCAGGCGGACCCGGGCGGGGCTGCAGGACGGATCGCGGCGGCCTGGGTCGCGGAGTCCGGGCTGGAGCTGGCCGAGCACATGGAGCTGATGCTTCGGCTCGGGGAGCTTCTGGCTCAGCCGAGCAGCGACTGACGGTACAGCCCGCTGAGTGCCTCGACGTCCACCGGGATCGGGTTGCCCCCGGCGGACGGATCCGCGGCAGCCCGGCGACCGAGGTCGTCGACGAGGGCCTCCGTCACTCCGAGGTTGTCTGAGGTGTGGGGGATGCTCAAGCGCTCTCGCAGCAAGAGCACCCACTCCAGGAAGCCCTCAAAGCTTTGCTTCTCCAGCCCGATGTACCGGGCGAGATCGCCGATGCGATCTTCAATCGCGGACTTGTTGAAGGCCAGCACGTAGGGCATGAACACGGCATTGGTGAGGCCGTGGTGGGCGTTGAGGAGGGCGCCGACCGGGTGGGACAGGGCGTGCATTGCCCCGAGTCCCTTCTGGAACGCCGTCGCGCCCATGGAAGAGGCCGCCATCATCATCGACCTCGCCTCGATATCGGAGCCGTCGACCACTGCGCGCTCCAGGGCGAGCCGGATGAGCCGGATGCCCTCCACCGCGATGCCGTCGGCCTGGGGGTGGAAGCCGGGCGCGCAGAATGCTTCGAGGCAGTGCGACAGGGCATCGATGCCAGTCCAGGCGGTCAGGTGCGGGGGCAGGCCGACGGTCAGGGCCGGATCCGCGATGACCAGGGCTGGCAGCATGCTGGGGTGGAAGATGATCTTCTTGGTGTGGTCGGACTCATCGGTGATCACTGAGGCCCGTCCGACCTCTGAGCCGGTGCCCGCAGTGGTGGGGACCGCGACCACCGGGGCGATCCCGGTGATGTTGACCCGGGTGTAGTTGTCGCCGATGTCCTCGAAGTCCCACAGCGGGCGGTCCTGGCCGAGCATCAGCGCCACGGCCTTGCCGACATCCAGCGCCGAGCCGCCGCCAAACGCGATCACCCCGTCGTGTCCGCCAGCCTTGTAGGCCGCCACACCGGCATCGACGTTGGCGCCGACCGGGTTGCCCTGGACCTCGGAGAACAGCCCGGTCGGCATGCCCGCCGCAGTGTTGGCAGCCAGGGCGTCCCGAACGATGGGCAGGCCGGAGAGACCGGCGTCGGTGATGAGCAGCGGCCGGGACATGCCCAGCGAGCTGCAGCCCTCTGCAAGCTCTGAGATGCGACCGGCGCCGAACCGGATCGTGGTGGGGTAGTTCCAGTTGCCTCTCATGGGCGGCTCCTCAGGTGGAAAGACTTGGGACGGGTCAGGGACTCAAAGCCGACCGACGACAGGGTGCAGCCGCGGCCTGAGCCCTTCACGCCGACCCACGCCAGCTCCGGGTCGAGGTAGTCGCAGCGGTTCATGAACACCGTTCCGGTCGCAAGCGCGCTGCCGATGGCCAGGGCGGCGTCTTCGTCACCGGTCCAGATGGAGGCGGTGAGGCCGAACTGGCTGTCGTTCATCAGCGCGATGGCTTCCGCGTCGCCGGAGACCGCCATGATGCCGACGACCGGCCCGAAGGTCTCGTCGGTCATGATCGCCATGGTGTGGTCAACATCGACGAGGATCTGCGGGGGGAGGTAGGCGCCATTGGGGCAGGAGAACCGGCTGGTGTCGACGAGCTGACGGGCTCCGGCGGCCAGAGCAGCGTCGATCTGAGCCTGGACGGCGGCGGCATTGCGGGGACGGACGAGGGGGCCGAGGGTGGTGGCGGCATCCTGGGGATCGCCGAGGGTGTACTGCTCCACCAGCGCGACGACTCCGGTGACGAATTCATCGAAGAGATCTTGGTGGACGTAGACCCGCTCCACCGCACAGCAGGACTGCCCGGAGTTGAAGAACGCGCCATCGACCACGTTCTCAATGGCAAAGGCGAGGTCGGCATCTTGTCGGACGTAGGCCGGATCCTTGCCGCCAAGCTCCAGGCCCATTGCCTTGAGGCTGCCCCCGGCGGCCCGGTGCACTGCCTCTCCGCCGGCCAGTGAGCCGGTGAAGGCCACGAAGTCCACCCGCTCATCTGCCACAGCACTGGCCGTGAGGTCGTGGTCCATGTGGATGAACTGGAAGACCCCGGCGGGCAGTCCGGCGGCGGTGAATGCCTCGACGAACCGCTCTGCGACCAGCGGGGTCTGGTCGGAGTGCTTGAGGATCACCACATTGCCTGACAGCAGCGCGGGCACGATGGCGTTGACTGCGGTGAGCCAGGGGTAGTTCCACGGCGAGAGCACCAGGACCACGCCGAGGGGGACCCGCCGGATGAACCGGGTGAAGCCTTCCTTCGCGGGCGGAGTGATGTCGGCGAGGGCAGCGGGGGCCAGCGCAGACATGGTGCGCGCGCGGTCGGCTGTGCCCCGGATCTCCCCGGCGGAGTAGCGGATCGGGCGGCCCATCTGCTGAGTCAGCTCTTCAGCGAGCGTCTCCTGACGGGCCTCCAGCCACTGCATGGCTGCTTCGACGATGGGGATTCGCTCTGACAGCAGGGTGACTCTCCAGTCCAAAGCAGCGGCGACCGCGGCGGACAGGACCGCCTCCAGGTCGTCGGGCTCTGCCCAGGGACGCTCGGTGATGACTGAGCCATCGGCGGGTGAGAGCGTCTGAAATGATCGGGTCATGGCACACTCCAGCAGGCCGACTTCATATCATCCGGGGATAATGACCGGGTGGATGGAATCGCTTAAACCACACACAGACCCGCCGAAGGGAACCCCGCCAGCATGTCGATCAAAGAGAAGCTCGCCGCACGACCCCGGTACGAGGGAGAGGCGCCCTCCCAGGCCAGCCTCCTGGAGCGTCGGGAAACCCTCCGCGAGCGTCACCACGTGACCCTCTCCACTGTCAACGAGCTTGTCGCCAGCCAGCAGCAGATCTCTCAGGAGCTTGGGGGAGACCTCGCCGCGATGCAGAGCGGCGGTGCCCGGCTCGATGAGATCCAGTCCAAGGAGAGCCAGCAGGGCATGTTGGCCTCGCTGGTGCGGACCTTCAACCGTCGGCGCATGATCCTCGAACGGCGCAGTGTCTCAGAGGAGCTGCTGCAGCGCTACGAGCACGTCAGCCGCCGACTCAGGCAGGCCTCAGCGTTCTCCGATGAGCTTCGGCTCACCGCGCTGAAGCTGCATGAGGAAGTCGAGGAACTTCACGACGAGTGTGGCCGTGCGCTGCGCAACGAGCAGCTCGGGGCGCGTCGGGTCATGGAGCTGGAGTCGGAGCTTCGCGTCCTGGAGGGTGGTGAGTCCGAGCTGAGCAACATGGATCGGGAGCGGCTGATGGACCGCCTGCAGTTCGTGGAGCGCACCGAGTCGCTGTCTGTCGAGCTGTTCCACGCCCAGGCTCTCCTGCTGCGCCACGAGGTCGCCCCGGCCCGCGCGCTCCGCGACACCGTGATGGGCATGTACGAGGAGATGTCTCAGTTTGTCCTCGCTGCCACCACCCGGGTCAACGCTTCCGGGCGCAAGATCCAGGCGCTGGGCATCGCAGCGGATGCACCGACGGTCATCAACGAGCTGAACGAGTCCCTCGCCGAGCTGGATGTCGCGATGGAGGCCACCGAGATCTACGTCGCCCAGGCCCAGGAGCTGCTGACCCGGGTGCTGCCGGAGATATCGCGGCAGCTCAAGGACTCCACCACTGCCCACGCCATCGAGCTGACCGGCGACCTCTCCAACATGAGCCGAGAGCGCGCCGCCAACATGGCCGACAAGGCGCTGAGAGAAGCCGCGGAGTCGGAGGTAGAGGACTGGCTGGAGAAGAAGACCCTCTGATGCGGAGTCCCTGATGTCCAGCCTCCTCGCTCGTCCTCCTGCTGGCGTCCTTCCGCTGGAGTCCGACCGCATCGGCCCCTACCTGCGCGCCCTCCAGGCTGGCCTGCACGCCCTGGCCCCCAACGAGGACTTCGTGCCGCTGCGGGAATCCATCGCCCACCTGATGGCCCTCGATCCGCTGCTCTGTGGCGAGCTTCTCGACCCCGCCGAGCTGGACACCCGCTCCGGGCTTCCATCGTTTCCCTGGATGGAGCGTGCCATCGCTGAGAAGAGCCTCACCGAGGGCACCGGCGGCTACTCCAATCTCACCGACGAAGAGATCAGCCAGGCGGCGCGTCTGGACGCCGACCTCGGTCGACGCATGGGTCACCGGCGGCTCCTCCACCGCCACCTGTTCGCCCACAACCTCCTCCCGATCTCCCGGCTCAGCGTTGCGCTCAAGCGGCTCGGCAAGAACACCGACTTTGCCATCGCGTTTGACCGGATGACCCCCAACGGGGCCTGGATGCGCATTCGGGCAGAGCTGTCGGGCAAGGCCGGGTGGGAGCGCAGCGGTCCGCTGTCACGGACGAAGGATGGCCGGGCGGTAGCAGATCCGGGCCTCCAGCACCTGCTCTCGCGGCACCTGATTACCCCGCTGCTTGCGCTGCAGACCCAGCTTGCGGAGGCCACAGGGGGTGAGATTCGACGGCTGTCGCGATCCTTTGTTGGTCCGTTCTGGTTTCCCGGGCTGCCGCTGCCAGAGCGGGTTCCAGAGTCGATTCGCCCCGGGTTGCTGCTGCATCTTTCTACGGAGGCGGTTGCTGCGGACATTCGGCGGTCGGTTCACCGGGATCCGTGGCGGAGGGTGACTCCGGGGGAGGCAGCACCGGAGGGGTATGGGCTGTACCGCGAACGACGGTTCTCGGCTTCGCCGAACCTCATTGGGGCGGTGAAGGATTGGGCGGCGGAACAGGGGATGGATGTGGTGGTTACTCCGCTGTTACCTGGGCGATGAGGCTGACCTGTGAGAACCACTCGGTGCTCTGAGGTGTACAGGACGGTCCTTTGAGCTTGCGGACGGTGGTGGAGTGAGCGGGTGTCATGCTGGGGGTTGCAGGGGGCGGGGAACGCAGTCGCTGAGCGAGTATTCGTGCAGCCCCCTTGAGCGGAGCGCCATGAGCGGGCCGTCAGGCCAGCGCTGGAGCGGAGTGGCCAGAAAAAAGAATGGCGCCGACGATGGCGAACCTCAACCATCCGGGGAGGGAGCACCCTTCGGCTCCCATCGCCACGACGCTGCGAAGCCAACGGCAAGCAGTGCATGTCAGGCAACATCAATGTCGACGCCTATCGAGTCGTCGGAGTGAGGCGGTACTGTCAGCGTTGGAGGTATTGCCTCACTCCAGCGACTCTCCCATCGCAGTTTTCGATGTTGCCTACCACGCACTGCTCGCCTCTGGCTTCTCAGCGACTGGGCGATGGGATGACGGCGGGTGCTCTCTCACCGAGAGGTTGAGGTTTGCCATCGTTGGCGCCATGCTTTTTCTGGCCACTTCGCCCCCTTGCGCGCCCTTCGCTTTGCTCTGGGCTGCTCATGGGGCTCGTTCGAGGGGGCTGCACTCCTTGCGTTGAGTGCCCGCTTCGCGGCCGCCTTACGTCGGCTCACTCCAGTCGCCGCTCCCCTGCGACCCCCAGCCGGACACCAATTACTCACCACCGTCCGCACTCTCAAAGGACCGTCCTGCACCACCAGCCCGCCCCAACCTCCCCGCAAGCCCAGGACGCCGAGGCCCGCCCACCTGCGACAGCCGCTGAGCGATCAACACCCGCTGCATCTCCAACAAATCCAACTCCCGCTCATTATCCACCCCCCACAGGCAGATCCGGCGGGCCATCTCCAGCAGGAGCAGCTCGGCGACCTCACCCTGTGGCCGGGCGAGGGCCTCGGCGGTGATCGTGTTGGTGGTGTTCAGCGCCAGGAGCAGCCCCTGGTTGTCTACAGACAGCTGGACCGCAGTTCGACCAGAGCGCTTCTCGACCTGGACCACCTCCAGGTGCATCGACGGCGCACCCGGTCCGGTCAGCGCGGAGAGCAGACGCTCCTGGAAGCTGAGCAGCGGGGAGGACGCCGGCACATACACCCCGGTGGGGGCCTGCTCGGCGGCGTAGGCAGTGAGGTAGGCATCGGTGGCGGACTGCATCTCGCTGGTGAGACCGACCTGCTCGGCGAGCTGCTGGTAGAGCTGCTTTCGAGCCAGACGGATCAGCTCCAGCTGGACCTCAGTGGGCTGACTGGCCCCGCCGGAGAGCCACAGCAGGCCATGGCAGGGGGCGGCGGCTTCGCCCGATGGCATCGCGACCATCGCTCCGAGGGACTGGATGAGGATCCCGGAGGTGCCATCAAACGGGGCGCGAAGGCCCAGCCAGCCCTTGAGCCCGGGAATACGGACCTCCTGGCGAATCAGCCATCCGGCGTCGTCTGGATCCTCCAGGGAGGCCCACAGCTCCGGGCGATCGTCGAGCCGGGGGCGAAGGGGAACCCCGCGCTCGCTGAGGATCGAGACCTGATCGTAGGTCAGCAGCGCGGTGCTGTCGTCGACGGTGGCCGGTCCATGGAACGGGGCGATGCGGAACGTGTCCAGCTTCAGGGAGCCAGCGAGCGCCCGACTGCTGTCAGCGACCGGCAGGATGCGATGGCGATCCGCCTCGTCGAGCATCCAGACCAGCTCCAGCAGGGCAAGCTGCGACATCCGGCAGCACCGATGCGCGGAGTGCCCCGAGGCGCTGGCCATCGCGCTCCAGGTCCCCGCGCTGTCAAAGTTCAGCAGCTCCTTGAGCAGCTGCCGCAGTCCGGTCTCCCAGAACCGACCCTCTCGGAGGTGGGCCTCTGATGCGCAGACCTGTCCCACACTTCGCATCCCCGAGGGCTGGTCGACCCAGGAGGGCAGGGGGCTGTCGGGAGAGAACGAGGCCCGCACCCAGAGGAGGTGGGTCATCGTTGGGTTGTCCAGACGCTCCGCAGAGATCCGCCGCCAGCGGTTGCCGACCCGACCCACGGCGAGCACCGGGGTCTGATCCGCCGTGGGGAGCCGGAGGTGTCCGAAGCCAAACCGCTCCTCAAGGGGCTCCATGCGCACACGCTGGGCGGTGGAGGTGAGGGTGCGCAGCTGAGCGGATCCCTGGAGGTCGAGGAAGTCGGTGAAGCTCAGCGGACCCTCGACCGTGTCGCAGAGGACCTGCCCCCGCAGCCGGGCCGCGGCGTCTCCCCACCGGCTCGGCAGCGAGGCGCTCAGGGCGAGGGCACCGTCTTCCTCGACGAAGTGGGCGTAGGAGTTCGACGCCAGCACACCAGCCAGGAGGTCTCGCTCCGCGCCGATGTCCGGCTCCGCGTCTCCTTCTCGCGCGCCCTCCTCTAGCAGCCGCCAGGCGTGGGGGAGGATGAGGTCGATGATCTCGCCGCGCACCACCATGCGATCCGTCGGCGGCGCTTCCAGCTCCAGGACGATGCTGATGCGCTCCAGCGCGATCGGGGCCTGACCACACCACAGGGTCTTGTTGTCAGTGGCGATGAGCACCGGCACCCGACCCACCCGGGGGTCCGACCAGGTCGGAGTCGCTCCAGCGGCGTGGTAGCGAATGCGCAGCATGCCGCGATCGTTGGCACCCCGGAATGGGATGGAGATGGTCCGGGTGAGCTGGCGACGCTCCAGGACGCGGCGCACGAAGTCGGCATCTGCGGGGCCACCGAGCCGGGCAACGCCCAGCCCTGCGGCTGCAACCTCCAGGGTCTTCGCCTGTCCTTCTGACAGCACCAGGACCGGCCAGGGGAACCGCAGCGGGTCGACCGACTCTGCCAGTCCGTCGATGTCTTCGGGACGGGTCCAGAAGATCGGCGCGCCCTCACCGAGCCCCTTGAGGGCCTCAACATCCATCGCCCCGCGGGGAGCAAGCTGCGGGATGATCTCCGGCAGCGGCTCGGCGGTGTCGGCTTCTTCCTCGACCCCGCCGCTGGGAACGGCCGGCAGCATGGGCGGGGTGTAGCGAGGAGTGCCTGAATTGCGGATCAGCTCGGTGGCCACCGGCTGGACGGCGTGGAGCATCTCGATGTAGCGGCGGTCCTGGACGATGTCGGACTGGTCAGCGGTCTTTCGCAGTCGGTCGTCGCAGATGACCCCGGCGAGCATCGAGGGCGCACCGTCCGCTCCTGGCGCGCCGCCAAGCTCCGGCAGCTCCAGGCTGGAGATCCAGACCCCACCGACGATCATCCGGAACTCCCGGTGGATGTCCCCGCTCCTCCCGCCTGCTGCGCCCCGTCCGGGGATGCCGACCACGCCACGTCGACCGCCGTCGTCGAAGGTCTGCTGGTGGCGGATGCCGTAGATGTGGATGTCCCGGCTGGCCCGGTAGCCGAACGGTGCGCGACCGTTGAGCAGGATCGGAACCGGCACATACAGGCACCGGGTCTCGATGACCCCCTCTTCGTCATGGAACTGACGACGGGAGAAGCTGGGGATCCAGCTCTTTGCATACTCGACGAGGATGTAGGTTCCCGCCAGCCCGTCCTCGGGCAGTCCCAGGGAGCCCTCGCCCGACGGGTTGAGGTCCATCCGGGCGGTCCCGCGCGGGGAGCCATCGCCGCTCTCGATTCGGATGAGCTTCGGGTTGCGCTTGAGCAGGGCGTTGAGCCCGATGGCGAGCTGGGTGAGGTGGCGGGTGGACATCTCACCGCGGTCAGCGAAGATGTAGTCCATGATCTGCTCAAGCTCGGTGGCGGTGTAGGGCTGACCCCCCACCCATGCCACCAGCAGGCGCTCCTTGTTGATGTCCACCGCGACGTAGGTCGCCCCCGAGAACACTGCGGCCTGGATCAGCTCCAGGATGTACTGCCGGGGGTTGCGCAGGGAGAACTCCCGCAGCTTCTCCAGCGCCTTCTCCCGCGACAGGGTGAATTCCCGCCGCTCGATGAAGGTTCCCGGGGATCGACTTCGGGCGATCAGCTCATCAATGGAGCTCATGCCATCACCTCTTCACCCGCCGCATTCAGCAGGTGGCGAAAGGTTCGCTCTGAGGAGATGTCCTCGACATGGAGCATCGCGCTGACCAGTCCGAATGCCGCGAGGTTGATGTTGGACTCGCTGGCGAGGATCTGGGCGCGGTAGAAAGGGTGGTGGCGGTTGATGAGCAGGCTGCGGCGCTTGAGGAGAAGCGGCAATCGGAACCGGGTCTTCTGTGGACGCTGAAACAGCCCGCCCTCTTCGGGTCCTTCGAGCACCAGGGACTCCCCGGCAGCCCGCACCACGCCTCCGAAGTCTCCCGCCCGGATCGTCACCCGCTTGCCGACCGCCTGACGCAGCAGCTCCCGGCTTCGGATCAGCAGGCGGCGCTCCTGGTTGGGCAGGGTGTCGATGTCGATGAGCTGTGGGAGCACGAAGATGCTGCGGGCGGTGCTGATCGGACGCTCAGTGCGGTAGAGCACCGACCCACGCGGTGCCGCCCGGAGCAGCTCGCGGACCTCCGGCTCATCCGGCAGCAGGATCAAGTCCTCCGCGACCAGGGCATCCTGGAGCGCGCCCGGCCCGGGATCGAGCAGCACCGTGCCCACCTTGGAGAGCTGCTCGTCGACCTGGGCAAGAGTGACCGGGCTGTCGGCGTGGTTCAGCAGCCAGATTCGCTCAGAGAGCTTCTCGATGTCCTTGATGTCTGGATCCGCCCGACAGTCCCGAGCAAGGTGACGCAGCCAGGGGCGGACGTCTCCGCTCGACTCGGCGGTCTCCTTCAGCTTCCCCAGCAGCGCCTCCTGGAGCTTCCGTGCCGCTCCGACGAGATCGGTCATCACGCTCTGCCAGTGCTCGTCCTGGATGACGTTGTCGCGGGTGAGGGTGTGCTCCAGGGCGTCGGACTTGACCTTGAAGGAGAGGTGACCGACCCGGGCGTCGAAGTGGCCGAGCGGCTCGGTGGAGCGGGTGTTCATCAGGGTCAGCCCGCCGTTGTAGAAGCCGTAGCGGGGCTGGGTGGCGTAGCCGACGAGGATGTCGAGGGCATCGAGGCGCTCCTCGACATGGAGGTCTGCGTTCAGGTCGAGGGGGCGGGTGACGGTCTCGGGGCCCGACGGGGTGACCTGGGGAGCGGAGAACGCGGCGAATGGATCGGCGGAGTCTGTCGTGACGGTCTCGTCGAGGCCAGTGCGGTCCCAGAAGGTGACCGGGGTGTCGGAGTGCTCGCACCAGTAGCGAAGGATCCAGCGGCACTCTCGGACGAACCGGTCAACGTCGGAGTCCGGCATGCCCTTAAACAGCGTGATCCGGGTGCCGTCGACGGCCCGATCAACCCGGGACTTGTCGAAGCTGCGGTCAGGGTGGAACAGCAGCTCCCAGAACTCGCCGTGCCGACCGGTGTGCAGGATGACGGCTTCGGGATTGATGGCGAAGATCGAGGTGAAGCCGATGCCGAACTTTCCGATCTTGGTGAGGTCGTCCTCCTTGGTGGAGGAGAACATCCGGGTGAGCTGCTCGTCGATGATGCGCTCGTCCATGCCCTCGCCGAAGTCCGCAATGTGGATCTCCAGCACCCCGCTCTCGCCCGCCTTGCCAGCGATGTGCTTGACGGAGACCTCGACCCTCGGGCTCCCGGCGTCGATGGCGTTCTGGACCAGCTCTCTGAGGAAGTCCATCGGCCGAGCGAACTGGTTGACGAGGTTGTTGAGCGCCTGCTGGGCGAGGTTGCTGGTGCTCATCAGCCAGCAGCTCCGAGCTGGTCAATCACGAAGCCGAAGACCCACGCGGTGTCTTCCAGCCGGCCATACCGACCCGACTTGCCCCCATGCCCTGCACCCATGTGGGTCTTGAGCAGCAGGAGGTTGTCGTCGGTCTTCACGTTGCGGAGCGCCGCCACCCACTTCGCCGGCTCCCAGTAGCCGACCCGGGGATCGTTGAGACCGGCGGTGACCAGCATCGCCGGGTAGTCCTGGGCGGTGAGGTTGTCGTAGGGGGAGTAGCTGGCGAGGTAGTCGAACACTGGCCGCTTGTTGGGGTCTCCCCACTCCTCATACTCGGTGACGGTCAGCGGAAGGCTGGCATCGAGCATGGTGTTGAGCGCATCGACGAACGGGACCTGGGCGACGACTGCGGCGAACAGATCCGGGCGGGCGTTGATGACTGCGCCCATCAGCAGCCCCCCGGCGCTGCCGCCGTTGATCGCGAGGCGATTTGGGGCGACCCAGCCAGAGGCGACGAGGTGCTCGGCGGAGGCGATGAAGTC
>JBLHNG010000085.1:0-16784 GCA_047621685.1 Myxococcota bacterium | reverse complement strand
GAGGATGTCAGCGCGTAGCGGGGGGGGTGGGGGTGAAACACCCGTCTCAGACAAAAGCGCACCAGTTGGGCCGGATACTGTCCGGCCCAACTGGTGCCGGAATTGCGTCAGCCGAGCTGTACAGTGTTTCGTCATCAGGTGCTTAAAAACTGTACGGGAATACTCTGTAATTAACGTTAGAAACATGAAAATGAGCTGGCATGGTGCTTGCTTTCAGGATGTCGGTATCAACCTGCCATCCTGATGGAGCCCCCCAATGCGCGCATCCCCCCTCACGTTCCTGCTCCTCCTGGCCAGCACCTCCTTGCTCGGCTGCGGAGACAAGAACGAAGACGACACCGCCACGACCGATGACACCGGTGAGGCTGACACCGACACCGACACCGACGACACCGGCGAGACCGACGAGCCCCTGCCGGTCGATGCGGACGCGGACGGATTCGACGAGACTGAGGACTGTGACGACACCAGCGACACCGTCTACCCCGGTGCCGACGAGCTGTGCGATGAGATCGACAACGACTGCGATGACGAGATCGACGAAGAGCCGGTGGACGGTCTCACCTTCTACAGCGACGTCGACGCCGACGGCTTCGGTGATGAGACCACGGCGAGCATCTCCTGCAGCCAGCCGACGGGCACGGTCGAAGACGCGACGGACTGTGACGACGGCGAGGCAACCACCAACCCCGACGCCGAGGAGATCTGCCTCGATGGTGTGGACAACAACTGCGACGGCACCGCGGAAGGCTGTGCGCTGGAAGAGACCCTCAACCTGGAGACTGCGGAGGTCCTGATCCGCGGCTCGGCTGTTGGCGAGTACTTTGGCGGTGGCATCCAGTCGCTGTCCACCGGCGATGCCACCGGGAACGGCATGGATGATCTGCTCGTCGGTGTGGACTACGTGACGAGCGGCTCGGTTCGCCTGTTCCATGGCGAGACGCTCTCCGGTGAGATGTCCTCTTCGGATGCCGATGTGGTGTTCACCAACCAGTCTGGCTACAGCGCCGGCCACTCCGTTGCCCTCGGCGGCGATCTCGATGCCGATGGCATGGCCGATGTGGTCATCGCCGACCCGGATGGCGAGAGCGCGGTGTACCTGTTCACCGGCGGGGTCGCTGGAGAGCTGGACATCCAGGCCGATGCCACCGCCACGATCTCCTCGACTGACACCAGCGCTCAGCTCGGCTACGACCTGGCAGACGGCGACTTTGATGGCGACGGCAGCTCCGAGCTGATCATCTCAGCGTACGGCGCTGGCAGCATGTTCAACGGCGGGGTCTTCCTTTTCTCCGGGGATCAGAAAGGCGATCTGGTCGCCGAGGATGATGCGGATTGGATGGTGTCTGGTGACTCCTTCAGCTTCTTCGGCAGCGATGTTCAGAATGTCGGTGACCTCGACGGCGACGGAGACGACGAGCTGCTGGTGGGAGCGGTCTATGCCAACAGCTATGCCGGCGGGGTCTACCTGTTTGATGATCCGACGAGCGGGAGCCTGTCGATGTCCGACGCAGACGGCTCGATCGCGGGGGAGGCGGGTGGGATCACATTCTTCGGCATGGTCGGCTCGGTCGCTGGCGGTGGTGATCTCAACGATGACGGCTACGACGACTTTGCGGTCGGTTCGGCATTCAGCAACGACGCTGCGGGGGTGTCGTATGTCTTCTTCGATTCCCCAGAGACCGGGGCGCTCGCGGCAGACGCGGACGTGCGAATCGAGGGCCTCTCGGGAGTTACCGGATTCGCCGGTGGCATGCTGTCCATGGGCGATGTTGATGGCGACGGCAGTGCTGATCTGATGCTGCTGTCATCGGGTGGTGACACCGTCAAAGATGCCGGGGCCTACCTGTTCCTCGGCCCGCTCACCGGCGGAACCCTCTCGGTGGCCGATGCTGAGCACGTCATCCAGTCTGACTCTGCAGACAGCGACATGGAGAACGAGATCGACATCAGCGGAGACTTCAACGGCGACGGCGCCAACGAGATGCTGCTCGTCGACTCCGCCTGGGCAGGCAACGGCTCGAACGCCGGCTCCGTCTCGGTGTTCTTCGGCCCCGGACTGTAGCTCGCTCCAGGCTCCGCCGACCCGGCCTCACTGGGCTCGGGAGCGGAGCCAGGAGAGGATGCGCTCGTAGTAGCTGAAAATAAACACGACAGTGGTGGCCACAAGCAGTCCGCCGAGGATGACGAACGACAGGGCGCTGAACCGATCGTTGAGCGCGAGGTAGTCGTTGATGATGCCCATCATGGCGACGATCTGGATGATGGCGAGCACGAAGAGCAGGTTGTTCTGTCGCTCTCCCATCTTCTCGTGGATGATGTTGATGTTCATCTCAAGGGACCGCTTGGAGCTGTGCAGTGAGCGCTCGCAGGCATCGAGCATCTTCTTCATGCCCCAGTAGTCCCACAGGTTCGCAAACACGGACTGCTGGATGGGGCGCAGCTTCGACTCAAAGACGTCCTTGTCGTGGATGGTCTTGTCGACCAGGATCAGCATGCGGTCCGTGCGCGCCTGGAGGTGACGGAACCGGTCCTCGTCGTAGTAGAAGATCTCCTCGAACAGCTCCTCTGTCTGGGCCAGGAAGTACACCGAGTACAGCGTATAGATCAGCTGGATCGATAGAAACACCGGGAACAGCTCCAGGCAGCGCTCCTCAGAAACCCCCCACAGTGTGCTCGACTGCCAGCCCAGAAAGACCTCCCGATCCGGCCCGGCGATGGGCAGCTTCTGCATCCGGGGGAGCTGCTCGGCGAGCAGATCGCCGCTGTGGAAGTGGGCGAGGAGCTGCTGGCGGATCGCTGTGGGCAGGACCTCGGCGGCCTCGGGGAAGGTGCTGACGAGGTAGCCCATGCTCGGCGGTATCTCGATCATCTCCGGAGCGATGGTCGACTTCATCTCGGAGCGCACGAGCGCGAGGCTCTGCTCCTGGAGCGCCATCGCCCAGGCACAGGGCTCGGCGGGGGTTCGGGGATCGGCGACCAGCAGCGCCCGGATCTGCTCCTGGAGCTGCAGGATGGGCGCTGGATCCGTGCCCTCAGACCACGACTCCAGCTCGATGGACAGCGAGAAGTCCATGAGGAACATGCCGTAGCGAGAATCGTAGAGCAGCGTGCAGCCGCTGTCTGACGGCACAAAGCGCCCCGCAACAAACCCCAGGCGCGGCCAGGCTTTCTCCAGCAGGGTCTCGTCGCTGCGCAGCACGCACTGGTAGAGCATCGAGCCTGCGTGCAGGGCGTGGGCGTAGCGCGGCGGGCAATTCAGCGGGGTGAGCTTCTCGAAGCGCGGCCCCGGGGTGTACCGCTTGAAGCGATACTGCACGTAGCTGTTGTTGCGGAACAGGATGGGGTACAGGCACGAGAACTGCGGACCGCTCAAAGGTAGGTGCTCCCGTGTGTCTGCATGTATTCTTCAGGCAGGGGCTCTCGGCGGTAGTCCAGCAGAAGCTCCTCACCGGCAGCGATGTCCTGCAGTGCGACCACCCGGAGCGGATCCTCCAGCACCTGGAGGTTGGGACTGCGGTTGTGGTTGATGTAGTAGTAGCGGGTGCGAAACGGACGGATCACCAGGATGTCACCGGTGGTCGCGTTCCACTCTCCAGAGAAGCCCTCGCGACGGGCGTAGACCGACCAGGGCACACGCTGTCCATCCAGGGCACACAGCTGCTCTCCGGCAGAGAAGCCCTCGGTGGCAAACAGGCCGTGGCCGTGGATGGCGCTAGGAGAAAAGTGCGTTCGGGGGATGTTGTTGATGACATCTGCGGGCACGCTGTCGCTCATCGAGACCTCTCTGTCTGGAGACGAGCTTATCAGTGAGGTGAACACCATCACCACTGCCTGACTGCACCATCCGTTCACAGAGCTGGACGATGGCGGGCTGGTGTGGGGCGCTGCCGGCAGATGCCATTGAGTGTGCTCATGTCAGTCAGGACCCCAGCGGCTGCGGAGCGGGGCCATACTATACAATCATCCCGATGACGACAGGATCATCAGCCGAATCCGACTCGCCAGCTCCACCCGTTTTGAGAAGACATCAAAGAATTTTTGCCCCGGTACTGCCCGATTCTGAAGACGGCGTGTCTCACAGAGCAAGACCCTCTCCGGAGAACGCACTGTGTCGATCAACTGCACCCCTCAGCATCTCAAGTACGCGAAGAACAAGCTCGGATTCTTAAAGGGAAAGCAGGGAAACAGCCTGTCGTTCTGCCTGCTTCGCAAGAAGGGGACCAAGGAAGTCATTCTGCACTTCGACAAGGTCACGACTGTCGCCAAGTTCAAGAATCCTGTCTCTGCACACAACGTCTTCAAGAAGACCGCAGCCTTTCGATACACCAAAGAAAACGAGTTCTTCGACGACATCTCCAAGATCGTATCGGTAACCGGAGTGGTCACCAACACCGACGGCACCACCCTGTCGTTTCAGAAGACGGTGGCGGGACGGGGCGGTGAGGTCGACCTGACCATCGCCTGCAAGGATCTCAAGATCAAGAACTTCGTCTTCGCCAATGGCATGAGCGAGGACGCCAAAGCCGCTGAGACGGTCTCGCAGAAGCAGATCCTGACCGACCTCAAGTCCATGAACCTGCCCAGCCCCTCCACAATCGCTGAGGATCCGCTGGCTCACTTCGGCTCGTTCGAGGCTCTGGCAGCCGCCATTGAGGCCCTCAACAGCACCGGCACCGGCAACGCCCTGCTCAACCAGTACCGCATCGTGCTCAACAACGCCTACACCCTGCTGCAGGAGTGGTCGCCCGATGGGGTGGAGGCAGTCGGGGACGCGATGGACGAGCTGGGCGGGATCGATGACTACGGCGACGAGATCGTGGAGTTGATCTGGTACGAGCAGGAAGCGATGGAAGCCATGAAGGAGAGCGTCGTCGCCATCCGCGAGGAAACAAAGGAAAAATTGCGGGCGAAAGGCAAGGGAGAGAGCACGAAATACTTCGTCAAACACGGAAAGCTGATCGTGACCCTCAAGGAGGGCTACTTCCGACTGGTGCCCAGGGTCAAGAAGGAGTTCGGCGGCGGTCACCTGCTCGTAGTCAACAACACAGACAGCTTCGAGCACGAAGCCACCCTCACCGAGCTGGCCCAGGCGGGTCGGGTGAGTGGAGGACGGTTCAAGAAGAGCAAGAGCGGCAAGAAGATCGCCCTCACCGGCATCAGCTCCCGCAATGAGATCAAAGCTGCGCTGAGGGCTATGGGCATGTCGCTGACCGTCTACCTTGTCCGCAACTTCGACAACCTCCAGACCCAGCTTCAGGATCAGAAGGTGGCAGTCATCAAGGAAGACAAGATCGACACCATCGAGGATCGCCTCTCGGCCCAGTCCATCGAGCTGCCGACGATGCAGTCCATCCTCAAGGGCGATTCCCTGCAAGCGGTCTGGTACGCCTTCCTCATCAAAGAGGTCGCTGCGGAAAACCTGGGTTTCTACCTGAGCGTTCGAGGAAGATTTGGCGTCCTCAACGAGGAGCATAAGAGCATGGGAAGCAAGGCTGTGTATGACGACTACGTCAAGGTCGGCAGCACCCACACCATCAACATCAACTCCGAGAAGCGGAAGCTCGCCCAGCAGATCGGTGACAACACCGGACTGGGTGACGCCCGATTCGACACCATCGACTTCGAGGACATGCTCACGGAGATCGTCACCCTCATGAGCGCGCCGTTCCAGCGCTTCAAGTCCAGCCGCATCCTTGCCGCTGAGATCTACGCCAGCCCCACCCTCGGCGCCCTGTACGCCCCCGACCTGTAGGACACCATCATGGCCAGCAAAGCAGACCGTCCCTTGATCTTCCTCATGGCTGTCGTTGTGTCCGCCGACGTCGCTCCCACCAACGGAAAAGCCCGTCCCTCCAGCGCCAAGCTGAAGAAGATGAACGCAGTGCTCCAGCATCGCTTCCCCGATCTCAGCGACGACGAGCGGTGGAAGGTCGTGGGCCAGGCACTCGGCGGAATACCGGACATCAAGGACGGCGTCAAGCTGCTCACCCTCGTCGACAAGCAGGCCAGGAAGCTGAATACCCTGCTGGAAGGGAACCCTCGTCGGTGCCGCAGTGTGCTGAAGTACCTCACCGCCATCGCCTCAGCCAACGACGAGATCACCCCCCAGGAGCTGCGGGTCATCCAGACCACCGCACGCGCACTGGGCGCCACTGACAACCTGGAGGTCGGCGAGGATGAGTGGGGCGAGCGCACCCTGAAGGTGGCCTGAGACGGAACCTTCGCGGGTCGCATGACGCACTGGGACCCACCACACGATCCAGGCTGCAGGTCTCTGCGGGGTCACGCGTCTGCGATGCGGGTCGTCGGTCTGGCGTCCGCCCAGATTAGAGCGGCGAACATGGTCAGGTACATGGCGATCAGGCCGGGAACGAGGGTCCCGGATAGCGCTTCGATAGGCGCCATCCCGGTCATCTCGACCAGCGACAGGTCGGCAGATGGGAACATCGCCATGAGGCCACCAGCGAACACCGCGACCCACACCATCAACGTGGCCCGGCTGCGGCGCACCCCGGCTCTGGCGTCTGTGCGGAAGACCCAGGCCATCACAGCCAGGGTGAACACACCTTCGATGGCGAGTGCCAGGTAGGGGGCCGTGGCGTACAATCCCAGTCCGATCGCCGCGCTGTCCGGCCCGAAGATGTAGTGTGTATGCCCGCTTATGGCATCGCAGAACATGTGTACCACCACCAGGGCACCGCCCGTCAAGCCCGACCGCCAGCTGCCGAACAGGCCGCGACCCATCAGGACGACGAGGACGATCCATCCCAGCGTGGGCAGCAGATCATGGCTGTAGGTCATCTCGGCCTGCATGTTGTCCAGGCTCGCCATCATTGGATTCGCAGGCAAGGTCGGCTCGATACCGAGAAAGTGGAAAGCGTGCCAGAGCATGTCTGGAAACTGGGAGATCGCCAGGTAGAAGGCGAAGGGCCCATGGGGGGCTTGCTGCCTGGCGACAAGAGCGGTTGCGAAGTGTCCGACGACCAATGTTCCTCCGATACGAGGCACCCGACCCCGCATGCTTCGTGCCGGGTGCGTGAGGCTTCTCATGAATATTTTCGTACCGATTAGTACGAAAATGGTTTAGCCTGTGCCTACCAGCCGTCAAGAGTTAATGTACCGACCGGTATGAAAGATGCTCCACACAAGCGGCGACCCGGACGCCCAAAGACCGTCGACCGGCAGCTTGCCATCGAGCTTGCGATGGTCAACTACTGGCGCGAGGGCGTTCACAGCCTGTCGCTGAACGAGGTGTGCCGTCGCGCTCACATCTCGAAGCCGGCCCTCTACCGGGAGTTCGGTGGTGAGGATGGGCTGATGGAGGCAGCGCTCGTGCACTACCGCGAGCGGGTCGTCACCCCTGTTCTGGAGGCGCTCGCCATCGAGCTTCCCTTCGCTGAGCTTGTCGAGCAGCTCGTTGTCGGGATGACCTCTGATCGCGGCACCCCCGCTGGGTGCCTGTTCACCAAGATGCGGCTCGCCCGATCACGCCTGGGTCCAGCGACCGAGGCACGGGTGCGGTCCATGGAGGAGCATCGCTGGGAGGTCTTCGAAGCCTGGTACCGGCAGGCCCTTGGGCGGGGTGAGGCCGACGCGTCGATCTCGCCGGAGCTGGCGGCACGCTACATCGACACCCAGCTCGCCACCATCCTGATGCAGCTGGGGGCAGGCGAGCCGCCAGAGCTGGTCAGGGAGCAGGCGCGGTTGGCGCTCCGGGTGCTGCGAGCATCGCGGGAGGCTTAGGGCGCCGGGTCGCAGGCTCAGAGGCTGCGGGCGCAGCGGAAGCCCACTCCATTGCTCGTGGCATCTTCGGGCTCGGAGTATCGGAAGACCACGGTGCTCTCTACGGCGCTCGTCAGGTAGGAGCCCCCACGGCTGAGCCGCGCCGGGCCCTCGAACTGCTCGGACAAGCCGCTCTCAGGGCCCTGGGGATCAGTGTCGGCAGACACCTCGTAGTAGGCCGACTCGAACCAGTCGCTGACCCACTCCGCGACGTTGCCGCTCATGTCCACCAGCCCAAAAGGCGAGGTGCCCGATGGGTAGGTCCCGACGGGGGTGGTGTCGCTCACGCAGATCGTTCCCTCCGTGTCGCCGGGCGTGAGCAGGGTCATGTTGGCGTAGTCACAGCCGAAGGCGTCATCGTCTTCGCTCCAGGGCCACAGGCGGTCGTCCTCCGTGCCGCGTGCGCCCTTCTCCCACTCCGCCTCGGTGGGCAGGCGCTTGCCTGCCCAGGCACAGTAGGCCGTCCCCGACCACTGGTGGACCTCAACCACGGGGTGGTCCTCGTAGCCCTCCTGTATCGCGTAGGACCCCTCCGACTCGGAGAGGCGTTGGGGGTAGATGTCGTCGCTGTCATCGAAGTCGTAGAGCTGCCTTCCGTCGTCGTCCTGGTTGGGCATGCCTGCGGCATGTTGTACCTCAAGGAAGGGCAGAAAGGCCGCATTGGTCACCTCGGTCAGATCCAGGCAGACTGCTGAGATCCAGATCTCCCGCTGGGGGCTCGTGTGTGGCGTGTCGTCCTGACCCCGCAGGAAGGAGCCCTCGGGCAGGAGACGCTCAGTCAAGGGGGTGACGGTCGGGTCGAGATCATCGCAGTCTGCGAGTGCCGGATCCTGAGCCGTCTGCCAGCTTGGGTAGCCGTCGCCGTCGCCATCGACCTCCTCGCGCAGCTCGCCCGTGTCGTAGGCTGTGTCGGCTGTGTCGTCATTACTTGAGCCGTCGCCCACGCCTCCAGTCTCCTCCACGCCACCTCTGCAAGACAGGAGGCTGAGGCACAACAAAGACGAGTAGATGAAGCCCATGGGCCAAACTATATCCCCGCCATGGACCCTGTGGAGCCTCTCCCACCCCCACAGCAGCAGCGGCGCAGACCGGGGGGTGTAGAATCTCGACGATGAGCCAACCCCCGGAAGACTCTTCTCGCCTGGAGCGAATCCGCGACAGCCGCTGGTGGCCGCTCGGCGTCTTTGCGGTGGCCTTTGCAGGGCTGATCCTTCAGCGACAGCTGATGGAGTCGACCTGGATCCCACGGGGGGCGGACTGGGACACCTGGTACCAGAGCGTGCTGGCCATCACCCACGATGTTCCCTACCCCCCCAACCGCTGGCCCCTGTACAGCACGCTCGCCGCGTTCTTCAGCCTGATCATCCCCGGCCCGGTGCATGTCAACGCCCAGGTCTTCTCTCTGGGACTGACTGCAGGGGCGGTGGCAGGGGTGTTTGTGCTGGGGCGGGCGCTGCTGGGGCTGCCCGGTGCCCTGGTCGCTGCGGTGCTGGCCGCGAGCATGCCGGTGGTGGTTGAGCTGGGCACCTGGATCAGCTGCTACCCCCTGTGGGCCACCGGGGCGGTCTGGGTGGTGGCGGGGGCTGTGGAGGCCCACCGCACCGAGCGGCCGGTGTGGTGGTGGGTGTCTGGTGCGGCCCTGGGAGCGGTGCTGGCGTCTCAGGAGAAGGGGATTGGGATCGGCCTCCTGGTTGGTGGAATTGTCGTGGCATCCACCCTGCTGCGCTGGCGGGTCGCCCACAAGAACCTCGCGAGGCTGGGCGCGCCGGTGCTGCTGCTGGGGGCGCTCTATGCTGTCTTTCCCAGCCCGCTGATGACCCTCGACGCCCAGATCCAGACCATGGAGTCTGTCTATGACAGCGCCCCCCGGCAGGGTCCGCAGGTCATCGCAGATGTCGATCACAGTGAGTACTTTGAGGGGGGCTACATCTTCGGCCGCTCCAGCGCCCCGTGGACGATCTACCGCAGCCTGACCAAAGCCCGGGGCCTGACCGCTGAGCAGACCCGGAGCAAGCGCCTCAGGCGATCCGCCGACATCCTCAAGACCGCCTTCCCCCGCACGAGCACCAACACCCTGTGGTGGCTGGCCATCGGCGGACTGGTCGGTCTTCTGAGCGGACTCGTGGCGCTGGTGCGGCGCAAGGGTGCTGCGGCGCTGGTGGGCTGGGTGGGCATCCTGGGCACCGTCGCGGGGGTGCTGCCGAGCCTGTTCTCCTCCCTCTCCCTGCGCTTCCTGTTGCCGGGCCTGGTGATGGCGCCGCTGCTCCTGGTCGCCCCGCTGGCCCTGGTGACCCGCCGCTGGTCTGTGGTGCGCTGGAGCCCGCTGCTGCTGCTGCCGGTGGCCCTCCTCCCTGTCAGTCCGTGGGCGGGCTCCCCCTGGCTCCAGCGGACAGAGAACCTGGCCTGGATGGAGGCCCTGCTCCAGCCTGGAGACGACGCGGTGAGCAACTGGTATGCGCTGCGGCGAGACCTGCCCGACGCGACGATCCACGTCTTCACCCCGCCCTCTGCCGGGCTGCTGGTGCTCGACGGGCGGGAGGGCAGCTTCCTCTCCCCCGACCCGCGCTTCCATGGGCCGCTTGAGTGGGACATCGCCGACAGCGACTATGTGCTCCAGTGGATCGAAGGTCCCATCGGCTCGACCTCCAATGACCCGCCCATGGGCGGTCCCCCCGCAGTGAGCGCCCCCATGCCGCCCGATGGTGGCGCGCCAGGTGGCCGCGAGGAGGCGCTGATGCAGGGGCGGGAGGTGATCGAGCGGTGGCCCCAGCGCCAGCCCGGAGCCTCGCTGCTCCTGCTGGGGCCGGTGCTCCAGGGGCTCACAGGGGAGGCCGGAGGTCTTCCATAGACCAGGCCGACAGCTCTGCGCGTCCGCCCACGGCTGAGAGGCACCATTCCCAGTCTCAGTGCTCCACCAGCACGATGGGAGCCATGTCGGCTGGCATGTCAGCATGCTCCGCGTCTGTGAGGCGTGCGTAGATCTCGACGAGGTTGCCGCCAGGATCCTTTAGCCACAGCTCATGCAGCGGCGTCCCGTGCCAGGTCGTCCGGGCGGGCTTCTGGATGGTCCAGCCAGCAGCGCGTGCGCGATGGTGTGCCGCGATGACGGCGTCCTTCGTGCTGACATTGATGCCGAGGTGGTAGAGCGTGTCCTGGTGAAGGGTCCTGCCGTCATCAACAAGCACGACGAAGTTGGTGCGCAGCGCCTCGCTGACAAAGGTGATGTAGCGGTGCGTCCACTCCCGGGGCGAGACGCCGAGGAGCCAGGTGTAGAAGCGCGCTGCAGCCGGGAGGTTGGGCACACGAATGCTCGCGTGGAACTCCTGTGGGTCTGGTCCCTCAGGCACATCACGCAGTGCCGCCAGGACCTGGAGGCGTGTACGGAGCTGATCCCGTGCAGCGCAGAAGTGCTGCAGGCGCTCGGTGTCGGTGAGGTCCTCGTGCTTGCGATCTGGATCCTTCAGCGGCCAGTGCAGGCGCGGTGCGCTGGAGAGAAGCACCGGGCAGACCTCCTCTGCGCAGAGCGTGATGACGAGGTCTGCGCTCTGGGGATCGATGGCCTGTGCCGACGTCGAGCGGTGCGCCGAGATGTCGATGCCAGCCTCAGCCATGGCCTGGATGGCGAAGTGGTTGACCCGTGACGGGGATGAGCCCGCCGACTGCACGGCCACGCGGTCGCCGAAGAGGTCACGGGCCAGTCCCTCGGCCATCTGAGAGCGAGCCGAGTTGGCGACGCAGAGGAACAGGATGCTGTCGAAGTGAAGTCCGGGCATGGCGGTCTCTCAAGTAGAAGCCGGGGCAGTCGGGAACCACCCCCTGGTGCGGTTGGCGAAGGCGACGAGTGAGAGCATCACCGGCACCTCAATGAGCACGCCGACAACGGTGGCCAGCGCTGCGCCCGAGGCGAGGCCGAACAGGCTGATGGCGACGGCAACGGCCAGCTCGAAGAAGTTGGAGGTGCCGATCATCGCGGAGGGGGCGGCGATGTTGAACGGGAGCTTCAGCGCGTAAGCCAGCCCGTAGGCTATCGCGAAGATGCCATAGCTCTGGATGAGCAGCGGTATGGCGATCAGCACGACGCGGCCTGGCTGCGCCACGATGGTCTCTGCCTGGAAGCCGAACAGGAGCACGACGGTCAGCAACAACCCAACGACAGAGGCTGGCTTGAGCTTGCCTGCGAGGTCTTCGATCGCCTCTACACCGCCGGTCTTCAGGAGCTGTTTGTTGGTGAGTATGCCGGCCACCAGCGGGATGACGACGAAGATGACGACGGAGGCGAGCAGCGTCTCCCAGGGCACCTGAAGGTCGGTCACTCCCAGCAGCAGTCCTGCGATAGGGGCAAAGGCGAAGACGAGGATGATGTCGTTTACGGAGACCTGGACCAGCGTGTAGTTTGCGTCGCCGTCGGTCAGGTGGCTCCAGACAAAGACCATCGCCGTGCACGGGGCCACGCCGAGCAGGATCATCCCGGCAATGTACTGCTGCGCATCCTCGGCAGGGACAAGGCCGGCGAAGATGTGCTGGAAGAAGAGCACCCCCAGTGCAGCCATGGAGAAGGGCTTGATGAGCCAGTTGACCACCAGGGTGAGTGCAAGCCCTTTGGGCTTCTTGCCGACCTCCTTGAGGCAGGACAGATCCACCTTGAGCATCATCGGGTAGATCATGAGCCAGATGAGCAGCGCAACGACGAGGTTGACTCGTGCCCACTCCAGGCGGGAGACGACCTCGAAGAGTTCGGGCACGACGAGCCCGAGCCCGACGCCTGCAGCGATGGCCATCGCGACCCATAGAGATAGAAAGCGTTCGAAGATACCCATGTTTTTCAGATTCCGTTCGTCACAGTGTTGCTCACTACGTCGGGCCTGCGTTCCTGCTGCCGACACGTCCTGGCTCTGGAGCCCATCGAGCAGCACATGGCAGGAACCCCATTGTTTATTGTGGACATGCGATTGAATCGTTGCGGAAAGACAACGCTCAGAGCGCGGCAACCAGTGCCTTGAGGAGCGCGACGACACCGGGCTCAACGCAGTAGCAGATGCGCGGACCATCGACCTCGCCGCGGATGAGTCCGGCCGCCTTCAGCTTCTTGAGGTGCTGGGAGACGGTGGACTGCGCGAGCGGCAGCTGATCGACAATGTCACCGACAATGCAGCCCTCGTGACGCACAAGCAGGCGAAGAATGGCCACTCGCGCGGGATGAGCGATGGCCTTGGCGAGCCGCGCGAGGTGTGCGTTGGCCTCATTCTCATCGGCTGGCACTGGCGGCATCGGCTCAGCAGGTGGGCAGCAGGCTGTGGGGTTTTTCATGATGCACCCGGTTTTAACGTATATCGTCGATATACGATATAAGCAGCGCTGTCAATGCGCTTTGGCCCGGTGCCTGCTGACCTGCACCCAATCCGTCCCTGACTATGGGGTGGCGTGATAGACCGACAGGTCCTGCACAATGTGCAAGTCCTCCACCAGCTGCTTCCGAACCGGTCCGTAGATCGCCCAGTTTGGGAAGCCACCTCCGAGGTCGTGGACGCTGTCGTTCGTCACTACGCTCTGGCCTTCCCCGTGGGGGGCGATCACGAAGGTGTTGCGAGAGACCGGGATTCGGAGGGCGCCACGCGGTACCGGCTCCTCTGTGTCGACCTCTCGCGAGTCCATGCGATGGACCCCCGTGGACGGATCATGGGAGAACACCATGTGTTCGGTCGCTTCACGGTCACGCATGGGGAAGGGGGCTGGCATCAGCCCGTACACGACGATCTCTGATTCCGAGCTCTGCAGGACCTGCCACTGGAGCCCTTTGGGCATGTACCGGGCATCGAGGAGGCGCTCCCGCACGGCACGCATGACCACATCAGGCTCCGCATCCACGATGCCGACGAGGCGAAACGCCTTCACGTCCGCGACGTGTGCATCGCGCTCGTAGACGACCCATGATGGAGACTCGCTCGTGTCTATGTCTCGCACCTCCCACCCCGCCGCTGCCGTGGGAGCCCACACGGGGCTGCTCTCGACGGGCCTCCTGCTCGCGCAGCTGCAGAACAGCAGCGCAACACTCGCTGCCCACAGGATCGGGATGCCGCGCTGAGTGGCCATGGTCACAATCTCCTCGTGACGGATCAGTAGTCGGCGATGGCTGTGGCAGCAGCAAACCATTTGAACCACAATGGTTCACGGGTAAACCAGTCAGACGCTCACGCCTCCAGGCGGGCAGCCTCGGTCTCCAGCGCAGCGACCATCTGTTCTCGAAACAGCCGGACCCGAGGGTTTCGTCGCTGGTCTGGATGCACGAGGACCCAGACATCGGCGGCGTGTGTGGGCGGCGTCCGCCTCGGAAGGTCGCCTCCCATGAAGCAGGGCAGCATCGCCAGTCCGCTCCCCGCGCGACACAGGGCGCGCTGGAGGTAGACGCTGTTGAATGCTCCCAGGCGCCCCCCATCTTTCATCGGCGTGTTGGCGACAACGGCGTCGATGCCGTCGAATCCAATCCAGTCGTCGGTCTCGCCATACACCGCAGCGACGAGCGGGCCCCCGCGGTAGCCGATGAGATCCTCGTCCGGCTTCACGCCGAGGGGCAGCACGCGGACCGCGAGATCCGCTTCCCGATGCGTCAAGTCGGCGAAGTCGTTGGTCGTCTGGACCCTCACCTGGACCGATGGCCACTCGCGACAGAATGCGGCGATGGGCTCGGCCAGCAGCTCAGAGGCCAACATGTCGGGAAGGCTCACATGGACCCAGCCCTCAAGGCCCGGCACCAGACCCGCTGCCTTGCGCCGAAGGGTGGCGACATTGTCCGACATGCGCTCGATGAGCGGCAAGAGCTCCATTGCCGCTGGCGTCGGGTGGAGGCCGCTGGGCCGGCGGTCGAAGAGCACCACGCCGAGACTCGCTTCGAGAGACTCAAGTCGCCGTCGCAACGTGGCATGGCTCATTCCAAGCTTTACGGCAGACTTTCGCAGCCCGCGCTCCTCGAAGACAGTTCGGCAGAGCCGCAGCTCATCCCAATCGAGCGACATCCCGCCTCTCCTGGTTCATAGACAGACCGGATGGTCGCACATGTCTCGTGGAGCGACCACCTCTTGCTCCCTCTTGCGGAGCGGTGAAGCAGCGGGATGTGTTGGCTCTATGGGGTCTATCGGCCGGCGATGTCGTAGAACAGGCTGCCGTCGTAGAAGGACTCCAGGGTGTCCCGGGTGAGGACTTCATAGGACTCGGTGGTGGTGCCATACCACCAGCTGTAGACCTCGCGGGTGCGGACCTCCCCGGCGATGTCCATCAGCAGGCCAAACTCTGCCTTTGAGGCCAGGCTGCCGGATAGATCCGTGTACTGACCGGTGTAGAGTGCCTCGAATTCTGTGTCGCTGAGGGCATCGTCTTCGTCGACATCGTAGGTCTCAAAGAGTGCCTCAAACGCAGCCTCTACGTAGTTTCCGTCCGCGTCGTACACCCCGGTATCGCTGCCGTGCTTGCCGAGGTGGATGTCGTCGATGTTGATGGTCCAGGTGCTGCCGTTGGTTGCTGCACCCAGCGCAAGGTTGATCGCGCTGGCCAGTCCCGAGGCGGTGACGGTCGAGAAGCCGAGCTGTCGACAGCCGGTGTAGGTCTCCGACCAGGTGATCCAGCCATCGCCGGTGATGTCGAAGAAGTCGGCGTGGAGCTGCAGCGCGCTGCGGTCTCCGGCCTGGGCGGTGGTGCTGAAGCAGAGCAGTGTGGCAGCGATAAGAAGGTGTCTCATTTTGGTCTCCAATTGTCTGAGAGGGGACCGAGTATCAGAAACAGTGCCGCGCGTATGTGACAGTTAGGTGGCGGATTATTCGTGGCTCATCGGCATCCGCTCCGTCGCCATTGGAGAGGTCTCATGAGGACGCTTCTGTCTGGCGTCGGCCTACTCTCCGGCAGGGGGCGCGACCTTCACCACAGAGTACTGCTGCCAGCGGAGGGAGGCGTTGCTGCGGGGCAGCGGCCAGGCGACCGTCTCGGACATGGTGCAGATGTCTCCGGTGGCCTGACCATCCACCAGCACCGTGCCCTCCAGGCGAACCATGCTCACCGCGCTTCCCGGCACCGCGACGACCGGCGGCAGCAGCCCACACGGTCCCGGGCCTCCAGCTCCCCCAAGCAGCGCGGCGACCTCCACGCTGTGCAGCCCGGCCTCCAGTCCCGCAAGATAGGGCGTCAGGGCGCTTGCCATCGAGGACACCGTCGGCCCCATCCGGCTGCCGGTGCTGGGATCAAGCCCCACGCCACTCAGCATCGGGTAGGCCGCCCAGACCGTGGCCCCCTCAAGGGAGGTCGGCTCGACCGCCATGCCCACGCCAGCCAGTGTGGGCGCCCCCGATCCGATGGCGGCATCCAGTGCCGCGAGTCCGTAGCCCACCATCAGCCGCTGCAGCAGCTGATCCAGCGCCGCACCACGGGCCGCGCCGAGGTTCACCTCGCTTGCGCTCTCGGAGAAGCAGCTCTTACGACGACGCATCGCCGTGATCTTCTTCTCGGACTCGGACACCTCAATGCTCACCTTCCACACCCGATTCAAGACGCTCTTCGCTCCTTTCGGTGGACGACCTCGAACAGACCGTTTTATCGGAACATCCTCGAAATACGTTCCAACAACCACCTCGTGGAGGCGCGCCATCTTTGTCAGCTTCTCCCCGGCAGCCTGCGCATCCGTCAAGCAAGCAAAGCCCGATCGGTTCAAGGTCTTCAGTCCTTTCTCCAGCTTCGTCCGCTCTGACTTCAGCTTCCTCGGCAGCGTCTTTTCCAGGTTCTTCGCCAAGGTGTCTGAGGCGATCACGAGGAATCGAACGGTCTCTGCTTCAACCACGGTCTCGCCGACCACCTGGCGCTGAGCCGTGAATGGAGATTCAATGGACCAACCTCGGTAATACAACTTTGGGTCGGCCTTTCGCCGTCCCGGCTTCTCCGCGAGGATGGGCCAATCAGCCTGGTCAGGCTCGGCTTCCCATGCCGCCTCGATGAGGGTTCGTCGCAAGGAGAAGTTGTCG
>JBLHNG010000084.1:0-17010 GCA_047621685.1 Myxococcota bacterium | reverse complement strand
ACACCCACTCCAGTGCCGACCGCGAGGTATCCGCCGGGCTTGATGACGGTCTTGTCATCGAAGGTGTAGCTCTCGGTCCACGAGGAGCCGGCGGACTCCAATTCCCAGCCAGAGAGGTCGATGGTTCCCGAGGTGGGGTTGCACAGCTCGATCCACTCCCCGTCGCCATCGGAGCTCTTGGTGGAGTCGTAGAGAACCTCGTTGATCAGGACGTCCTGCGCAGATGCCGCGAGGGTGAGAAGGATCAGGGTCATTGGAAACCTCCATCGGAGAGCCTGTATATCAAGTCAGTGCCCAGACCCGAAAGGAACCCGGTCGGGGCCGCACAGTGACCTGTGCTCCATGATGCCTTAGACTGGTGCGGTGAGAGAGGTCACCAGCACCATCGCAACGCAGCCTCATCAGCTGCATCTCCACCGGAGTCGGCTCCGGTGTGTGGGCGGAATGGACATGGGGCAGTCCTGGGAATTCGAGCTGGATGTCATCCGAATCGGCGCGCGAGAAGACCTCGACATCCTGCTCACCGATCCAACCGTCTCCCGTCGCCACGCCGAGATCGTGCGGACGCCGATGGGGGTGCTGCTTCGGGATCTCAACTCCACAAACGGTACTTTCGTCGGTCAGGTCCGGATCCGCGAGGTGTTTCTCGGACCGGAGACCCTCTTTCGGGTGGGGCGGACCGAGATGATCTTCACCCAGGAAGATGAAGTCATCGACATCGAGCCCTCTGTCGAGGACAACTTCGAGGGCGTGGTCGGTGCCAGCGTGGCGATGCGGCAGGTCTTCGGGGTGCTCGAGCGGGTCGCGCCGACCAACCTCACCGTGCTCATCGAGGGCGAGACCGGCACCGGCAAGGAGCTGATCAGCCGCGCGGTGCATGCCCGCTCCCGTCGGGCGGACGGCCCGTTTGTGGTGTTCGACTGCGGGGCAGCACCGGACAACCTCGTGGAGAGCGAGCTGTTCGGACACAAGCGCGGCGCATTCACCGGCGCGATCGGGGATCGGCCCGGGGTGTTCGAGCAGGCCCACACCGGCACCATCTTCCTCGACGAGATCGGCGAGCTTCCCCTGGAGCTTCAGCCCAAGCTGCTGCGGGTCTTAGAGCAGCGCGAGGTCCGCCGGGTGGGTGGGAGCAAGACGAAGGCCGTCGATGTCCGCGTCGTCGCCGCCACCAACCGCAACCTGCGGGCAGAGGTCGAGCGCGGCAACTTCCGGGAAGACCTCTACTACCGGCTCAACGTCGTCGAGGTCCAGCTCCCTGCGCTGCGGGACCGCCGCTCCGATCTGCCGCTGCTGGTCAACCACCTCATCCACCGCGCCGACCACAACCCGGGCGTGACCGGGATCTCTGATGAGGTGATGGCGCTGTTTGGGATCTACCGGTGGCCGGGCAATGTCCGGGAGCTGAACAACTGCGTGGTCCGCGCGCTGCCGTTCTGCGACACCGACAAGATCACCATCGACGCCCTCCCCGAGGGGCTCAGGGCAGCCAATGCCGATCGGAGCGCCAAGGAAGCACCCGCCGCAGTGAGCAGCATGCCGGCAGTGGACAGCGAGCTGCCGTTCAAGGACGCCAAGGATCAGCTGATCGAGGCGTTTGAGCGCGAGTACCTCCTCGACCTCCTCGACCGGCACGGCGGCAACGTCTCCCGGGCTGCCCGGGTGGCGCACATGGATCGCAAGTCCATCACCCGCCTGATGAAGAAGCACGGCATCAAGCGCCCATCCTGATCAGCGCAGCAGCCGGCCAAGCAGACCCGGCGGCGGCTTGTGGACCGTCACCGGTCGCTTCCCAGCCAGCAGCGCAGTGACGAAGTCCACCAGCTCCCCCACTTCGATGCGACCGCCGATGTAGCCGTCCGCCAGGGCGCTGCTCAGGGTGCGCTTCGGGCGTCGGATCCGGCCCCACTGATCGAGGAGGCCGACGAGGGGCGGGGTGCCGGAGTCGGTCTTGAGCAACCGACAGGTGCGCTCGGCCTCGCTGGATCGCCCCCGAGGCACCGCAAGCAGCACCGCATCGGGGTGGAGGCGACGCACTGCGCGCAGGGGATTCTCGCCGGGACCGGGGATGCTCATCGCGAACCCGCCGCGAAGGGAGTCCACCACCCACAGCCGTCCGCGAACGTCCGGATCTGCGACGAGGACCGTTGCCTTCAAGTCAGCAGCGCCCGGGCCGCGATCACGTCCTGCCTCAGCTGTGCGGAGAGGGCATCGGCGTCGGCGAACTTCTGCTCATCCCGCAGCCGACCGATGAACGCCACCTGCGCCTGTCGCCCGTAGAGGTTGCCGCGGAAGTCGAGGATGTGGACTTCGATGAGGAAGTGCCGACCGTCGAAGGTGGGCCGGGTGCCGAGGTTGGCGACCGAGGGCAGCCAGTCGGGCACCCCGTCGATCCGGGTGCGCACGGCGTAGACCCCCGGGAACGGCAGCAGCTCGGAGTCGCTCTCCACGTTGGCGGTGGGGAAGCCCAGCCGCCGCCCCCGCTGCTCGCCGCCGACCACCGTGCCGACGATCACATGGGGCCGACCCAGCAGCACCGCCGCCCGCTCGACCTCGCCAGCCTCGACCAGTCGCCGGATCGCCGAGGAGCTGACCACGTCGCTGCCGTCGGAGTGGGGGCGGACCTGCTCGACGGGCAGGTAGGGCACCGTGCGGCGAAGCATGTCGACGTCTCCCGCCCGCGCCCGGCCAAACCGGAAGTCGTAGCCGACCACCAGGGCCTTTGCGCGCAGTCGCCGCTCCAGGATCTCCCGAACGAACCACTCCGGCGGGTGCTGGGCGAAGGCCCGGGTGAACCGCTCGATGACGATCTGGTCGATGCCGAACTCATGCAGCAGGCGAACCTTCTCGTCCCATGGTGAGATCCGGGACTGCCGCAGCTGAGGTGCGAGCAGGACCCGCGGCGGTGGCTCGAAGGTGTAGACGCAGGCGGGCGCCCCCAGCTCTTCGGCCCGACGCTTGAGTCGACCGAGGAGGTGACGGTGCCCGAGGTGGACCCCGTCGAAGTTGCCGATGGTGACCACCGGCGGCGCGGCGTCACGAGGGTACTGGGCGCTTCCGGCAAAGATCTCTGGCATCGGGTTTTCTTATAGCTGCTTTGCGCATCCCGGAGCGCAGAACCCCTCCGCTGTCTGGATCTTGACACCAGCCATGTGGTCCCGATTCGGGGCTGCCGCACAGTGCTGCGATACAATTCGCCACCTTTGTTCCCAAGAGGTTCCCATGCGCGTTCTGATCGCCGACAAGCTCTCCTCCATCGTGCCCGAGCGCCTCGAGGCGGCCGGCAGCGCGGTGATCGTCGATCCTGGCCTCAAGGGCGACGACCTCCTCGCCGCGATGTCGCAGCACAACCCCCAGGTCATCGTGGTGCGCTCCACCAAGGTCACCGCCGCACACATCGACGCCGCGCCAGCGCTGTCTTTGATCATCCGGGGCGGGGCCGGGGTGAACACCATCGACGTCGACCACGCCTCCTGCCGTGGGGTCTACGTCGCCAACTGCCCCGGAAAGAACGCCGTCGCGGTGGCGGAGCTGACGATGGGGCTGCTCATCAGCCTCGACCGACGCATCGCCGACAACGTCATCGCGCTGCGGGAGGGAGTCTGGGCGAAGAAGGAGTTCAGTCGTGCGAGGGGGCTCAAGGGGCGGACCCTGGCGATCCTCGGCATGGGGCAGATCGGCTTCGAGGTCGCCCAGCGCGCCGCGGCGTTTGGCATGCACGTCCGGGCCTGGAGCCGCTCGCTGACTCCGGAGCAGGCCGAGACGATGGGCGTGGAGTACGCCGCAAGTCCCCGTGCCGCTGCCCGGGGCGCCCACGCGCTGACCGTGCACGTTGCCCTGACCCCGCAGACCCGCAACCTCGTCGGCCCAGAGGTCCTCGAAGCCCTGGCGATGGGGGCCTGCGTCATCAACACCGCCCGGGGCGGGGTGGTCGACGAGACCGCGCTGGTTCAGGCCATCGAGACCCGGGGCCTTCGGGCGGGGCTCGACGTCTTCGAGGACGAACCCGGCTCGTCGGACACCGTCTTCACCAGCAGCATCGCCGGGGTGCCTGGGGTCTACGGCACCCACCACATCGGCGCGAGCACCGATCAGGCCTCCGAGGCGGTCGGCGAGGAGGTCGTGCGCATCGTGGAGACCTGGCTGGCGGACGGCGAGGTGGTCAACTGTGTGAACCTCGCCGAGCAGACCGCCGCGAGTCACATGCTGGTCGTGCGCCACGCCGACCGGGTCGGGGTGCTCGCCGGAGTCCTCCAGCAGCTCAAGGAAGCGGGCATCAACGTCCAGGAGATGGAGAACATCATCTTCAAGGGCGGCTTCGCGGCCTGTGCGCGCATCCAGATCAACGCGATGCCCGACACCGCCACAATTCAGCAGGTCGAGTCCTCTTCAGACATCTTCGCCGCCGCTGTGGTCGTGCTGAACGGTTAGGGCCTCCTCCCCTCTGCGAGGTCCCCCATGGCGCGAATGCACAACTTCTCCGCAGGCCCTGCGGTCCTTCCCCTGTCTGTGATCGAGCAGCTCTCCGGCGCCCTCGCGGACTTCCAGGGCTGCGGCCTCGGGCTGATGGAGATGTCTCACCGCGGCAAGGTCTTCGACGATGTGATCGTCGGTGCAGAGGCCCGGTTCCGCCGGCTGATCGGCGTGCCAGACGACTACGCGGTGCTGTTCCTCCAAGGCGGCGCCAGCCTCCAGTTCTACATGTCCGCGCTCAACCTGCTCGGCCCCGGAGAGTCCGTCGACTACCTGATGACCGGCGTCTGGTCGACCAAGGCGCTCAAGGAAGCGAAGCGCTGCAGCGATGCCGTCGCCGTCTGGGAGCAGGACGGCACCCCCGACCACGTGCCCGCCCCCGGCAGCTACACCATCCGGGACGAGGCGAAGTACCTGCACTACACCTCAAACAACACCATCTACGGCACCCAGTTCCCCGGACTCCCTGAGTCCGACGGACGCCCCCTCGTCGGCGACCTCTCCAGCGACATCGCCTCCCGTCCCGTCGACGTCTCCCGCCACGCCGTCATCTACGCTGGCGCCCAGAAGAACCTCGGCCCCAGCGGTGTGTGCATGGTGATCCTCTCACCGTGGGCCGTCGAGCAGAGCCGCCGCGCCAACGGCCTCCGCCCTGGCGGGATCCCCTCGATGCTGAACTACGACCTCATGGTCAAGAAAGCCTCGATGTTCAACACCCCCAACACCTTCGGCATCTACGCGCTCGACCGGGTGCTGGCGTGGGTCGATGACATGGGCGGCGTGGAGGCCATGACCGCCCGCAACATGGAGAAGTCCGGCCTCCTCTATGCAGAGCTGGACCGCAGCGACTTCTGGCGCCCCCACGCCCGGCCCGACTCCCGCTCCCAGATGAACGTCACCTGGCGCACCCCCACCCCGGAGCTGGACGCCGCGTTTGTCGCCGAGTCCACCGCCGCGGGTCTGTCCGGCCTCAAGGGGCACCGCAGCGTCGGCGGCATCCGGGCGAGCCTCTACAACGCCTGCAGCCGGGAAAACGTCGTGGCGCTGGTGTCGTTCATGCAGGACTTCGAGCAGCGCAAGGGCTGAGCCTCACAGCCCGGTCGCTTTCTCCAGCTGCGAGTAGCTCATCGCGCCGATGGTGACGTGGGCGACCGCACCTTCTGGCCCCACGACCACGGTGGTGGGGAAGGCGTTGACACCGTAGGCGCTCACCGTGGCCCGGTCTGCCATTGCGACGGCGTAGTCAATGCCAAACTCCTTCGCGCTGCGCCGGACGTCTGGGGCCTCGCCGGAGTCCACCGCCAGCCCCCAGATCGGGATCTCCGGGTGGTCCTGTGCGAACTGGGAGAACTCGGGGATCTCCTTTCGACACGGGCCACACCAGCTCGCCCAGAAGTTGACCACCACCGTCTGACCCTGCATGTCGGCCAGCCGGAGGGGCTCGCCGTCGAGGGTCGCCAGATCGAGCTCTGGGGCGGCCTCTGCGATGGATGGACCGCCGCTGGGGCGTGCCACGATGAAGGCCACCACTGCCGCAATCACCAGGGCGATCGACCAGTCCTTGATCCGCTGAAGCATCATTGTTTCCTAACCCGTCAGGCCCTGGCTGCGTTCCTGGATGCCATTGTCCGCTGCCGGAGCTTGTCAAACCCAAGACAGCGGATCGGTACCAGGTGGAATATCATCCCGCCTCTGAGCCCTTGAGAGTGCCCACCCCAGGTCGTCATGCTTCCACTCCTCCTCGCCGCCACTGCCGCTGCTGACTTCACCCCCCCTGCTGGCTGGGTTGCCCAGGAAGGTCGCGCCCTGCGGGACCCCGCCACCCCGTCTCGCGGGGAGATCCGGGAGATCGCCGCCGACGGTGCCTCGGGCCAGCCCCAGGAGTTCGCCCTCGCCCTGCTGGAGCAGGGGCTCTCCGCCGCCCAGACCACGGTCGACGACCAGGGGCGGCTCAACATCATGCTGACCGACGGACGGCTGGGCCGGGCGATCTGGGTAGACGGCGAGGATCGCTGGTTGATGCTGACCGTGGACCCGGCGTTTGCCGGTGAGCTGGACCCGGACGCCCTGCTGATCGCCGCGCTGACGCCCTCTGCGGAGTCGGTCTGGGGCGTGGCGAATCAGGCTGCGACCCCGCTGGATGGTGGCGGTGACGGCTCCCCCTGGAGCGGAAACGCTGCGCTGGGTGGTGGGAGCTGGGTCGATGCCAGCACCGTGGAGCCCTGGGCGCAGGACGGCGCGCTGCTGGGGATCTGGGAGTGCAGCATGCTGATGGCCGATGGTCCCACTCAGCTCAAGTTCTCCTTTGAGGCCGGCGGCACCGTCCGACTGGAGCGCAGCGTCTCCGGTCGCACCGAGCACGCCACCGGTACCTGGACCACCCGGGGTGCCCAGATCCGCATGGATCTTCCCGGCAGCGAGGGGCCTGAGGAGTTCCAGTCCATTGGCGGCACCCTCACCTTCCGCTACGACCACACCCGCCTGACCCTGTACAAGCAGTGAGTGTCGACAACAGCGAGATGGTCGGCGAGGAGCGCCAGGATCGGGTCCGCACGATGCTTGCCAACCGGCTGAGCAGCGTGTGCGTCATCGCCGAGGCGATCCACCGGCGCCACAACACCAGCGCCATCCTCCGCTCCTGCGAGGCATTCGGCGTCCACGAGGTCCATCTCATCACCGGTCGGTTTCGCACCAGCCGGGGAGCCGCCCGGGGCGCAGAGCGGTGGCTGGACCTGCACCGCTGGCCCGACCTCGCCACCTGCGTGGCCCACCTCCGGGAGCGTGGCTTCCGCATCGTCATCGGCGACCTCTCCAAGGACGCCTACACCCCCGACACCCTCCCGGTCGACGGCCCGGTGGCGATCCTGTTCGGCAACGAGCTGAACGGCGTCTCCGATGAGGCCCGTGCCCTGGCGGATGGCTCGGTGATTGTGCCGATGCGTGGGCTCACGGAGTCTCTGAACGTCTCCGTGGCTGCTGCGTGTGTGCTCCAGCGGGTGACTGAGCGGCGGCGGGATGTGGTGGGTGGCGGAGACCTTGCTCAGGATCGCCAGGATGCGTTCTTTACGGCGTGGCAGGAGCGGGAGGAGCTGGCGAAGCTCGGGGTGATTGCGCGGGTTGGACGCTCAACGCTGAGCGAGAATCGCTGAAGCGATCAACGCTGAGGCACAAGGACCGTCCTATGCCTCAATGAGTGCCGCATTGCCATCCACGAGCGAACGCGAAGACCCTTCAAACGCCGCACCAACCAAAGCCCTTCGTGGATCCGCAGCCCCCAGCCCATCCAGCAGTCGCTGCGCCATCGCCGGAGCCTGCGGGTTGCCATCATTGCGGGCGTGCAGCGCGGCGACGTAGCGGTCCTCCCATCCCGGATCCTCGACGTGTCGGGCAAGCTTGTCCATCAGCTCACCCACCCGCTCGGGGCGGGCGCGATCTTCGAGGTACAGCCGGGCGAGGGTGCGCACTGCGGCGACGTCGAGGGGCTGGTTGCCGCACTTGCCCGGCGCGCTGCAGCAGGTGTTCAGGCCCCACTCCAGGGTCTCCGCCGCTGCGACCCGATCCCCGCGCTTCTCCCGGATTCGGGCCAGCTGACGGTACAGGCCCATCTGCCTTGAGGCGCTCTTGAGCAGCTTCGCGGTGACGGACTCCGCCTCCTCCAGCCGCCCGAGGACCTCCAGCAGGCTGGCCCGGTTCGCAGACAGCTCCAGGTCGGCCCCCTTCTCCAGCTCCGTCTCCAGCATCACCAGGGCCTCGCCAGCCCGGCCCATCCGGGAGAGCACCCCGGCGAGCATCGCGGCGGTGTGGGTGGTTCCGATGCGCTGGTGGCCGACCTCGGCACCAAACGTGTGCAGATCGGAGGCCGCAGGGGGGAGCTGACCGCCAGCCAGGGCGGCCCGTGCACGCTCAAACCGGGCGACCGGATCCGTACTGACGAACGGTGAGATGCCATCAAAGGCCACTCGGGGCTGGCCCTCCTCCAGCTGCATCACCGCTGCGGCGAACTCCTCGCCGAGGTCGACCAGCCGCTGCCGGAGCGCCTCGGGGTAGCTCTCGACGAGCACTGCATAGCGGAGGCGGGGGTGGTCCGGGGGCAGCCGCCAGATCGGATCATCGCCCACCGGCTCGACATGGCTGGCCTCCTCAGCAGCCTTCTTGGCGGCCTCCTTCTCTTCGAGGCGAATCTCCCGGGCCAGCCGGCGGACCCCCTGGAGGTCGTTTGGAGTGGCGCCAAACTCCTTGGCGAGTGCCATGTGCTCCTGGGCACCCTCGGCATCCCCGGCGGTGAGCCGGGCGCGGGACTCTTCGAGGTTCCACTGCACCAGGACGATCAGCGCCTGATCCCGCATCTCGGATGCGGTCGGCCCCTCGACTCCGTCCAGCTCCAGCCGGACGTCGTTGTATCGCTCCTTCTCAAGGAACCGCTGTGCTCGCTCGATGCGCGCGGCATCTGAGGAGCTGAACACCCGTGCCAACCAGCCCATGACTTACTCCTCGCCACCTTCGTCAATTATCGTATCGTCGATGATGTCTTCGCCGATGCCTTCTTCGTCGATACCTTCTTCGTCACCCTCATCGTATCCGCCAAGGGGCCAGGGGCCGAACCGACGATACTCATCAAGGAACATCAGGGTGCCCGGCTCCAGGCGGTCGATGTAGAGGATGCCGTCGAGGTGGTCACACTCGTGCTGCGCGACCACCGCTGAGAAGCCATCCAGCTCCATGTCAATGATCCCACCTTCTCGATCCAGTGCCTGGACGTGAACTCGGGCCGGACGGGCGACTGCACCGCGCAGCCCCTCCACCGACAGACAGCCCTCATAGGTGAGCATGTAGTCCTCGGTCAGCGGCGTGATGACCGGGTTGATCCAGACCTGGAAGCCCTCCAGCTCATCCAGCGACAGGATTACCACCCGCACCGGAGCATGAACCTGCGGGGCGGCGAGTCCAGCGCCGTCGGCGTCGATCGCGGTGGCCAGCATGTCCTCAATGAGCTGCTGGACGTGGGGAGAGGTGACTTCTTCGGGGGCGATGGGCAGGGCAACCTGCCGCAGCACCGGGTGACCCATGCGGGCAATCTTGAGAATAGACATGCCCTTCAGCATATCGCGGTAGGCCCGGTGCTCCCGCTTTTCAGCCCCTCCTGCCGCTGGTGGGATATACCGGGTATCCAAACCCCAGGACACATCCCGAGGCAAGAAAATGGCGGATCCGAACGAGAAGTGGGAAGACAACATCACCGGTCACGCCGTGGTCGCCGGCAAGAAGGTCTCCTTCTTCGTCGACATGGAATGCATTCTCTGCTCGGTTTGCTCAGACGCGGCACCCAACAACT
This sequence comes from Myxococcota bacterium, assembly GCA_047621685.1. Classification (GTDB taxonomy): domain Bacteria; phylum Myxococcota_A; class UBA796; order UBA796; family UBA796; genus JAQXDW01. The sequence continues at coordinate 7,205 of JBLHNG010000084.1, read as the reverse complement.
TCCGCATGAGCGACGATGAGGACCACGACATTTGCTACAAGCAGCCCGAGAACGAAGAAGAGCTTGAGCAGTGCTACGAGGCCATGGAGAACTGCCCCGTCGAGGCCATCGGCGACGACGGCTGATATTCTTCGCAACGGCTGAGCAGTGTCCCCGGCGTCTGAGCCCCCCTCAGCGCCGGTAGATCTCCTGCTGGATGACGTCCAGTTCCTCCCGGGCCAGCTCGGTGAGGACCATGACGTCATGCGCGGAGGGGATCTCCGCATCCAGGTCGATCTTGCGATCCGTCGCCCAGGTCACCTGCCCGTCCGCCACTCCGAGGCGCAGCTCGCCCAGGCGCATGGTCTGGATGTGGCTGCGAACCCAGACGGCGTCCCCGACCCGGAATGGTGCGGAGAACTCCCGGTGGAGGTTGGTGTCGATGACCACATCCACCAGCCCTTTCTTCGCCAGCCGCTGGGCGACTTCTGGGGTCTGGTAGGCCAGCAGGACCACCACGTCGACCTGCTCTGCGAGCGCCTCAAGCACCGCCGGTGCAGCCCGCCCCGGCTCCTCAGTGGCAAAGCCCGGGGTCTGCTGCCAGGTCATGCCCGGGGGTGAGATTCCGGTGATCCCGACTCGCAGCCCGCCGACCTCGACGATGCGATAGCGCTCGATCCCCGGCCCGGTGACGTTGGCGCTGACTGCGGGCACATCGGTCACCCCGCCCGCCTCCAGCACGCTGCTGATCCCTGCGGCGTCGTTGTGGGTGACGTTGAGCGCGGCAAACCCGGTCTGCTGCATGCCAGCGATCATCCAGCGGTTCATCACCGGGGTGTCCGGTCGGGTCTGCCCATCGAGTCCCATCGCATCTTCCAGCCAGTAGCCGCCGTTGACCAGCAGGTCTGGCTGTCCGGGGTTGACTGCCCGAGAGGCCTCGACGTAGGCCATCAGCCGCGACATCCCACCCCGGGGGCGATTGGGGCAGCCGCAGGGCTCCAGAGAGCCGCGCTCCTCGCCGCCATAAAACAGCACGAGGTCAGCACTGTCTCCAGAGACCACCCGGTTCTCCAGGGCGCCCTCCACCACCAGCAGCCCCTCCAGTCCGGCGTCCTCCGCCCGGGCATGGAGGATGCGGGCCTCTTGAGGCGCCTTCGGTGCACAGGCCAGCAGGAGCGTCAGCATACCCCTGCCTACACCAGCGAGACGACGCAGGCCAGAGATCCGCCGCTCAGTCCCGGCCTTTTTTTGGGGTTCCCCCTCCTGCTTTCGGCAGCCCCGCTGACGCTTCGTGTCAGCCCATGACGTACCACTCGGCAAAAGACGGGCACCAGTCAAGCGGGATAACTGTCCACCGCGATGACTGGTGCCCAAAATACGTATTACGACTTCTGCCGAGTGGTACTAGAACCTCCGCAGTTGCGGTTGTGTTGAGGGGTGCTCAGAACAGGAGATCACACCATGGGTCAGGGACACGAACAGCATCAGACAGCCGTGACCGAGACCACACCGGCAACAGCCTCCTCCCCCTCCTGCCACACCCAGCGCCGCGGCAATGCCTTCGCCCAGGAGCAGCTCCGCGGTCAGGCGCCAGAGCCCGGAGTGGGTGCTCAGCGAGTGGGCGCCCCCACCTCTAAGCGTAGGGCACTCGCCCAGCACGGGCGCAACCAGGCTCGGATCGATCGGATCATCCGCTCCGGACTGGCCCAGCAGGTCGACCCGAGCGCCGGGGCCAATTCCAGGGTCAGCCTGCTGCGAAACACCTGCCAGTGGATTGACGCTGGAGAGGCCAACCTCTTCGTGCTGACCCCAACACACGATGCCCACCTCCGACCCTCCTGTCCGGCAGACAAGAACGCCTACTTCGACAGCCGGACCACCTATGATCAGGCTGGCGCAAACTACAACGATGCGCTTGATGCTGCCGGACAGGCGACCGACGATGCCGGGCTGGCGTTCAAGTTCAGCAACGTGGCGGGGAGCATGGGGCTTGATGGGGTGACGATGACCCTGGTTGACCCGGTGAGCTTCTCAGAAGGGGACCTCGTCTCGTTCTTCACGCATGAGGTCCAGCACGACGCCGATCAGCACAACGGCGGAGCGTGGCAGGTTCCACAGCCCGCGGCGGATCCTGCCGCTCAGACGCGTGCGCCTCAGTGGGCCTACAACCAATACCAGAGCGAATTCCGCGCCTACTGGATGATGAACCCGGAAGGCTCCAGCGCGGACACCTTCGGCTCCTCCACCGATCTCACCGTGAACAACATCGCCATCACCGCCATCCACGCGGGCCCCGATGGGGTGGTTGGAAGCGTCGACGACGTCACCGCAGTCGTCAACACCGTCTTCAGCAACCGCCGCCAGCAGGACATCTTCAACTACATGTTTGGCGGCGGTCGCGCAGACAACACCTACCTCGATGCCACCGGAAGCTGGACACGCCCCTACGCATACCTTCCGCATTACTACGCCCTTGATCCCGCCTTCAAGGCCATGATCGACAGCTACACGGTGCCGGCGGCTGGCAACCTCATCAACTCGCCACGCATTCAGGCGCTCTCTGAGGCTGTCGCTGCGGGGAGCTTCTTCGCGGAGCTGGACGCGCTGGATGACCTCGACATCGGCTACCTCCGTGATCGGGTCGCCTCGCAGCCCTTCTGGACGCAGGTCGACGCAGACCTGATGTTCATGCAGCGAGTCCTCATCGAGAACCACATCGACAACACCGGAAGCCCCGTCGGGCCGTACCAGGAGACGGTCACCGTGGTCGCTGGCGACACCCTCTCGGCCATCGCGGATCGCTACCTCAACGACACCCGCCGCTGGCGTGAGCTCTATGCGCTCAACCAGGACACCGTCGGAAACGATCCGGGTCACATCGTCGCCGATCAGGTCCTCCGGATGCCAGCCCTGTGAGCGCTCTGCCCCTCCTGCTGTGGGCCTGCTCTGGCGCGCACCCCCCTCCAGACACCGAGGTTTTTGTGGACGCTCCGCCAGAGGTGAGCCCTGCCCCGCTGCACATCTCCCTGCCGTTCCACAAGCCCCAGGACCTCCCGGGGCTGGGCGGCACCGTGACCCTCATCGAGGGCAGCCGAGACACCATCAGCGATCCCGACGGCGGCTTCCGCCACGGTGCGACCCTCGGAAAGCTGATGTTCACCGACGGCGACACCGAGACCACCGTCCCGTTCACCTCTGGGCAGTCGTTCCAGCATGCCGGTCGAAACATGGCTGTCTACGGCGCGATGTCACTGGAGCTGGTGATCGCGCTGCCCGGAGAGCAGCCCCAGCCATAGGGCGCTACGCCAGCGAGGCGACGTAGGCCAGCGGGCGGGCGCAGGCGGCAACATGGGCCGCCCCAAAGCGCGCAGCGTCCAGCACCGCCAGCGCCTCCAGCCGACCCCGTGGGCGGGAGTTCACCTCAATGAGCACCGCCCTCCCCTCCGCATCGATCATCAGGTCCAGCCCCAGCTCCACCACCCACGCCCCGTCCGGCTGCGCGGCGATCCGGCCACAGATCGCCTCACAGCTTCGCGCGATGTGCGCCTGCGTCTGCGCCGAGAGCACATCGGCTGCCGGGGCCACGCTGGCACCCCGGGCGGCGTTGACCACGAAGTCTGTGCGGCTCTGGCGGACCACCGGCGGACAGAAGTGCCAGCCCCCACCTGGAAGCCGCTGCACCAGCGCCCGCACACTCCGACCCGCCCAGCCCGTCGGCGGGGGCACCGCGCGCTGGAGGATCGCCGGATCGCACCGTCCGGGCACCGCGCCCGGCAGCACGCTGGGCAGGGGATCCCCAGGCAACACCCGAGTCACCCCGATCCCCAGTGCCCCGAACCGCGGCTTGAGGAAGCCCACCCCCCACGCCGAGAGTGCCCCGGCGAATTCCGCAGGATCGGTGACCACCGGCGGCATCACCACCCCGCAGCCCTCCAGGGCGTCCTGGCAGGCGGCCTTGTCGCGACACAGCAAGGTGATCGAGGGCGGGTTGCCCATCGGCAGCGACCCCAGGATCGATCGCGCCTCAGCATACGCACCCGCCCGACGCTGAGAGGGGAAGCGATCGTGCAGCGCGGTGATCGACGCGGTGTGTGGCACCCAACGATCCGCCGTCGCGATCAGGCCCGCCATGACCACCGCCCCGCCTTCACGAGTCAGGGTGTCGCCAAAGAGGACCGTGATGCCCTGTGCTTGAAGCGTGAGCGCGGCGCGGCCGACCGGTCGGGTGGTTGGGGGAGAGGGCGCGCCGGGGGCGGTGGGGACAAGGACACCGATCGTGGTCATGGCTTGACCTCTATCACCGCCACGCCCCCCGCTCCCTCGATCGCCTCTGCTGCAGCATCCAGCCGGGCCCGGGCCAGATCCGCGACCGTCGGCAGGATCGGATCCCGGGTCGGGGCAGCGTCCTGGATGAGCACAAACCGACGGTTCCCCTCGTCCGCCGCGTTCTGCTGCCAGACCGCCTCTCCGGTGGTGCCCGATCCGGCGAAGAAGTCGAGCACCAGGTCCCCGCGATCCGGCTCGGTGGCGATGTCCAGGATTCGCCGGATCAGCCGGGTGGGCTTGGGTGTGCGGAAGCCGGCGAGGGTCTCGACCCGGGCCTGCAGCTCATTGCGGGCCTCCTGGGTGTGTCCGACGGCATCGTAGGTCCACAGGGTCTGCGGCACCCGGCCAGGCTTGACCTCAGACAGGTAGATCTTCGGCGCCGGGACGTTGTTGCCACTCTCCCCCCACCAGATGCGCCCGTCCGCATCCAGCTCTGCGAGCCGCTCGGAGCTCATCCGCCAGTAGCTCCCTGGCGGCGGACCGGGAATCACCCGACCCCCGGGACAGGTGATCGAGTAGAGCCCCCGGCTGTAGGAATTGCGCGCCGCGAGGTTGTTGCCCCGCCACGCCCCCCGGAGATCGCCGTCCAGGTTGCGGTAGCGGGAGTCCTGAGCGGCGGTTCGAGGCAGCAGACGCGGGCGCCACTGTGCGGCATTCTTCGCATAGACCAGGATGTGCTCATGGTCTTGAGAAAAGTGCTTCGCCGTGCTCTTCGGTGCATAAACCTTCTGCCAGACCACCGAGGCCACAAACGAGCTGCCCCCGAAGATGCGGTCCAGCAGCAGGCGAAGGTGCGCCACACCGAAGTCATCAATGGAGACGAACAGCACCCCGTCGGGATGCAGGAGCCGTCGGGCGAGGATGAGCCGGGGGGCCAGCATGCTCAGCCACGGAGTGTGGTGACGCAGTCCGGCTGGATCGTCCTGCAGCCCGGTCGCCGCCCGCCACTGCCGCAGCGTCATGCGGAAGTGGTCGGGGTAGGGATGCCGCCGGCCAGTGTTGTAGGGCGGGTCGATGTAGATGAGCCGTGCGGCCCCCTGAAGCTCGTCTGTGAGCAGCTTCATCGCCGGGAGGTTGTCGCCGATGATCAGCCGATCCCGCGCCTGAGGGGGAGCATGCAGCGGGTGGAGGTGCCTGGTCGCCGGGACATCGGCGGCAGCGAGCGCCCCCTGCCAGCCCGGCCAGCGCAGTCCATAGTCGTCAGCATCAGGCAGGACCGACCCCCCAAGGTACACATCAGGGGCAGTCTACTCCGTGGGTGGCCTGGTCATCCTTTTGGCAAGCCACCCAATTCTCCTCTTCAAGAGTGCCATAGGCTCTCGGCGTTTGAAAAATGCCGAAGATGGGGTCGTCCCAAAGGGACGAGGGAGTGGGGAAGAGCCGGTCTTCCCCATCAAAAAATAGGGGCGAAGGTCGTTGTTACGGCCAGTGGCCGAAACAATGACCGAGCCCTCCGTGGGCAATACTGGAGGTGCCCTGGGAGCTGCTGTGAACCTCGACCTCGGACTGCCGATCCTCCTGGCGCTGGCCGCGCTCCTCCTGGGCCTCATCGTCGCCGGACGCAAGGGAAACCGGGCGACCCGCCGCAGAAATCGCATGGCGCTGGACGGCGAGGTGATCGCCGAGAAGCTTCTGAAAAAGAAGGGCTATCGGGTGGTCGAGCGGCAGGTGGTCGGAGAGTGGTGGATGTGGATCGACGACGAAGCGGTCGATCTTCATGTTCGAGCCGACTTCCTGGTTCGCCGAAAGGGGCGGCTGTATGTCGCGGAGGTGAAGACCGGCCGCATGGTCACCGACCCGGCATTCCCCGCCACCCGCCGACAGCTGCTGGAGTACCGCATGGTCTTCGATGTCGACGGCGTGCTGCTGGTGGATGCTGAGAACCGCCAGATCCATCGGGTGGACTTCCCTGCGGATCGCACGGACACATGACTGGTTGAGCCAGTATAATTGTATTGTAACGCCATGTTACATGGTTACGGTGTGTAAATTAGCAGCGCGTATTACTCGTAAGTACCTGAAATTACGTAATGCAGCAGCAAAAACCCCCCAGGCAGACCAACTGCTGGAGGAGCGAATTTACCACAAATTGCCGAATTAACCAAGTAATTCCAGCAACTTGAAGTCTTGACGTGTCGAGAGTTGTGACTAAACCGGCCGCGCGGACACCACATAGTCCTCGCCGAATCGAATTCCGCCCGTCTTCAATTCATCCAAAACCAGCGCCCTCGCCCGCACCGATTCGATGTGCATGCGCATCGCACTGGCCATGAGCTGGTCTGAAAAGTACTTCAGCTTGCGCACACAGACGTCGAGCTGGCCGTTGATGAATCGCGCCCCATACCGAATGGCCATCGACTCGGAATTCTCCACCACAAAGCCCGATGCCTCCAGGCTCCGCTTCACCCAGGACAGCGGATATTCCCGGTAGCACCGATGCCCTGCCAGGAGGATGCAGGAGTCCCTCAGCCGCGCAATCTCCAGGATCATCTTTCCCCCCGGCGTGCTCGCACGGTCTGGATACGGCGCCAGACCGACGAGGTAGAGCCGCTCCCCGACGTGCGGGCGCAGCCGTGCGAACAGCCGGCTCTGAAAGTACGGCGCGAACCCATCGAGCGCCCCGAGCAGGTAGTCCGCGAGCACCACATCGAACGTCTCCCCGGCCAGCAGCCCCGGATCGGTCCAGTTTCCGGCGAGGATGCGGTCTTCAGGGCGAATCCGGCCTGTAAAGTCGCGCTTCATGCGATCCTGCCGGTGGGGATCCCCGGTGATACCGGTCCACTGTCGGGTTGGAAGTCCGCAGATCCAGCCCAGGGAGTGCTTGCCGGTTCCGGCGTCGAGAACCGAGCCCCAGGGGAGGTCTCCGTGGAGCTGCTCAAGGGTGGTAAACAGGGAGTCGG
>JBLHNG010000083.1:0-17290 GCA_047621685.1 Myxococcota bacterium | reverse complement strand
CAACTTCCCGCGCGCCATTGAGTACTACGCACAGGTCGAGCGCGAGAGCAGCTACTGGCCTGAGGCGCAGTTCGAGCGGGCCTGGGCGCACTTCCGCCTCGAAGACATGAACGGCACGCTGGCGCTGCTCCAGACCCTGCACTCTCCGTTCTTCACCGACTGGTACTTCCCCGAGGCTGATCTCCTCCGGATCTACTCGCTGTTCCTCATGTGCAAGTTCCCTGAGGCCAGCAAGGAAATCGACGCCTTCCAGGAACACTACAGGCCGGTCCATCTGAGCCTGAAGTCCCTCGGCGCCCAGCCTGGGGCCGATCTGTTCGACAAGGTCGCTACCCACATCGACGGCAAGTCCACTGACCTCCCCCCGATGATCACCCGGATCTACGAGGATGAGGAGCGCATCAAGGACAACATCCGCGCGATGGAGCAGGCCGACATCGAGCTGCGTCGCCTCAAGGGCAACCCCAACGCCTACGCTGCCACCGCTACTCAGTGGCTCACCGACCGTCGGAGTAGCCTGCTGAACAGCGAGGGAGAGCGCATCAAGGCCCGCATCCAGTCTATGGAAGCAGAGCTGAACATGATGCTCAACGACAGCGAGATCAGCAAGCTCGACATCCTCCAGATGGAGACCCGCCTCTATGAGCGCGCGGCCGCCGCTGGAGAGATGCCCGATGCCCGAGAGGTCGTCCGCCGTGACTTCCGAACCCGCAAGGGGCAGATGTTTTGGCCGTGGCAGGGGGAGTACTGGGCTGATGAAGCCGGGTACTACAAGTTCAGTGCGCGACCGGAGTGCCCGAGTGGCATGACGCCGGGGACTGGTGGACGGTGAATTGGGTGTGGGAACTTCACGGTATCCATTGAGGTACAGGACGGTCCTTTGAGCCTGCGGTCGGTGGCGAAAAGCATGGCGTGGAGGATGGCGGTTCTCGGTTCACGCGGTGAGGGAGGACCCTTCGGAATCGAGAGCCACGAGGTGGAGGAGACCGAAGGGCGAGCAGGACAGGTCGGTACTATCGAAAGCAGAGATGGGCGAAGCCTCGACTGGCGGTGATTCCAGCGGCGTCTCCGTCCTTGGGCTGAGGGCGCCCCCGGCGCTGATCCCCACGGGTCCCCTCCGTGGTCGCAACTCCGCTCCGCTCCGTCTCCGCTGCGCTACGCCTCTCACTCCCTGTCGGCGTCCACTCTTGTGCGACTGCCGACGTCGCCAGCCTCGGGTCGCTTGCTGCCTCCGGCCCCGCCAGAGAATCTGGCGTGCGGGGCCTCCGACACGGCCCACTGCGGTGTCCCCTTGCGCGCGCCCGGGCGAACTGAGACTCCTGAACTGGCGATCCAAAACAATACAATCAACAAAATTAAGGGAGGAGACAAACAACAGCTTCAGCTCAACGTCGGGCCTGACTCCACAAACAACAAGGCCAGCGCTCACTTCTTCTTGAGCCGCATCCGACCTTCCTGAGCCGCGAACCCGAACAGGTCATCGAGTCCGCCAGCCGTGGCTGGGATCATCGGTCGGGTGGGCTTGCTCGGCTTGGGCTCAGCGCGGACTGGGACCGACTCTCGAACCTCGGTGATCACCGGGGCGGTTGTGGTGGTTCGAGGAGTCATCCGGAACCGACCGCGGCGCTTCTTCTTGGCGGCGGGAGGCATGGGCGGGGTGCGGTTGACCGGGGCTGTGGCTCCGCCATCCTTTGCGGGGCCTGAGGCGGTCTTGCCGGCGAGGTCGGGACGCATTGGCAACTTGCCGACCACACGATGCGCCTGGGGTCCGCCGAACTCTCGGCCGGTTGTGGTGGACTTTGTGGACTTTGTCGGCTTTGGCGGCGGAGGTGGTGGGGACCAGGACACGGCCTTCTTGGCATCCGGCACCCCCCTCGGCGGCTTGAACCCCGGCGGCAGCCAGGTGGACTTCTCGGCACTGGGCGGGGTTGCCTTGGGTGTGGAGGCTCTCGGTGCTGCGGGAGGCTTCACACCCGGCTTGCTCGTCCGACTCGGCGCAGGCCGACTCGGCGCGGACCGGCTCGGTGCGGGCTTGCTGGCTGCAGCCTTCTTCGCCGCGAGGTCGGGTCGCATCGGGATCTTCCCGACCAGGCCGCGGACTTTCTTTCCGCCGAACTCCCCCGAAGACGACAGCGGACGCGGGGGCGGCTTTGGTGGCTTGTAGGCGGCGGTGGCCTTGGCGTCTGGGACTCCACGGGGCGGCTTGAAGCCCGGCGGCAGGCGACTGCCACCGCTGCTAGTGGTCGCGCTGGCCTGAGAGACGCCGGAGGGGGGCTTGAAGCCCGGCGGGAGGTTGCCCTGTCGCGGGGCGGGGGCAGCCGTGGCCTTCTTCTTCTTCGCAGGCTCCTTCGGCTTGAGGTGGGGAGCGGGCTGACGGCGCTTGGTCCCCAGACGCAGAGAGACCGGTCCAAGCCCGATGGACTCCTCCGCCTTGGTGCGTGGAGTGGGATCCCAGGGGTCGGGCAGGCGACAGCGGGCAAACAGTCGTCCGCTGGTGGCGACATTGGGGCGCTCCCAGCCCCGCGCGCCGACCCGCTGCAGGGTACGCTCCCCCAGCCGACGTCGCGGAGGCCGCGAGTCGAGGGCATCCCCTGTCCGCTCGTTGGCCTGTGCGACCACCTCCCACGCTCGGCTCTCTTCGCTCATGGGATCATTGTACCGTGCTGGACTCCGTCTACATCCACGTCCCCTGGTGCGCCGCCCGGTGCCCGTACTGCTCGTTCAACGTCTACGTCGATCAGGATCCGCCCTACGAGCGCTGGGCGGACGGGGTGCTGCGGGACTGGCGGCGGGTCGAGAAGCACACCGGTGACCTCCGCAGCGTGTACTTCGGCGGCGGCACTCCCTCGCTCGCTCCGCCACAGACCATCGCCCGAATCCTCTCCGAGATCGCCCCCTCCACCGATGCGGAGATCACCCTGGAGGCCAACCCGGCGACCATCACCCCGGCCCGACTGGTCGACTTTCGCGCCGCGGGCATCAACCGGGTCTCCGTCGGTGTGCAGACCTTCAGCCCCCGCTCCGCCCGCCTGCTGTCCCGGGGACACACCGTGCATGCCGCCCGGGAGCTGGTCGGCATGGTCGCGGCGGCGGACTTCACCTCCTGGTCCGTCGACATCATCTTCGCCCTCCCCGGCCAGACCCTCGACGAGCTTCACGCTGACCTCGATGCCATCCTCGCCACCGGTCCGCCCCACGTCAGCCTCTACGGACTGACCATCAAGGAGGGCACGCCGTTTGAGCGCGCGCACAAACAGGGTCGGCTGGTGCTTCCAGACGGGGACACCTGGCGTGCGCAGTACGACCTCATCGTCTCCACCCTCGCCACAGCGGGGATCCATCGCTACGAGGTCTCCAGCTTCGCCCGCGCCGGGCACCGCTCGGTCCACAACGAAGCGACCTGGCGGGGGGGGCACTACGCTGGGCTCGGTCCCGGGGCACACGGCTTCCTGCCCGACGGAACCCGCACGAAGATGCACGATCCGCTTGAGGAGTGGCTGGCAGACCCGGCCGGAACCTCTGAGCGCCCTGATCCCTGGCAGACCGCGGTCGACCACCTGCTCAGCACCCTGCGCCATGTCGACGGCATCGCCTCCGACACCCTCACCAGGCGCACCGGATACCGCATCCGCCCCGAGACTGTGCGATCGCTGATTGTCGGGGGGCTGCTTCAACTTGAGGACAACCACCTCCGGCTCACCGAGGCAGGCTGGCCCCTCGCCGATGGCATCACCTGGCGGCTCTGCGAGGCACTCATCCCCGAGGGCCGGCTTCCCTCCGGTTCAGCTTGACTCCTGACCACTTCCGTTGCAAAACATCACCTCCACCCCTCCAAAAACAGGACCCGCGGTGTCTGGCGATCGAACTCGAAGCAAAGCCGGCAACCCCACCCCCGATGACAGCATGCTGTCCATTGAGGACCTCTTCGCGGAGGCGGTCGCAGCCGTCGAGTCGATCTCCTCCTCGGAGGTTGAGCTGGCTCCAGACTCCAGTCCGCCCCCGGGAGTGGAGGAGCTGGAGATCGACATCTCCGAGCCCGAGCCCGAGCCCGAGCCAAGCATCAGCGAGGAGGAGATCCGGCTCCTGGAGAAGCGGGCGGCACGGCGGGCAAAGCTGAAGAACCGCATGACGGAGCTGGAGCGCGCCCGGGACGAAGCCATCGAAGAGAGAGCCACCCTCCGCACCGAAACCATCCGCCTCAAGGCCACCAATCAGCGCCTTCGAGAGCGGCTGGATCGCCTCCAGAGTCAGAACGAAGACCTGGAGGACGCTCGACAGACCGCCGATCAGCATGCGACCCGGGTCCGAGACGCCCAGCGCCGCCTCGCCGAGGATCTCCGGCACCTCCAGGAGCGCCGTCGCCAAGAGCAGGAGGAGCAGAAGCAACACGGACAGGCACCCGCCATCCTCGCGACCCTGCCGATCCTCGATCATCTCCAGATGGCCTTCGACCATGCCGCCGCAGAGCCCGAGCAGATCATTCAGGGCGTAGAGATGGTGATTGGACAGTTCCACGGTGTGCTTCGTCGCCTCGGCGTCGAGCGCATCGACTGTGCTCCCGGTGCAGCGTTCATGCCTGAGCTGCATGAGGCGATGCTCCACACCCCGACCGGAGCGGTCCCGGTCGGCCACATCGTCCAGGAAATCTCCGCTGGCTACAACCTCAACGGTCGTCTCCTGCGCGCTGCCCGGGTCAGTGTTGCTGCGGCAGCACTTGAGGTCTCCGAGGAGAGCACAGAGACGCCGCAGAGCGCTTCTGAGGCCGACTCCGAATCCGGTCCTGCCCAAGAAGAGCTGCTGTTTGTCATTCCCCCAGAGCTGCGCGAAGAATGAGTACAGCTATTCCATAGTGACTGTTCTTCGCACCGATTCCGCCCTATAGGCTCTCGCTTCTTCTGCCGAGATCCAACAGCGCTGGCGACCATCCGTATAATCCCCAACCCAGCGACCCCTCTTCGGAGCGATATCACAATGCCCAGAGCGATCGGAATCGACCTCGGAACAACCAATTCCTGCGTTGCGATCATTGAGCACGGTGACCCGATCGTCATCCCCAATGATGAGGGAGCACGGACCACACCTTCGGTTGTGGCCTTCACCGACAACGGGGAGCGCCTCGTCGGGCAGATCGCCCGTCGTCAGGCCGTCACCAACCCCACCCGCACCCTCTACGCCGTCAAACGGCTGATTGGCCGTCGGTTTGACAACGAGGCTGTGCAGAAGGCACTCGATCTCGTCCCCTACGATATCGTCGAGGCCGAAAACGGCGACGCCTGGGTTGAAGCCAACGGACAGAAGTTCGCTCCGCCGCACATCTCGGCGATGGTGCTGGAGAAGATGAAGTCCATCGCCACCGCTTACCTCGGCGAGGACGTCACCCAGGCGATCGTGACGGTGCCGGCGTACTTCAACGACGCCCAGCGCCAGGCCACCAAGGATGCCGGCAAGATCGCTGGCCTTGAGGTCCTCCGGATCATCAACGAGCCCACCGCTGCAGCCCTCGCCTACGGGCTTGGCAAGAAGGACCACGAGCGCATCGCGGTCTTCGACCTCGGTGGCGGCACCTTCGACATCTCGATCCTGGAGCTGGACAACGGCGTCTTCGTGGTCAAAGCGACCAACGGCGACACCTTCCTCGGCGGAGAGGACTTCGACAACCGGCTCATCGGCTGGCTGCTCGATCGCTTCCAGGAGCAGGTCGGCATCGACCTTCGCGGCGACAAGGTCGCCATGCAGCGCCTCAAGGAAGCCGCTGAGAAGGCCAAGCACGAGCTGTCGAACACCCACGAGACCGACATCAACCTCCCGTTCCTCTCCGCGAACGAGTCCGGCCCGGTCCACCTCGTCGAGACCATCGATCGGGACACCCTGGAGGGGCTGGTCGCCGACCTGATCGAGCGCCTCGCGGTGCCCTGTGAGGCCTGCCTCGCTGACGCTGGCATGAACCCGTCAGAGCTCAACGCCGTCCTCATGGTCGGCGGCATGACCCGGATGCCCCGGGTGCAGAAGCGGGTCACCGAGATCTTCGGACGCCAGCCCGAGCGCGGGGTCAACCCCGACGAGGTCGTCGCCATCGGCGCGGCCATCCAGGCCAGCGTGCTCCAGGGTGAGGTCAAGGATGTCCTCCTCCTCGACGTCACACCGCTGACCATGGGCATCGAGATCTCCGGCGGGATCATGGAGCCGATCATCCCCCGGAACACCACCATCCCCTGCCGCAAGTCCAAGATCTTCACCACCGCCATCGACGCTCAGGACATGGTGCGGGTGCACATCCTCCAGGGCGAGCGCGAGATGGCCGGCGACAACAAGTCCCTCGGCAAGCTGGAGATGCACGGCCTCCCCCCTGCCCCCCGCGGTGTGCCGGAGATCGAGGTCACCTTCGAACTCGACGCCAACGGCATCATGAACGTGCGTGCGAAGGATCTGGCGACCAACAAGACCCAGAGCATGCGCATCGTCTCCTCGTCGGGTCTCGGTGACTCCGAGATCGAGGAGATGATCAAGGACGCCACCCTCTACCGCTCTGAGGATGCCCGTCGCCGAGAGGTCGCGGAGGCCAAGAACAAGCTCGACGGCCTCATCTACAACACCTCTCGCAGCTTCGAGGAGTTCGGCGAAAACCTCACCGACGACGACGCTGAGGCGATGGAGACCGCGCTCGACGCCGCTGAGGACGCCATGGAGACCACCGATCTGGAGGCCATCCAGGAGTCCCACGACGTGCTGTTCGCCGCTGCTCAGCGGCTGGCTGACATCATCTACAGCGGTCTTCGCGGCGAGGTCGAGGGTGACCTGCTCGACGCGGACGATGACGACGATGAGGATGTTGACGACCTCATCGATGACTTCATCGAGGACGACGACTTCACAGAAGAGCTCTAAGGCGCTACAGCGTACACTATGGCTGGAAGGCGCGACTACTACGCAGTCCTTGGTGTCTCTCGGGACGCTTCTCCGGACGACATCAAGAAGGCATTCCGGGCGCTGGCAATGCGCTATCACCCGGATCGCAACCCCGACGACGTCGATGCCGCGCGCCGGTTTCGTGAGGCTGTCGAGGCCAATGAGACCCTCAGCGAGCCCGACAAGCGGCAGCGCTACGACCGGCTCGGTCCGCTGTACCGTCCCGATGGAAAGCCGCCGAGTCCAGAGGATCTGAAGGCTGCGGTCTCCGATGCTCTCGCCGGGCTGTTCCTCAAGCGCCGTCCAGAAGATCCCGGCGAGGACCTCCGCTACACCCTCAACGTCACCCTCGAAGAGGTCGCCCACGGCGGCGAGCGCATGGTCATCCTGGAGCGGCGAATCGGCTGCAAGCGCTGCAAGGGCGCGGGTGCGGAGCCCGACGGGCGCAAGAAGTGCGACGGCTGTGATGGCTCTGGAGAGGCCCCCGGTCGGCGGCTGTTTCGCTCGTCCTGCCCCCGCTGCGACGGCATGGGCTTCATCACCATCACCCGATGCAATCGCTGCGATGGCGCCGGGCGTCACGACGACAAGGAGAGCCTCAAGCTCCGAATCCCCCGTGGCGTGGCCACCGGCCAGAAGCTCCGCATTCGTGGGCGGGGCAATGAGGCTCGTGGTGGCGGACGTCCCGGGGATCTCCTGGTGCTCATCTCGGTCGGCGACCATGCCCTCTTCCGGCGTCGGGGCACCGATCTGTTCTGCGAGGCGCCCCTGCTGTGGACCGAGGCAGTGCTGGGCAGCACCCTGCGGGTCCCGACCCTGGAGGGTGTCACCACCATCCGGATCCCACCGGGTACCACGTCGGGCAAGGTCTTCCGGCTCGCCGGTCGTGGACTGCCTGCAATGAAGGGGGGCCGCCGCGGAGACCTCCACATCAAGACCCGGGTGGAGGTCCCCGAGAAGCTCCCCGAGGCCCACCGTGCCCTCCTCGATCAGCTCGCGGAGGTGCTTGGTGTCGACGCCCACCCGCTTCGGGCGGCGTATGAGGCTCAGCTCAAGGAGCGATCCAGCTGAAGGCCTGACTTGCCCGTCGCCCTGCTGGCGGCATACCTCCGTCCTGCGACGGGTTGAACTGTTCGACTCAGCTGGAGACACCGTGGTCAAGCTGCCCAGATCCTTCCTGCTCCTCTCCTTCGGCGCTGCGATGGGGCTGATGACCTGCGCCGCACGTCGCCCTGCGCTCCAGGCTCCTCCAATCATCGAGACCGCCGTGGAGACGGCTGCCACGGACCGCGCCGGTGCCATCGCGATGCTGGAGGCGGAGCTGAATGCCCGTCCCGATGCGGCGAACGAGCCCTGGCTGCTGCTGTGGGCCGGAGAGCAGCGCCGGCTCAGCGGGGATACTGTTGCCGCTCGCAATTGGTTCGAGCAGCTCGCCAACCGCTTTGCCACCCATCCCCTCAAAGAGCCCGCCATGCTCGGCATGGCGGTGATCGACGCGGGTGAGTCGCCCTCCGGCAACACCCTGGCCACCCTCCAGCTCCTCGGCGACCGCGGCGTTCCCGACAGCCTCAACGCTGATCGATACCGCATCCTCGCCCGAATCGCCGCCGACGAGGGCAGCACCACCGGGCGCGTCCGGGATCTGGTGCAGAAGGCGGTGGCTTACGCCGAGAGCGACAGCACCGTCAAGATCCGGGTCCACGCCACCCTCGGGGATCTCCTCACCGATGAGCAGACCACCGACCTCACCGGGGTGGAGCTGGCCCAGATCATCGACAGCCCCGGCGCCCAGGAGCTGCTGCACTTCCAGATCCAGTCCGCGATGGTCAACGACAGCTTCGAAGACGCCATCGAGCTGGCCCAGCGGTATCTGGAGCTGTGGCCAGACAGCGAGCTGAGCCGCGAGATGGAGTACACCATCCGACGCGCGGAGGTCGGCGATGTGGTGAAGCCGCGCAAGATCGGCGTGTTGCTGCCGATGTCTGGCCAGTACGCCCCGGCGGCCACCCGGTTTAAGCAGAGCATCGAGCTGGCCAACCGTCGGGAAGGCAGCACCCTCCAGCTCACCTTCGCCGACACCGGCGGCAGCACCGAGAAGACCATCGCCGAGCTGGAGCGGCTGGTGCTTGAGGAGGGCTGCGTGGCGATCCTCGGACCGCTGCTCAAGGAAGGCGTGATGCCCGCAGCGGAGATCGCCCAGGCGCTCCAGGTGCCGATGGTTGCCCTGTCTCAGTCCAAGAACCCCGCCAACGCTGGAGATTACGTCTTCCGCGGCTTCCTGCCGATCCAGCAGCAGGTCGAGGCCCTCGTCGAGCATGCGATGACCGATCGCGGCTTCAGCCGGTTCGCCGTCCTCTACCCAGACAACGACTACGGTAAGGGTGCCCGGGAGATCTTCACCGAGGTCGTCACCGCCCGGGGCGGCACGGTCGTCCGCCGACAGTCCTATGACCCCGGCGCGCGCGTCTTCCTCGATGCCGCCCGAAAGCTCGGCGGCAAGAGCCACGGCTCCGGTGGCTCCGGTGCGGCGAACAACCCGCCCACAATCGACTACGACGCCCTGTTCATCCCCGACAACCACCAGCGCGTCGCCCTCGTCGCCAGCGCCCTGGCCTATGAGGAGTTCCCGGTCGGCACCTACCGGCCCCGTCGTGGCAGCGGCCTGCCGCTGATGGGCCTGAACGCCTGGAACAACTCCCTCCTTGTGGAGTCTGGCGGGCAATACACTCAGGGCTCGGTCTTCGTTGATGCCTTCCTGGCGACCTCAGACGACCCAAACACCACCGCGTTTGTCTCCAGCTACAAGGGGGAGTATGGCCGCACCCCCGGCGTGATCGATGCGGTGACCTACGACGCCGCCCGGCTCCTCGCCCAGGCCGTCGGGGCCAGCGACGGCTCCCGAACCTCGGTCCGAGACTCCCTCAGCGGCGTCCGCCTCAAGGATCCGGTTGGAGCCGGCGCACACTTCGGCGCTGATCGGGAGATCGACCGCAACCTCCTCATCCTCACGGTCGCCTCCAACGGCATCCGCCTCTGGAAGCCGCCCTACGAGGACGGTGTCCCCCAGTAGGGCATCGATGAGCACCGAAGCCCGCATCATCGCCAGCCTGCTGGGTAGCCACCCGCCCGAGCCACCTGCCGGTCCGGGAGACGACGCCGCGCTGGTTCCAGGCGACGTCGCAGTCTCGGTGGACACCATGATCGAGGGAGTCCACTTCGATCATCGCCTGTCGGCGGAAGATGTCGGCTGGAAGCTGGTCGCAGTCAACGCCAGCGACATCGGAGCCTGCGGTCGCGCACCGGACTGGGCGCTGCTGGCGCTGTCCCTCCCCCGTCCCCTCAACACTGGCTGGCTCGACGGCTTCTCGACCGGGCTGCGCGCTGCCCTGGCGCACTTCGGGGTCCGGCTCATCGGCGGAGACACCACCACCAGCCCCGGCCCCATCTGCGCCACCCTCACGATCGCCAGTCAGCCTGGTGGCCGGTTCATTCCCCGCAGCGGCGGTCGGGCCGGGGATCGGATCTGGGTGACCGGAACCCTCGGCGATGCCGCGGCGGGCTTCCTGCACGGAACTCCCGATGGACTGGCCTGGCTGAGGCGCCCGCAGCCGCCCGTGGCCTTCGGAGCAGCCCTCGGAGCCGCCGGCCTTGTGGTCACCGCCATGATGGACCTCTCCGATGGGCTCATGTGCGACCTCAGGCGCTTGTGTGCAGCCAGCAGGGTCGGCGCCCTGATCCACCCGGATCAGCTGCCGTCAGGACCCGCTTTGGTGGGACTCTCCGATCACCTGGCGCTCCAGGTCGCCTTCGGTGAGGACTACCAGCTTCTGCTCTGCGCCCCGCCATCAAGGGATGGTGCGCTGAATCAGATTGCACGATCCCACAACATCTTCCTGAGCAACATCGGCACACTGACAGACGACAGTGAAGTTCGACTTATCGAAAAGCGTTGGCCAGAGGCTTACTTTTCGCATTTCGATACCGCAGATGGGCGATGATGTCAGGCAACGGCTGACAGCACCTCTGGTCGCGTTCCGCTACAGTGGTCTCAAGTTTGGTTCAGCGGCTTGCGCACTGTCCAGACCATGCTTAGGCAAGCTATCGCTTCAACATTGACGTTGAAGCTCAACCATCCATCAGACCTACCGGACGGTTTCATCTCCCCGACCATGCCCCACCACTTCCCCAGACCGCTGAGATTCGCTGTGCATCCCTGCACGACGGCTTCAGTGTCTGTGACAGGTGGCGCTCAACGGCTCGGTGGAAATGTGGTGAGACCGACCGGCAACTGGCTGTTCAGGTAAAGGCGTCCAATGGGATTGGCGATCGGCATCGATCTGGGGACCACAAACAGCTGTGCGGCGATCATGGAGAATGGCCGCCCTCGGGTTCTCACCTATAAAGGCGGCGATAGCACCATTCCCTCGGTGTTCGCCATCGACGACAAGGGCAACCGGCTCGTCGGTGCGGAGGCCAAGCGTCAGGCGCAGCTGAACCCGTCAAACACGGTCATGGCTGCCAAGCGGCTCATCGGCCGGAACTTCCACAGCAAGACCATCGACAAGGTCCGGCAGATCTTCACCTACGAGATGCTGGAGGGTGACAACTCCGAGGTTCTCATCAAGGTCAAGGGCGAGATCTTCACCCTTGAGCAGATCTCTGCGGCCATCCTCCACCGAATCAAGGAGGTCGCTGAAGACTCCCTGGGCGGTGAGGTGGATCAAGCGGTCATCACGGTGCCGGCGTACTTCAACGACCGTCAGCGTCAGGCCGTCCGCAACGCCGGCAAGCTCGCCGGGCTCAAGGTCCTGCGGATCCTCAACGAGCCCACCGCTGCTGCCCTGGCCTATGGTCGCGGCAAGAACCTCTCCCAGCGGGTCGCGGTCTACGACCTCGGTGGTGGAACCTTCGACATCTCCGTCATCGACATCAAGGATCGCATCTTCGAGGTCATCGCGACCGGCGGAGACACCTTCCTCGGTGGTGTGGACTTCGACGATCGGCTGATGCAGTTCGTCCTGGAGAAGTTCCACGCCGACCACAGCGTCGACCTCGCCTGGGACCGGGTCGCCATCCAGCGCATCCGAGATGCCGCTGAGCAGGCCAAGATCGAGCTGTCCTCGGTCATGCAGACCCGCATCCACATCCCCTACATCACCAAGAACAACGGCGTCCCCCTCGACGTCGATCTTACGATCTCCCGGGATGATTTGGAGAGGCTCTGCAACGATCTCGTGCAGCGCACCGTCGATACCTGTGCGCGGATCTTCCAGGAAGCCGGCACCTCGATCACAGAGGTCGATGAGATCCTCCTGGTCGGCGGCCAGTCCCGGATGCCGCTGGTCCAGAGCAAGATCACCGGCTTCACCGGCAAGCCCCCCTCCAAGGGCGTGCACCCCGACGAAGCCGTCGCGATGGGCGCGGCGATCATGGCCCACAGCCTCTCGTCGTCCTCGAGCAACGAAGTCACCCTGCTCGACGTCCTCCCGATGCCCATCGGCATCAACAAGGTCGACGGCACCATGCACGTGCTGTTCCCCAAGAACCAGCCGCTGCCTGACTACAAGACCCGGACTCTGACCACCTCGAAGAACAACCAGCGCTCCATCATGCTGCGGCTGTACCAGGGCGAGAGCCGCATGGTCGCCGAGAACGAGCGCCTGGGCACCTTCGTCTTCTCCAACATCCGGCAGGCCCCCAAGGGCCAGGTTCAGATCGAGGTCACCTTCCACATTGACTCCGAAGGCATCCTCAACCTGACCGCCCGGGACAAAGAGACCAGTCAGACCGTCGACGCCACTCTCAAGCTCGGCAAGGGCAACAAGAAGCGTCGGAGGAAGCCCGCCGTGGCAGCCTCCAAGTCCGGAGCCGAGGCAAAGGGTCCCAGGAAGGCTCCGCCGCCGATCAAGGCGCCGACGCCGTTCAGCATGCCGAAGTCATCGCTCGCACAGAGCATGGCCTCGACCACGCCCAAGCAGGCGCCGACTCCCGAGCCGGTCCGTCCCACGAAGCCGGAGGTCACTCCGGAGCCTGCGGTCACCTCGGCCACAGACACCACTACGATGCCGGACATCCGCCCCTCTCAGCGTCCTGCTCCCGAGAGCGCCGGGCTGCTTGAGCGAATCTCCGCCTGGTTCAAGGGACTGTTCGGCGGAAAATAGGGCACGACGATGGAGCCGCTTTCACACCTCCGAGTCGTCCTCGTTCGACCGCTGCAGTCCGGAAACATCGGGGTTGCTGCCCGTGCGCTGGCCAACCATGGCATCTCGGATTTTGTCCTGGTGGATCCGCCAGGATTTGACCCCGAGCGCGCCCGGCGGATGGCCCCCAACGCACACGACCTCATCAACAACGCACGGTTTGTTGAGACCGTCGGGGAGGCTCTGGAGGGAGTGGTCGTGGTCATCGGCACCACCGGGCGACTGCGACGGTGGGACTGGCCGATCCTCACTCCGACCCAGCTCGCCGATCAGCTTGATGCCAGCCCCACCGCGATCCTGTTCGGCCCTGAAGACTCCGGGCTCTCCAACGCCGACCTCGCCCGGTGTCACGCCATCGTCAGCATCCCCACCGCCGAGCGTCGCTCCCTGAACCTCGGTCAGGCCGTCACGGTGATCTGCGCCCAGCTGCTCGCTGGTGTCATCACCGGGCCTCTCGAGGAGCCCGAGCCCCTCGCAGACTCCGCTACTCAGGACGCTGTCATCCAGCTCCTCCTCCAGTCCCTCCGCGGCAGCGAATACATGCGCGGCCAGTCTGAGGAGAAGGTCTTCGGCACACTCTATCGGCTGCTCGCCCGCGCTCAGCCGAACCAGCGCGAGGCCACAGCGCTGCGCGGGATGCTCAAGAAGCTCAACCGCCGGCTCAGGCTCACCGCAGAGGACTGAGGTGCCCGTGAAGGGGAAACCGCCGGGGTTGAGGACTGGAGTTGTTGGGGTGTGATGGGGGAGGCGGGCAGATTGCCGTGCCGGGAGACGGGCGGAGGCAGCCGGAGCCGGTCAAGTGGCTGGCATTCATGTCCCCGCCATTGAGTCCAGCAAGTGCCGGTCGCAGACGGGCTGATTGCTGATTCGTGGAGAGTCGCGGGGACGGGGTGAGTCCGACGAAGCCGGTCAGGTGGCTGCCTTCCCCCTAATTTTGTTGATTGTATTGTTTTGGATCGCCTGCTCTGGAGTCTCAGTCCGCCTGGGCGCGCGCAAGGGGACACCGCAGTGGGCCGTGCTGGAGAGCCGGGGGGCGCCCTCAGCCCAAGGACGGAGACGTAGCTGGAATCACCGCCTCACTTCAAGGCTTCGCCCATCTCTGCTTTTGATAGTGCCGACCTGTCCTGCTCGCCCTTCGGTCTTCTCAGCCAGGGGCGCTCTCAGTCAGGGGCGCTCTCAGTCAGGGGCGCTCTCAGCCTCGTGGCTCTCGATTCCGAAGGGTCCTCCCTCACCCATGCGCTGAGGTTCGCCATCGTCCGCGCCATGCTTTTTCTGGCCACTTCACCCCACTGCGCCCTACCCGCTCCAGCGGCGTCGCTTCGCTCTGGGCTGCTAATGGCGCTTCGCTCAAGGGGGCTGCACTTGCGTTGAGTGCCCGCATTGCGGCCGCTCCCCTGGACTACCCACCTTGCGGTCCCACCCCGACACCCGCGTACTCACGACTGCCCATAAACTCAAGGGACCGTCCTGCGCCTCAACGAGTGCCCCAGATGCCTTACTCCACCTGAGCGTGGAAGATGTCGACGGCGGTGCTGGTGCTCCAGTCTTCCTGACCACCCACCACAGTCCCGCTCCACTCAATGGCGCTGACCCCATCAAACCGCACACAGTCCACCTGGCCACCGGCGGTGTCGACATTCGCGGTGGTGCTGTTGTAGAACCAGTCGATCTCCGCAGCCTCTGAGGAGGAGAACAGCCGGGTCTGGCCTTCGATCTCCCCGCTCCACTGGAGGGTGCCGTCGTTGGGGGCGTAGGCACAGTCGAACTTCAGCCCGATGTCGGTGTCGTCCGCCGGGATCGTGATGGTGTGCAGGACGCCAGTGAGGTCGGTCCACTTCGCATTGCCCGTCACCCACCGGGAGCTGCCATCGCAGGGATCGGAGATGGTGAAGGTGAGGCTGCCGAAGGTCTCGCCGTCGCGGCCATCCTGGACCTCAGCGGTGAGAGAGTAGGAGTTCACACCGGTGCTGGGGACGATGCGGATGCTGGCCTCGTCGCGGTCCATGATGCGGACCTCTCTCAGGTAAATCTCAGTGAGGTCTTCCTGGATGTCGATCGAGTCGATCAGCGGCTCGCCCATGGCCTCCAGGAGGACCTCCGACAGCGGCGGGGGCTCGCCAGCGGTCTGGTTGTTCCAGTCGATCTGCTTGCTGCACAGCTCGCTGGTCAGCCCAGCGATCATCAGGGCGGCGGTGATCGATGGACCGGCAGACTCCAGGGTCTGATCCGCCCAGGCATCGGTGAGGCTGCTGTAGTACTTGCCGAAGCCAGGCTGGCAGCTGGTGAGCAAGAGCATGGGAACGGTGAGCAAGAACATGGGAAACATCTCAAAGGGTCGGGCGGACATTAAACCCTCCATCCAGGCCAATCGGCTCAGAGACAAACCGGTCAATCCGATCCACCTGGGCGAGCGTGGGCCCCTGGTTGCACCACTCCACAAGCTCCTGTACCCGATCCTCTGGTCCCTCCGCTACGAGCTCGACCGTTCCGTCTGAGCGATTGCGCACCCAGCCGAACAGCGAGAGTCCCTGAGCGACCTCCTGGGTGGAGGCCCGGTAGTAGACCCCCTGGACGTGTCCGTGGATCACGAGATGAACCCGTGTCATGACCTCTCCCTCATCCCAGCAGGGCGGCAATCGCCGGGGCGCGTAGGGTGACGTGGGGGAGACCATGGGTGGGGACGATTCGGAGGAGCCCGGCCATGCGCAGGGGCTCGTCGAGCAGCCGTGCTTCGGGCAGAGCCTCGCCGCGCATCAGACGGTCCAGCCGCTCCGACAGGCCGCTGTCTGCCGCGATGATGTCGACTGCACCGCGCATCTCATCACCGAGGGTGCCGAGGATGTGGATCAGCTCATCGCGGGAAGCTGGCAGCGAGCCGTGCTCTGCGAAGTGGGCGCTGACCCGGTCGACGATTCCGGGGATGCCACCGGTGAACCGTGCGATGGATCGGATGTCGTTGGGGCGTCGCTCGCCGGTCCTCGCCATCATCGCTGCGACGGCTTCATCCTCAGAGTAGTCCGCCAGCTCCACGCGGGGAGCCGTGCCGATGTTCAGCCACTGGGCCTGGACAGAGCCGGCCAGCAGGATGGTGCAGCGGCGATCCTCCGGGTGGCTGTCGTAGTAGGCCCCCCAGGTGAGGGTGAGGTCTTCGAGGACACTCAGGGGCAGGTGCTCGGCCTCACAGGCCAGCAGGGCGACCCGGTGAGGTGACTGGGTGTGCGCCTGCTCCAGGAGGGTCTCCATCGACCAGCGGAAGCCGCGCCGGTCAACCACGGAGGAGGGGGCCTCGGACTGGCTGGTGTTGGTGGGGATGAACCGCTGGAAGACCTCGACGAGGTGGTTCCAGATCTCTGGAAGTCGACGCCCCTTCAGGGCACGAAAGCGCACGGTCCGGCAGCCGATCGCAGGCTCTCCCACGGCCAGATCCAGTGCCAGGTCTTCGAGGAAGGACAGCGGCTGGCTCCAGCGCGGTGACAGCACGACCACCGGCTCCATCCGGCGGAGGTGGTAGCGCACCTTGCGCGCAATCCGGCCCCGTCGGGAGCTCTCCTGGCGGCGCTGATGGGGCTCGAAGCGCCCCTCGATGTCGCTGACTGCGCCCAGCCACATCCGGCGCTCGACCCGTGTTTCACCCGGGGTTGTCAGCGCGACAGCGGCCTCAGTGGGGGGGGATGCGGTGGTCATGGTGTAGCCGGCCCTCTGCCCTGGGGGGTCGCACAGAGTACCCTCACGGCATGGCTCCGAGCGAACCCGCAAGCTCCCGCGCAGCGCTGCTCCCCAACGCCAACAACCCCCGCCTGCTGCTGCGGGTCGTCCGGCTGATTGCCAGCGGTGTGCGACGTCCACGATCCATCGCGGAGATCCTGGAGATTGAGCTCAGAACAGTTCACTATTATACGCAGGCGTCGGAGTGGCTTGGTTTTTTGGAGTCGGATCAGCAGAGTGTTCTGACTGAAGCGGGACTATCCTGGGTCTTCTCAGGAGAAGAGGACCGCTCTCGAATATATGCGCAGGCGGTCTGGGGCAATGCATTCGCCTCAGAGCTGATGAGCACATTCGGCGGACTCCCCCCCTCTGACGCAATAACCGGCTTCATCCGAGCTTGGGATGCTTCCGTCTCCGAGAGCACCGCCCGTCGGCGCGCAAGCGCAATTCGCAGCCTGCTGGAGCCCGCCCTCCCCCAC
>JBLHNG010000082.1:0-17298 GCA_047621685.1 Myxococcota bacterium | reverse complement strand
GGCGTCACGGCCTCCATCGGGACCCAGGCCAGGGTCTCTGAGCATGTCCAGGTCGCCGGTGAGTTCTACACCGCACTCGGCGTCATCTACACCGGGCGACTCCGCGGAACCTGGGTCTTCTGAGCCCTCAGTCCGACAGCCCCAGTGTGCTGCGGAGCGACTCATCGCCTTCCCGGTGCTGCTGCCAGTAGGCGGTCCGCAGGCTGCCGGTCATCCAGCCCGACTCGCCGGTCTCGCTCTGCCAGCCGAGCAGCCGGTGGGGCGCGGCGTCCTCGATGTACCAGGTCGTCTCCGAGCCGCCGTCTGGGGTCACCGAGATGCTCCAGGCAGTGAAGTCGCCCGCAGGCACGGTGAGAGGGGCGCTCTGTGCGCTGCGCTGGAGGGTCGCGGTGGTCCAGTCGAGCCGCTCGTGCAGCAGCCGGCTGTCGAGGAGCCTGGGGAGGTAGGGCACGGTGACCTGTCCCCCTGGCGCGAGCAGGTCGCCGACGAGCCCGCGAACCAGCACCGGCAGCGCCTCGGCGACCACGCCCCCGGTCGGTGCCTCCAGGGCGCGATCCTCAGAGGACTCGCCGTCGAAGTAGCCCCGCCCGCTCAGGCGCAGGGTGTCGGGATCCGCGCCGACGTCGTGCTCGGCGATGAGGTCGGCGTAGATGTGGCCGCACCACTCCTGCATCGAGAAGGTCAGCCGGCTGACCAGGCCCCGGGGCAGGGTGCCGGAGAGGGGCAGGAGCGCACTGGTCATCGTGTTGTAGTCGTAGATGCCGGTCTGAAAGTCGCGGATCTCATTGAGCTTGATGACCGGGTACTCGTCGCGGTGACCGCCGTCGGACTTGACCCGCTGGGCATGGGTGAGGGTCTCGGTGACAAACACCATGACCACCTCGCCCGAGCGCGACTCGCCGTAGCGGGGCTGGGTGAGTCGATAGCCGACCACCTCTGCCTTCCCATCCCCCCAGTGCTCCCAGAAGCCGTCGGGGGCCTGGGAGCGGGGGGCGTCGGCGGGTCTGGCACCGGCCTGACAGCCGAGGAGGGTGAGGGCGAGCAGCGCGTGGGTCATGGGAGTCTCTACCGCGTCTGCTGTCACCGCCCACCGCTGGGCTCAGGCCGCTTCCAGATACTGGGGTGGCAGTGGCTCTGCGCGCAGGGCACAGATGACGTCCGTGCGGGTCAGCAGGCCCTTCAGGCGCTGGTCGCTGTCGACGACGGGGATGCAGGTCAGTCGCTCGTCGAGCATCCGTCGGATCAAGCCCTCAAGGGGTTCGTCGAGAGCGGCAACCCAGCTGGGACGGACCATGATGTCGGCCGCGACCGCTTCCGTGAGCAGTGGAGTCTCGGGATCGGTCGGGAGGCTGAGCGCGGCCTGGAGGAGTGCCTGCTCGGTCAGCATGCCCAGCAGCCGGTCTTCGTCATCCACCACCGGGAGGTGACGGATGTTGTGGGCCTGCATGAACGAGAACAGGTCTGAGATCTGGGCGTGGGGGAGGGCCTGGAAGCGGGCCCGGCGCATGACCTGGTAGGCGGGGATGGACATGGTCATGGGTTGATTCCGCCGGCGCGCTCGCCAGGGACACCGCTGTCGTCGGAGAAGAGCTGATCGGCCACATGGTTCTGAGGGACGAGGCGGCGGGGACCCCAGCGGCTGCGGTCGAGGAGAGGGGTCCGGGGACCGGTGCGACGGCGGATCAGGTCTTCATGAACCGACACCTGCTGGACCTGGGCTGTGTCTTCCTGCTGTGTTGTGTCTTCAGCGAGGGTACCGGCGAGCGTCAGGGAGAGGAGCAGCATTTGAGACCTCCGTTGCGGTTTGTGTCTTGTCTTTTGTTACATGAAACTAATAGCATGCTTTTGGGGGCACCAGCTGTTTTTTTGTTCTCATTGATCGCTGATGTTGGCTCCTCCTGAGCTTCATCCTCTTCGGCAAAGCCAGGCCTGGATCGTGCGCTCCGCCAGATGACCTCGACAAGTACGGGGTGTACTGGAGGGGCAGTCGGCAAGCTGGAGGACGGAACAGCACTTGAGGTGACCTTCTCGACGGTGAGCCTCAAGAGCAGCCTGTCCAGCAAGGGCGTCGAGAGCATCACCTTCTCGAAGTCGGGCGGTGAGCCTCACCATGTCCCCTACTTCGCGGAGACGTCCTCAAACCGGATCACGAAGTCGCCTTCCCGGGCGGTGCGGGTCAGGGAGAGGTTGAGCGAGCCGCTCTGGGTGTGGTCGGTCCAGTCGAAGCTGCCGGCCTTTCCGCTCTGGAGGAGGAACGACCAGCCGGTGACCTGTCCGCTCGGGCTCACCTCCATCCGGTAGGTGTCTCCGGGGGTGAGCCCCACGGTGTCGAAGCGGAGGGTGAGGATGTCGCGACCCTCGGCGGCTGCGGTGACTCCGGAGTCGCCGACCTTGCAGGGTGCGAGCAGCCAGTAGCTGTCGTTGGTGAACCACGCCCAGGCCTGGGCGACGTCGTCGTCGCTGGCGGTCTCGCTGTGGGGGGTGCCACCGAACGTGGTGAGGTCGATGGTCTTGCCACCCCCGGTGACGGCGACGGTGCCGGTCGAGGGGCTCCAGACGTGGCTGCGGCGGGCCTTCTCGACCCCCTCGGCGGTGACCACGAAGGTGAACTGCAGCTCGGTGAGGTCGTACACCGGCCCGCAGGCGGAAGCGACCGTGTCCGCCAGGGGAGCGGCAGCGTGGGCGGACAGCATCAGGAGCAGGGCAGCGGACATGGGACCTCCAGTGGGGAGGGCCTATCCGGTCACCGCGGCCTGGAGGGTGCGGAGCCGAGGGTGAGCTTCAGTCCGAATCCGTACCCGCAAACACCGCCACCGTCTGCCCATCTGGGCGCAAGCAGACGAGGGTAGGGTCGTTCATGATGTGGCCAAACCAGGTCGCGTCGGTGCGGAAGCTCGCCCACTGACAGGCGCTTGCCTGCGCGGCGATGGTCGCCACAGAGGCATGTGCCGGGGCCCCGCACAGTCCACCGAGGGCGCGCCAGCCGCTGTAGCGTTCCCACGCCCCGGACCAGCCGAGGTTGTAGCAGCCGCCGTTGGCGCCCTCCGCGATGAGCACGGACAGGGCCAGCGTTGCGGTCATTGGTGTCGCCTGGAGGCCGGTGCCGGCGGTGGTCGGGTGTGGCTCGTCTTCGCCGTTGTAGCGTCCAAAGCAGGCCATCGGCATGGCGGCGCGGTGATGGGGTGCATGGCGCTGTCCCACAGCGAGACGATCTCAGGGACTTCGCTGAGGTCCGCCCCGCGAATCACCGCCTCCTGAATCCACAGCAGCAGCACCGTCCGCCAGCTCGCGCCACGGTCCGCCAGCCACAGCACCTCACGGATCGAGGCGGGAGGCTGTGTGGCGCCGAGCCGGGACGCGAGCCGTCGGGCGGCGGTGTCAGGGTGCTGGCGATCCCGGGGGGCGAACCAGGACGCCGGGATGCGCGTCACCAGGGCCGCGATGCTGCCGGGCTGGAGCGCGAGGGCTTCGAGGGCCATCGTCCGCAGTCGCTCAGGCTCCGGGCCGGGGACGGGATCGAGGACGTCGATCAAGGCGATGAGTGCGTCGGAGGAGGCGTCGCCGAGGAATGCGTTGACGCCCTCCCAGCTGGGGGAGGGCGGTGAGATCGCTGTGACGATGGTGGAGATGTCTGCCAGCATTCGGTGTCTCCGGCGGATTCAAGCTCCGGGGGCATCCATACCCCGACACCGCTGCCCCGACTTTGCCCCCAGATACGCCAGAGTGTACCTTCCTCCGTGGGAACGGATCTTGCTTACTCATGGGACGTCGACAGGGGGAGAGACCATGCGATGGATCGTGCTGGCGCTGAGTGTGATCGGCTGCGTCCCCGGAGCGGAGTGCGAGTAGAGACGTCCTCATCTTCTCGGTGACGGATCCGGCATCCTGCGGTGTCAGTCCGCTCCCCCACCTGTGTCGTTGAGACTGTGTCTGTCCTGGCCAGCACGTCCGGATTTCCTCAGATACTATCGTCACCCGCAGCCCGCTTCGGCCAGCCACACCGCTCACCAGGATGCCCCCATCCCCAAGTCCCCGCCCCCCACAGCAGTCCTCCAGGCACGTCGTGTGCTCCGGATCGTGCTGCTGGCGCTGTGCGTGACCGCGGCGGGGTGTGTGCAGACCTACCAGCCGATGTCCGGCCTCCACCGCCCGGTCGTGATCGATCCCCAGGCGGCGAACCTGGTGGATCTGCAGGTGGTCGTGCACTGCCTTCCCGGGGATCACCTCAAGCCTCAGGATGCCTCCCGGCTGTGTCGGAACGTCGGCGCGCTGTTTGCCAACCAGGGCGCGAAGGTCCGCACGTTCTCCACCAAGACCATCGACAGCGACGACGGGCTCGACAGCCTCGATGGCGAGGACGGGGGTGGGGCTGCGGATCTGGTCGTGGAGCTGCGGAGTCGGCTGGTCCATGAGTCGGACGATCCGCTGCTGTGGCTGCTGTGCTACTCGACCTTCACCCTCGTCCCGGCAGTCACGGAGTTCACCTTCGCCCAGGACATCACCATCCGCGACGGCAACGGCTTCCTGCTGGCCACCGACACCCTCCAGGGGCGGCTGATCCGCCGGTTTGGGGTGAGCGTGTGGGCGGGCAACAAGATCCTGGACATGTTCTGGCGGGCAGACGGCGAGAAGCTCACCAAGGAAGCCGCCAACAAGGATCTCTCCGACGACCTCTACCAGCAGCTCAGCCAGCTGGTGTTCAACGCGAAGATGCAGTGGCAGGTGCTCCAGGAAGCGACCCCGGAGAGGGTGCGACCGTGACCCCCCTCCTCCTCTCTCTCCTGATCCTGCCGTTCATTCTGCCCAGGGACCCCTCTCCGGGGCTGCTGCACAGCAAGGCCGACTCTCGCAGGCTGGACTGTGAGCGCATGAACGTTGAGGCTGGCAGCCGTCGGTATCCGGGCCTGATCCGTCCCAACGCCCCCCGTGGGGAGTACGTCGAGCGCAGCGCGGTGGTCTGCCGAGAGCGCCTGATGGTGCCGGGAAGCCGGGGGGATCAGGACGAGGCCATCCTCTCCACCCTCGACGACCGGGCCGCCAACATCGCCGACCTCGCCAGCTCCCTGCACCCCGAGCTGTCGGAGCGGATGTGGCTGGTCGAGACGCACTACTCCGACGCCGCAGTGTCCGCGAAGATCGGCTTCGCTACCAAGAATGCCCTGGTCAGCCAGGGGCTCTCGGTGTCTGATCGCACCCCACGGCTCGCGGTCGGAGACGTCACCGTCCTCACCCGGATGGCCCCATCGGATGCATGGTCGACGGCCTGTCAGCGCTACATCGCCAACGACAGCATCGGCGAGAACGATGCCCTGCTCGCGGTGGTGATCCGCGACCCCCGGGAGACCGTCCTCCACGCCGGCCTCTGCACGACGGGGGGGTGGACGTGGCTTCAGTGAGGGTGCTGCTGGTGCTGGTGTGGGCGGCCCTTGTCATGGTCGCCCCTGCGCATGCGGAGAGCCCCGAGGAGGCTGCGCTGCGGGCGGAGCTGGAGCGGGCGCGCCGGGAGGTGGCCGACCAGGTCCAGCTCTATGCCTACGACCTCATCGACGAGCTGATCTACGGCTGGAGCCAGGAGCCGATCTTCTCCAGCCCCACGTCGGTCGTGCTCGCCGGGGTGACGGTGCCGGTGGGCATGGGCACCGGGATGCAGGGCCTCGTCGAGAACCACATCGCCTCGGGACTCATCGCCAACCCGACCAGCAACATCCAGCTCGTCCACTGCCCGGAGTGCACCGCAGTCGTGGTCCACTCCGGCCCCGAGGGCACCATCGTCTCCCGGGGCATGGACAACCCTGAGCTCCTCGACCGCATCGGGGGCGCCACCGATCGGCATGCCCTGTTCGTCGACATCGAGGCCGAGGGCGCCTGGCTGGTGATGCGCGCCCGGCTGACCCGGCTGACCCCGGACCTGCCCATTGTCTGGAGCCACACCCTCTCAACCTCTGCCTCCACGCCGTCGCTGCTGCGGGAGCAGACCGCGCTGAAGTCGGCGGCGGATGCCCGGGCGGAGTACCTCGACGTCCTCCAGAGCCGGGGGGCGATCATCGTGCCGATGCGGGTGGCGGTGCGCTCCTATGCTCGCCCCGACAACGGCGGCATTGCCCCGCCGCCGTTCTTCTGGATCCAGACCGGCGTAGAGCTTGGCACCACCGATGCGCGGCTGTGGACCTCCAGCATCCTCATCGGCTACAGCTTCATCCCCCAGGCCTACCAGGGGTTGATGCTCCAGTCTCGGGTCAGTCGCCTGCTGACCGGCCGCTCCCGCTCCCTCACCCGGCCCGACCTCTACGCGTTCGTCGGCGGCGGGGTGATCAACGTCTGGGGACCAGCAACGGCTGCGTTTCGAGAGGAGGAGCTGACCAGCGACGAGCTGCTCACCAACGCCGACGGAGACGATCCCCGCAACAGCTTCGGTGCCTTCCACCTCGGACTTGACCTGAGGGTCGGCAACCGCATCGGGCTGTCGACGTTCTTAGAGACGATGCCCATCCTGCGAAACTCGCCCAACCTCGGCGAGTACACCAACGTCGCCGGGATCAGCTTCCAGTCCTTCGGCACCGAGGTGACGTTTTGGTTCTGATTCTCACGCTGCTGACGTTCTTGTCGGGTGTGGCACAGGCTGGTCCGGCGACCACCCGGGATGCCCTCGATCGCCTCGAAGAGATCCTGGAGCTGCGGGTCGAGGACGGCACCCTGTCCCCCGACGCGGTCCTGCCCGCCATCCTGGTCAGCGCCCAGCCCCGGTACGAGGACTCCCAGCACTGGTTCACCGCTCGGGCCATCGAGACGCTCCAGCGGGCCTTCGGCACCAACGGACTGCGGCTGTGCGAGGCCTGCATGGTGCCCCGGGCGCATGTGTCTGAGGGCACGATGCTCTACCAGACCGGTCCCATCGGGCTCGACGAGATCGTGCGACTCGATGACCTCAGTCGCGGCAACGGGCAGGCGGCCCGGTCGGCCATCTGGATCGACGAGCACCGCGGCGGGGTCGCGGTTCGCATCGTCGATCTGCGCACCGGCAGGGTCCTCTACGCCCAGAACATCGACCCGGATCTGGTGGAGTTCGGCAACTCCCAGCGCATCTACACACTCAGCGAGGAGCTGGAGCGGCGGTCGCGGGGAGACACCGTCACCCAGGCGTTTGTCGACCTCGCCTTCTACCCCGGCCAGCACTTCTCCCTGGACTGGACCGAGCAGTGGGGCAAGACCAACGCCCAGATGTCGGGCATCACCATCTCGCTGTTCGACCCGATCCTCGGCCTCGGGGCGTGCCACTACCGGGCGGTCGACTTC
The DNA here is from genome assembly GCA_047621685.1 of Myxococcota bacterium. GTDB lineage: Bacteria > Myxococcota_A > UBA796 > UBA796 > UBA796 > JAQXDW01. Next base: position 10,005 of record JBLHNG010000082.1, on the reverse strand, counting down.
TACAACATCCTGGTCGGCGGAAAGCTCATCGTGAGCATCCCCGCAGCCCTGGTGGCGAGCTTCGGAGACGTCGGCGACTTCATTGATCCGCGGTTCACCGCCGTGGGGATCGTGCGGGTGCCGTTTGGGCGCTCCAATTACGGGGCGGTCTTGAGCGCCTCAACCAACGGCCAGATCGGGCTCGGGATCTCCTTGATGAACATCAGCCTCCTACCGGTGCTGCCATGACGACCCGCATCCTCGCGCTCCTGCTGTGCAGCGGCTGTGCTGCGCGAAACTACACGCACTACCTCATCGAGCCGGCCCCGGCGGAGAACCAGGCACTGGCCGAGGAGGAGGGCACCCTGCTGCGCCCGATGGCGTTTGGCTCGACCACCGCGATGAAGGTGAGCTGGAACGACGGCACGATGATCACCGAGGTCGAGATCCCGATGCTCGCCAGCGGGCAGCGCATCGTCATCGAGCACACCGCCTCGGCGACCGATGTGGAGACGATCCCAGCGACTCGCCTCGTGCCCCCGCCGCCCTCCCTGGCTGATGGCACCCTGGACGCGGCCTATCGGGAGCGGGGACTCCAGGTGAACCCCGACGCCCCCGAGGTCAGCATCACCCGTGCCCGCACGCTGATGCAGTCGGCCCTGTCGTCGGGCAACTACCAGCTCGCCCTGGAGTGGTGTGAGCTGGTCCTCGCCCGATACCCCAGTCACCCCGAGACCCTTCGGGCCAAGGGCTCGATCCTCCTGATGCTCGGCGAGCGGGAGAAGGCGATCGAGGTGTACGAGACCGTGGAAGAGATCGAGACGGACCCCGCGGTCCGACGCAAGCTGGAAGAGCTCCAGCGTCAGGCGAATTAGGAGTTAGCGACGTGCAGATTATTGGATTGATTCTCCTGGCATTTGTGGTCCGGTTCGGCTTCCAGGACCGAACCGGCGCCGTCATCTCTGCCTTCGACTTCCACGCTGCGGTGATGGTGCTCGGCGGCTCGTTCGCTGCGGTGATGGTCTCCTCCTCCACCCAGACCGCGCTGCGCACCTTCACCTGCCTGCGCGAGATCGTGCCGGGCCTCGGCGTGCTCTCCAAGGACACGGCTGCCCTGGAGGCGGAGCGGGTGCAGCTGTCCGCACTGTGGCTGGACGGCAAGCGCGCCCAGGCGGTCGAGCTGGCGGAGCGCAGTCGGTTCCCGGCGATGGCGCGCATGCTGGAGCTGGTGCTGCACCGGGCGCCAGAAGAAGCCACTCGGGCGGCGTTCACCGAGCTGCGTCATGCGGAGATGAGCCGCTGGCAGCCAGCGATCGGCAACTGGGAGCTGCTGGCGAAGCTGGCGCCCTCGTTTGGCATGGTCGGCACCATCACCGGCATGATCCAGCTGTTCCGCAACATGGGCGCTGACAGCATGAACCTCGGCTCGGCGATCTCGCTCGCGCTGCTGGCGACCCTGTACGGGGTGGCGTTTGGTGCCGGTGTCGCCGGTCCCATCGGCCACTTCCTGCGCAACATGCTCGACGAGCGGCTCGGCGCCCTGGAGCGCTGCGAGCAGTCGGTCAGCGGACTCATCGCGCGCTCGGGCCGCGAAGCAGCAAGGGGCTAGGCCGTGCAGCGACGATCCTATACAAGCGACGAGGGCTGGCTGCTCTCCTACGCCGACCTCATCACCAACCTGCTCATCTTCTTCGTGATGATGCTGGCCGCCGCAGACGTCAGCAAGACGAAGATGCAGCAGATCGCCGAGGGCATCTCAGGCATCGAGCAGCCGGCGAGCCTGTCCTCGATCCAGGAAGAGATCGACGACCGGATCGCGGAGGCAGGGCTGGAGGAGATGGTCCAGACCGACCTGACTGACTCCGGGCTCAAGCTGTCTCTGAACTCCGGGCTGATGTTCGACTCCGGGCAGGCGCAGATCCGTGGGGAGCAGGAGCCTGTCCTCGACGGCATGCTCCAGACGCTTGTTCCCTACGCCGACCGCTATGGCTTCGCCGTCGAGGGCCACACTGACTCCGAGCCGGTCGGAACCGGATCGATCTACCGCTCCAATTGGGAGCTGTCCGCGGACCGGGCCAACGCCGTCCGCTCCCGCCTTGAGACGGTCGGGGTCGCCCAGGGCCGCATCCGGGTCGAGGGCTACGCTGACACTGTGCCGCTGCCGGAGGAGTCCCTCGAGGGGCTGTCTGAGCAGGAGCGCCTCGCCCGGCACCGTCGGGTTGTTGTGAGGATTTATTAATGGGTGCCCTTTTTCTGCTTGCTGCCCTCGCTCCAGAGGTGTCCGCCCAGGTCCCAAGGCGGCAGATCCCGCCTGCGGTGCTCGCTGAGCTGACCCGACTGGAGAGCCGGTTTGAGCTGGCCCTGTACGCCGACTGTGACGCCGAGCGGTGCTTCTCTCGGGGCTGCACCTACGTCGACCATGCGGTGATCGATCAGCCGCGCTCGACCTCGATGCCCGGCTTCGGCCTCGACCCTGGCCCCGGCAGCGTGGCCTCCCAGGAGTTCCTCACGCAAGCGACCTGCAGCTTCGCCCACGAGCCCTCCGAAGACGCCAGCGACATCCAGGCCCTCGTCCGCCGCCTCCAGGCCCGGACCTCCTCGGGCTGGACCGTGGTCTCCGTCGACAACCAGGCCCTCCAGCCGATCCCCGACTACCTCCGCGAGCCCCCCTCTGCGGACAACATCCCCGAGCCAGAGCTGGAGCTGGAGGAGATCGTCGAGGCAGAGCCGGACGAGTGGCTGACCATGGCCATTGCTGGCAGAGAGCTGTGGCACACCCTGCTGCCCCACTTCTTCTGGATGGTCGCCATCGGGCTGCTGTCCTTCGCCGGCATGGTGATGATCTGGGCGTGGCGACGGGTGGGGCGGGACTCCCTGGAGGAGCAGCTCATGCTCGCGCAGATGACCGAAGGCGATGTGGAGCCGGAGGAAGGGGCGGACGCGGTGGTGGGTGAGGTCCCCGACGATGTCTCGGACTTCGTCGCCCAGCAAGACGCCGCCTGGCGCACCCGACTGGCCGACATGGCCGGAGATGGCCCCGATGAACCCGAGCTGGAGGCGCTCATCCACGAGCTGCTGCGCTCCGGCGACATGGCGCTGCTCGCCAAGGCGGTGCTGACCTTCCCCAAGCACTTCCCCGCAGCCTTCCCCAGCGGCGGCGAGGTCGCCAGCGCGAAGCTGGACCTGGCCGACTACCTCAAGACCGTCGACGTCTCCACCCTCCCGGCAGACGACGTCTTCTTCGAGTCCCTCAACCGCCACGCCCTGTCCGCGGCCCTGACCACCCAGTCCGACGCCCGGATCGTGCGCAGCCTGCGGGAGGACTTCGGTGCAGCCGGTCTGGTGGCGTTCATCGCCGACCTGCCCGCCCGCCCCGGCGCCCTGCTGTTCGCGCTGTCTCCAGTCGAGAAGCAGCACGAGATGGTCCAGCTCTTCACGCCCTACCAGGCTGCGGATCTGGCCGAGGAGCTGCTGCGAAGCGACCGGATGGACCCGGTCGAGGCGGACTACATCTTCGAGGTCCTCCGGGCCGCGCGCGGAGACACCCCGCTGCCCCCCGCCCCCAACGCCGGAGCGGTCCTCGACCGCGGCATGGCCATCGACGCCGCCGGGGCGCTCTCCATCCTGCTGCCCCGCCTGCCTGCCGAGGGTCGCACCGCGCTGTTCGACGCTGCCCTGAGGCGACTCAACGGCAGCCTCCCCGACTGGTACCGGGGCATCTTCACCGCCGACATGCTGCTGACCCTCTCTGCGGAGTCTCGGGCGGACCTGCTGCTGGAGGTCGACGTCGAGACCCTCGCGGCGTGGATGTCCATCCAGGACGCCGAGACCCGCTCCGACCTGCTCGCCGGGCTGCCGAACTCCCTGCGCGCTTCGGTGGAGTCCGTCGCCGGCTTTGCCTCCCGCGCCCAGCAGCTCGACCTCGCCGGGGAGGGCCGCGACGCCCTCTCCCGCAGCTTCCAGCGCCACCTCTCCCGATCCGGTGTGGCGTTCGAAGACGTGGTCCGACCCGGAGCCCTCCTGTGAGAATACTCGCCGCCGCCGCTGTGCTCGCGATGGCGGGGACGTCCTGCGCGAAGGTCCCGATCTTCGACGTGGCCGCCGGCTTCACCCTCGCCGATGCCGCCTGGTTCGCCGAGGAAGAGACCCTGTTCGTCTTCTACGAGGCTGCCGCAGAGCAGGGCATCGGCGATCCGACGGTCATCGAGATCACCTACGCCACCGACGAGGAGCGGATCCCCTGGACGATCATCTCCGATCTCCCGACGGTGCACACCCACCTCGACATCGACTGCGGCATCGACGCCCGCTGTGGCAGCACCAGCCTGCACGTTCCCCTGGAGCCCCGGGAGGTCCAGATCCGGCTGCGCTACCACCGCGACGGCGAGCTGGCCCTGGAGCCAGACACCGTGTTCAACGTCGTCGACGTCGGCGACCCCCACTCCCACCGCAGCCTCATCGTCTACGGGGTGTTCGACGAGACCAACCAGCGGGTGCAGTGGCGCGGTCGGCACCAGTTCCCCACCGTGCGCAACCAGCAGGCCGAGGAGCTGGGGCTTCGCCGGCTGATCCAGGTGGAGGAGCAGACCTACGGGACCGCCGATCTCGCCACCGACGACAACCCCTACGGCTACGGGGTGGACTGCCCCGGGGGCTTCACCGATGCCGACCTCTCCCTCACCGAGACCTCCGATCGGGCGGTGTTTAACGACGACGACCTCCCCATCGAGGCCTCCCCGGTCTCTATGGTCTGTGCCCAGGCGACCGTCGAGGACGCCACCGGCACCTTCACCACCGGCGCCATCGCGAGGAAGAACCCGGAGGTCCGCCCGGCGTTCCCCACCCTCCGCAGCCCCATCCACGACGCGAACATCCTGCCGTTCTTCCTCGCCCCCTGCAACCGCATCATCTCCGACGAGCACGAGCAGATGCAGCGTCAGCGGCTCCAGATGGAGGACGTGCAGACCACCTGCATCGACAATTGGGCCTCTGATGGCTTCGCCGACAGCCTCGCGGAGCTGTTCTCCAATGCCATCGAGGCCAACCGACCCGACGGCGAGGACATGGTCCTGGTCATCGGGCTGCACCACGACGACGAGGATGGCGCCTCGGAGATGCTGGAGGACGCCCTCGTCCAGGTCCTCCCCGAGGAGCGTCACCGCAGCACCCCGCGGGTGGCCGGGGCGTTCGTCTTCGACAGCTACGCGAGGCAGCTCACCCTGCCCGAGCTGGGCACCTCTGCCCTGTGGTGTCCCGCCTCGCTGCCCGCCAACTTCGACCTCAAAGACCTCATCAGCGCCGCGAGCCTGAACTGCGCGATCCTGGCAGACAACCCCAGCGTTGAGCTTGGTCCGCTGTCGTTTGGCGGCCTGCCGATCCTCACTTCCCGAGAGCAGTACCTCGAATTCATCGACGACTACTCCGACGCCCAGGCTGGCACCGTCCAGAGCCTCAGCTACCGGACTCCCGAGTTCGCCGTGACCTCCGATCACATCGACTTCGGCGACTACGGGGTGGTGACCTTCCTCAACAACGAGCTGATCAGCGCCGCTCCCACCGACTCCTTCTCCTACTGTGTGGGCGACGAGACGCAGTACTACGTGTTCCGCTCCGCGTTCATGCAGACCGACATCTTCGCCCAGCTCATCGAGGAGAAGTGCGATCAGCTCGGGGTCGGAGACGACTTCTGCGAGACCGCCTCGCTGGGGCTGCTGCCGCTGTCGTTCATCAACGACTGGCACAGCCTGTTTGCCGAGGACACCTACGAGCTGGGCATCTTCTGGGACTTCCCGTTCCTCCTCCAGATGGAGTACGAGACCGTCGCTGCGGGCTCGGCGACTGCGTTTGGTCTGAGCGTTCCGTTTGGGATCGCCTCGGATGCAGAGACCTACTACGGCTCGGTAATGTGGGAGACCGGGGAGTTCTCGCTGGCGGAGACCTTGACCCAGTGCCGCCGGTTCTGCGACCACCCGACCTTCGACTCCGCCGGGGTCTACCACGTCACGGACTCGTTCCGGACCGCCTACGCCACCAGCTGCTACCAGCCGGACTATCCTGTGCCGGGCGACTCGGGGTTCCCACGTGATCCCTAGTCTCTACGCCATCCTCCTGCTCGCCTCGGCCCATGCCCGGGACACCGCCGAGGAGGAGCCCGCACCGGATGAGTCTCCAGACGACGCCGAGCCCGAAGACACCCTCTCTCGGTTTCGCACCCCGTTTGATGTGCTCGCCGAGCGCGCCATCGGCACCGCCTCCATCCCGGTCGAGTTCAGCTGGCGTCGCAGCCGGGTGATGCTCGCCGCGACGGGGAACCACTACTTCGAGCTGAACAACTTCAACACCCTCCGTGCTGGCGGGATGGCGCGGTTTCCAAACGACAACCTGATCGTTGAGGTGGGCCTGAGCCGGGCCTGGGTCTGGGACACCCCCTCCAGCGAGCTGCTCGCGCTGACCCCTTACCGACAGCCTGGCCGCCCCAAGCGCATGGAGCTGGACTTCAACATCGGGTTTCCGCTGGCGGAGGGGGTGGTGACCACGTTCCCCCGCATCTTCCCCGCCGTGCAGATGGTGTTCAGCGCCTACGGTGGGCTGCACTACCTCTTCTACCCCACCGGGTTTGAGGGCCTGAAGATCCGGGAGGTCGGCACCGCGCTGATCTCGCCGTTTCTCACCGAGGCTGAGATCGAGAACCTCGACGACAAGCGACTCGATGCGATGCAGATCGACACCGGCCGCTACGGGCTGATGGCCGGGTTTGGCAATGACATCTACTTCAAGCAGGGCCTGTTCATCTCGCCCCGGGCGATGTTCTCCATCCCGCTGCTCGCCCCCGTCTCCGGGACCAACCTGCTGCTGTGGTCGGACTTCGCCCTGGCGATCGGGGTGGCGCTGTGATCCTCGCCGCTCTTGTTGGCCTGGCCATGGCGGGGCCGCAGCCGACCGATCACACGCTGCTCTACTACAACGCCCGGATGGCACTGCGGGAAGGCAACGCGGTCGAGGCGGTGAAGCTGTGGCTGCTGCGCAACGCCCTGGAGGAGGTCACCGGGGAGGTCTCCGTACATGACCCGGACTTCCACTCGGTGACCTGGGCGGCGCTGGGAGACCTGGGGCTGTGTCCGGACGGTCACCCCCGAGACAAGGACGGGGCCGGGCTGTGGCCGGTCGCGATGCACAACTGGGTGGTCCGCAACATGACGCGGAAGAACTACGCCTCGCGTCCGCGTCCGTTTGATTCCTTTGCGGTGAACCGTCAGCAGCGGTTTGTGGCGATCGGTGATGTCCTGAGCTTCCAGGAGCTGCGCACGGTGCGGTTCAGCCGGGGGAAGTGCATGCGTCAGCGGGTGGCGCTGGGTCGGGCCGGAGAGTGGCCCCTTGCCGCCCTCTCCGATCGTCAGGTCGCTGCCCGGCTGCTCCAGCACCTCCTGACGGAGTCCCGGGACACCCTGGCCCATGGTCGGGTCCGGGGAGAAGCCGCCATTGAGGCACGGCTGTTCGACATCAGCCTCCAGCTCACCGCCCTCGCTGCCCGAGAGGCGCGCCAGCAGTCCCGTCAGCAGGCCACCCTCGGCCGTCTGCTGGGCCTGTCGCGAGGGTCCACCAACGTGATGCGCGAGGATGCCCCGGAGTACACCTTCGCCGATAACTCTGAGCCGGCCCGGATCCTGCGCGCTGCGGTGGAGTGGCGTGTGTCGGAGTGGATGACGCTCTCCCCGGAGCGGCGGCTGTTCATCTTCGACCACGCCCGGAAATACGGCGGCGACCCGGTCGCGCTGAACGCCACCGCGCTGGGCATCATCGATCGCCTCATCGCAGACGGGGATGGCACCGAGGTCGACAAGTGGATCGCCCACCGCGACGACCTGACTGGCCCCGAGGGGTACTCGGCGATCTGGTCCGGTGAGCGGGGGCAGGCGCTCCTGGCGCTGGACCGGGAGAGCGGCTTCTCCGAGCGTGCGGTGATCGCCATGCACCGGGGGGTCAGCCACCTGGAGCGCGGCGAGATGCCCGAGGCCCTGCGGTCGATGGCCTACGCCATGCAGTTCGCCCATGAATCCCGGGCTTCTGAGACCGTCCAGCCCCTCAGTCGGCGCTGGCTGTCGTATGTCGCCGGCCAGTTCGAGATCACCGACGCGCTGCTGGTGATGCTCCAGGAGATGGTCCCCCGTCGGGAGTACACGCTCATCCTCGAAGACCTGATGTGGCGTGCAGCGTTCCATGCGGACCTCGCCTCGTTTGAGCGCGGCATCGCCGGACAGCAGGGTCGGGGGGCGCTGGGGCGTCGCATCGACCTGCTCTACCCGCTGGCCCGCGGTGACCTCAGACGGTTCACCCGGGATGTCCGCAAGGGGCTCCGCGAATCGCCCAGTGAGACCCTGCGGCTCCTCGACCAGCTCGTGCAGCGTCTGGAGCTGGAGGATGGCACCATCCGGGTCATGCATCTGCCCACCCTGGAGCGGCTTCGCGACCAGCTTGCGCCGCTGGCCGAGTCCGAGGACACCGGTCGGCAGACCCGATCCGCCGGGGAGCTGATTGCCAGGATGCAGGCGATCACCGAGGGACTGGAGGGGCTCTCTCCGGATGCCAGCGAGCGAGATCGGGCGCGCTCGCTGTCTCCAACCGGGGAGGTGTTTGCTGGCAGCGTGCGCCTCGCGCCGGCCGATGCACTGCCCTGGCCGTTCCGGTCCGCTGAGATCCCTGCCCCGTCGATCTTCACCCCGCTGGGGCTGACGCCGCAGGAGTGGCGGGATGGGGATGGTGACCGGGTGTTTGGCTGGAGAATCGACGGGTGAGTCGCCATGTATCGAGAAGAGACCGCCGTGAGGTGAAGCGCCAGCTGGCCGCTCGCCGCAAGGTGATGAAGGCAAAGCTCGCTGAGCGGCGTCGGGTGGTGAACGACAAGAGTCGGCCCCGTCGGCGTCTGCTGGTGGCGCTGCTGCTGTTGCTGCTCCTGCTGCTGTTTAAGGACTGCAGCTGTGAGACACCGGAGCCCGGGGCTGGTCCAGCGCCTGAGCCCGCGGTCGGGGAGCCAGAGCCCCAGGAGCCCGGGGAGCTTGTGATTGCCCCGGGGCGCATCGGGCGGAAGGGGCGGCCGACGTATCGCACGGATGCGCCGGATGCGTTGCCATGGTTGGCCGCGTTTCGCATGCAGGTGGCGGCGCGGAGTCCGCGGCTGGCGGGGTGCTTTGTGGGGATTGAGCAGCCCGGGGCGCTGCGGTGGACCACCTCGGTGGAGCCGGTGTCAGGGCAGGTGTCGGAGCATGACCTTGAGCCGACACTGGCGAGTGTGGAGCTGACTCGGAAGCAGCGGGACTGTGTGGTGGGGGTGCTGGCGGAGCCGGTTTACCGGCTGGAGGGGGAGGGCGAGCGGTCCACGCCATCGCGGGTGGGAATGGTCATCGAGTTCTGAGTGCGCTGGAACCACTCGGCGCTCTGAGGTGTGCAGGACGGTCCTTTGAGCTTGCGGACGGTGGTGAAGTGCGCGGGTGTCCGGGTGGGGCCACAAGGTGGGTAGCCCAGGGGAGCGGTGACTGAAGAGAGCCAACGGCCGCTGGAGCGGGCACTCACATAAGGAATGCAGCCCCCTTGAGCGCAGGTCCATAAGCGGGCCGTCAGGCCTGCGTTGGAGCGGAGTGGCCAGAAAAAGAATGGCGCCGACGATGGCGAATCTCAACCATCCGGTGAGGGAGGACCCTTCGGAATCGAAAGCCACGAGTCTGAGAGCGCCCCTGGCTGAGAAGACCGAAGGGCGAGCAGGACAGGTCGGCACTATCAAAAGCAGAGATCGGCGAATCCTTGAAGTACGGCGGTGATTCCAGCGACGTCTCCGTCCTTGGACTAGGGGCGTCCCCGACTGAGGGCGCCCCCCGGCCCTCCGACACGGCCCACTTCGGTGTCCCCTTGCGCGCGCCCGGGCGAACTGAGGCTCCAGAACTGGCGATCCAAACAATACAATCAACAAAACAGGAGAGGAAGGCAGCCACCTGACCGGCTTCGGATGCCTCACCCCGTCCCCGCGCCGCTCCC
>JBLHNG010000081.1:0-17339 GCA_047621685.1 Myxococcota bacterium | reverse complement strand
GCCCTCCCGGATGTACATCAGCCCCAACGTCAGCGGGCCGGTGCTGGAGTCGGTCGCTGCAGCCTCGACCCGGCGGACCTGCGACGACCCGATCCGTCCGCCCCCTGCCACCTCGTAGCGTGGGGTCAAGGCGAGGGTCGCTGGAGCCGTCAGGATGGCCCCCATCGAGGTCGGGTTGGCCCGGGTCACGCCACCGGCCGCCATGGATGGGGCCATCCACGGATCCGCAGCCTGTGCGCTGTTCATCACCCCAAAGATCCACCACACCGTCTGATCTCCCTGGCCAGGCCCCGACCGTTGCCTTGAGCACCGACGTGGCATATCCCAATTCGGTCCGAACCGTGGCGCGACAGGAAACAGGGAGCGGCAATGAGCACAGTGCGAACCGCGGTCCTGCCTGCCGCCGGGCTCGGTACCCGCTTCCTGCCGGCCACCAAGTCGGTGCCCAAGGAGCTGCTCCCCCTCCTCGACCGTCCCGTCATTGACTACATCGTCGCCGAAGCCGTCGAGGCTGGGATCGAGCGCATTGTCCTGGTCACCTCCCGGGGCAAGGATGCGCTGGCGGACTTCTTCGATCGCTCCCCGTCCCTGGAGGCCCACCTCCGCTCGACCGGAAAGCTCGCGCTTCTGGATCGGGTCCTGGAGGTGTGCAGCCGGGCAGAGGTCGTCACGGTGCGGCAGCGTGAGACCCTCGGACTCGGCCATGCCGTCTGGTGTGCCCGGGCGGTGGTGGGTGACGAGCCGTTCGCGGTGCTGCTCGGCGATGAGGTCATCTTCAGCCCCACCCCGGCCCTCGGACAGCTCCTCGCCGTCCACGCTGCCGCCCCTGATGACCATGCGGTGGTCGCCTTGATGGAGGTCCCCAGGGCGCTGACCCGGCGCTACGGCATCTGCGACGGCGCCTGGCTCGACGACATGCGCATGCAGGTCACCGCGATGATCGAGAAGCCTGAGCCTGAGGTCGCCCCGAGCTGCCACGCCATCGTCGGCCGGTACGTCCTGCCACCAGACATCTTCGACGTGCTCGCGACCACGCCCCCCGGCAGCGGCGGCGAGATCCAGCTCACCGATGCCCTCGCGGTGCTCGCCGGGCAGGGGCGGGTCATCGGCTCACGGTTCTCCGGGATTCGCCACGACACCGGCAACGTGCTCGGCCTGCTGCGTGCCGCGATGTTTGCCGCCGCAGCGCGCCCGGATCTCCAAGACGAATTCGCCAAGATCCTCGCAGAAGTCTCTACGATTATCCGCGACAGAGCCTAAAGCGGCGAGAACCTGTCCGCCCCCGCTTGGCAGGGGTGGTTAGTCTCTGACTCGGAGCGTGCTGGTGAGCTTTGTGCGGATCGCAGTCTCCCTCCCGGTGGATGGCCTGTACACCTACAAGGTGCCGGAGGGACTTGAGCTTGAGATCGGTCACACGGTCTCCGTGCCGTTCGGCCGCCAGAAGGTCTCGGGCTACGTCGTCGAATTGCTCGACGAGAGCGACTACCCCAAGGCCAAGAAGGTCGACCGACTCATCGACGTCATGCCGGCCTTCGATCACAACCAGCTGACGTTCTTCAAGTGGATCTCCCGCTACTACCTCGCCGGACTCGGAGAGGTCATCGCCACCGCGCTGCCGGTGGCCTACCGACAGAAGGCCCGCCGGGTCCACATCGCGACCGAGGAGGGTGTCGAGGCGCTGGCGGGGGATGCCGTGGAGGCTGGTCCCCGCTCGACGGTGCTGCGCGAGATCGTCTCCCGACCTGGCCGGACCCGCCGCGGTCTGACCCGAATGCTCCACAACGAGCTGACCACCGACGAGGTCGGCTCCGCGATCGACGCCCTGATCCGCGCGGGGCTGATCTGCCTCGAAGAGCGGGAGTTCGGCGGGCCCGCCAGTCAGATCACCACCATCTCGCTGGTCATGGACCGCGACAAGATCCCCTCTCTGCGCGGCAAGCGGCAGAAGGGCGTGCTCGCGATGCTGCTGGCCGCCGACGGAGACATCGACCTGCCGACGATCCTGGAGAAGGAAGGCCCCAACGCCCGCAGCGCAGTGGTGCGGCTCGAAGAGATGGGGATCCTCAAGCGCGGCACCCGGGAGGATCGTCGCGCCGCAGCACCCCAGGAGATGCCGGGTCGCAAGCAGGCCTTCGCCCCCAACGCCGAGCAGGCCGCCGCACTGCACGCCATCCGGGCCGCCACCCAGGAGACCTTCCTCCTCCACGGCGTCACTGGCTCAGGCAAGACCGAGGTCTACCTCCAGGCCGCCGCGAGCATCATCCAGGCAGGCAAGCAGGTCCTCATCCTGGTCCCCGAGATCGCGCTGACCCCGCTGCTCACTGGCCGGGTCCGGGCGCGGTTTGGGGATCGGGTGGCGGTGCTGCACTCTGGGATGACCAGCACCGAGCGGCTGAGGGAGTGGCGACGGATCCGTGCTGGGGAGTGCACCATCGCGGTCGGCGCGCGCTCGGCACTGTTTGCCCCGTTCCAGCGCCTCGGCCTCATCGTGGTCGACGAGGAACACGACGACTCCTACAAGCAAGACGAGGGGGTGCGCTACCACGCCCGGGATCTGGCGGTGCTTCGGGGGCGGCTGGGGCCGTGTCCGGTCATCCTCGGCAGCGCGACACCCTCCCTGGAGAGCTGGCACAACGCCGCCTCGGGTCGCTACGTCATGCTGCGGATGCGCAAGCGGGCCACCCCCCGCCCCGTCCCCGACATCGAGCTGATCGACACCCGGGGTCGCCCGGCCCGTCAGGCCATCGCCCCAGAAGTCCGCGCCGCCATCGCTGAGGTCATCTCCGCAGGCAGCAAGGCCATCGTGCTCTACAACCGACGGGGCTATGCGCCGGTGGTGGAGTGCCCGGGGTGCGGGGCACACTACGACTGCCCCTCTTGTGGGGTCAACCTCGTCTACCACCGCAATCGCAACCGGCTCAACTGCCACTACTGCGGCTTCCACCGGGACTTCGTCCGGGACTGCCCGGCCTGCGGGACCGGCTTTGAGGTCATCGGGCATGGCACCGAGCGGGTCGAAGAGGAGCTGAAGGAGCAGTTCCCCGGGGTCGGGATCCTGCGCATGGACGCCGACACCACCTCCAGCCGCGGCTCACACTTCAAGATCCTCGAAGCCTTCCGCACCGGCGCCGCCCAGCTCCTCGTCGGCACCCAGCTCGTCGCCAAGGGGCACGACTTCCCCAACGTCCAGCTCGCCGCGGTCGTCGGCATCGACCACATCCTCATGCTGCCCGACTTCCGAAGCGCAGAGCGAACCTACGCCCTCGCCACCCAGCTCGCCGGGCGCGCCGGGCGGGGAGAGATCGCGGGCCGGGTCCTGGTGCAGACCCGCCACCCGGATCACTTCGTCTTCCGACTGCTGTCTGGGGAGTTCAACAAGAAGGTCGCAGACCCGGCGATGGTGTTCTACGCCCAGGAAGTCCGCCAGCGGCGCATCCTCCGCTACCCCCCATTCTCCCGGCTCGTCCTGGTTCGAATCGAAGGCGCTGACCGGGAGCAGACCCAGGAACGCGCCGGAAAGCTCGCTCGGGATCTCCGGGTCGCTGCAGAGAACGCCCGGGTCGATCTGCTCGGACCGGTCCTCGCCCCGCTCTCCCGGCTGGTCGGTCGGTGGCGGTATCAGCTCATCCTCCGCGGACACGATGTCGCCGCACTTCGCACCTGGCTCGACGAGAACCGAAGCACGCTGCGCAGTGCCGGGCGGGGGCGGGTGCGGGTGACTCTGGATGTCGATCCGCGCAGTCTCCTGTAAGCTCAGGATTCGATGAGTACGGATTTTGAGGCCATGGAGATCCCGCGGTGGCGTCGCCGTGTCAACGCGGGCCTGATCTATGTGGTGGTCGCCTTCCTGGTGACCGCTCCGGCATGGCTCAGCAGCACAGACCTCATCGGCGGCGGCGATCAGCCGGACTGGACCGGGACCGCCTGGGCGTTCTGGTGGACCGGCCATGCGATCACCAGCGGGGCGAACCCGTTTGATGGCACCTACAACTTCTTCCCCATCGGCCAGCGTCCCCTCGCCCAGTACAACCTGCTCGACGCCCTGCTCGCCTGGCCCCTGCTGACCATCTTCGGCGCCCGAATTGGCTACAACCTGTTCGCGGTGATCACCCTGTCCACCTCCGCGATGGGGGCGCATGTCCTCGCCCGGGTCGTCGGGGCATCACGGCTGGTCGCGATCTTTACCGGGGTGGCGCTGGAGACCTCGACGTTCTTCCTGCTGGAGCTGACCCATGGGCGGCTGAGCCAGTCGCTGATGATCTTCTGGCTGCTCGGCCTCGCCGGGATCGTTCGGATCGCCCGGGGTCGGGGCACGTTCGGCATCGCGGTGCTCACCGGGATCGCTGCCGCCGCCGCGCACCTGACGTACTGGTACTACGGGCTGTTTTTGACCCTCGCCGCGATCCCGGTCTGGCTGGGGGAGTTCTGGTTCTGGACCGTGCGCCGCTGGCAGCATCTCATTGTCGCCGCCGCGGTCACCATCGCCATCTGCATGCCATATGTGCTTGCCCTGGTCGCCGGGTACGAGAACCTGCCCGGGGTCGTGCGCGACCTGGAGCCCTGGATGAGCCAGTACGGCTCGCTCGGACGCGGAGAGTTCGGGCTGTCGATGGCGATCAACCAGTCACACTGGCCGCTGTGGCCGCTGCTGCACACGCCCACTGACCCCGAAGACAAGCGCATCGCCCTGGTCCTGCTCGCCCTGGCTGCCGGGGCGGTGTTCACCCGGAGCATCTACGGTCGCAAGCGGTGGATCCTGATGGCGGCGGGAGGCTGGCTGCTGACGCTGGGGCCCTACCTGAAGTGGACCGACCTGGTGCCGCTGCGCTGGGCCCTGCCCTACCTGTGGCTGTACGACAACCTGCCGTTCTTCCAGCGGTTCTGGTGGCCGCAGCGCCTCGAAATCCTCACCCTGGTCGGTCTGCTGCTGCTCTCTGCGCTGTTTTTGGAGCACCTCTGTCGGATCTGGCCTGAGCGTCGGCGCCTCATCGTCGGGCTCGCCATCGCCGCGGTGGTCATCGACGCCCCGCTGCGCAACCCCTACCTGCCCGTCGAGGCCAACCCACCCCGCACCTACGACGCCCGGCTCTACGAGGTCATCAACGGCCCGATCCTCACCACCCCGGTCCTCAGTCTCAACGAAATTTCCCGGCACATGCTGTGGCTACAGACCTTCCACGGACAGCCGATCCTCGGTGGTCTCGGCGACCACATCCCCGCCCACCGTCCTCCCCGCTATGAGACCTACATCCGTCAGAACCGGGTGCTCTCTGCGCTGGAGCAGGTCAGCATTGGTACGTTCAAGGGTGCGACCATTACGCCTGATGATGTCTCGGCGCTGATTGAGGATGGGTTTGCCTTTGCGGTGGTTGATCCGACGGTCTACAGCCCGGGGCTGGAAGGGGCCTGGGCTGCGTCGTTTACGGAGTTCTTTCAGCAGATCTGGGGCAAGCCGATGGTGTCTTCGGGGGCTGGACGGGTCTGGCGGATCAGCCGCATTCCGGCTGCGGTGGAGATTGGCGAGATTGTGCCGGTTGAAGTCTCCGGTCCGAGGATGTCGAACGATCGGGCCGTTCCCTCTGATGACTGAACCTCCACGAGGGTGAACCTCCTCAAGGGTGAGTGGGTGTCATGCTGGGGGTCACAGGGGAGCGGGGAGCGTAGTGAGCCGAAGGCGAACGCAGTGAGTGCAGCCCCCTTGAGCGGAGCGCCATGAGCGGGCCGACAGGCCTGCGTTGGTGCGGAGTGGCCAGAAAAAGAATGGCGCGGACGATGGCGAACCTCAGCTCACACGGGAGGGAGAACCCGCCGTCATCCCATCGCCACGACGCTGAGAAGCCCGAAGGGCGAGCAGTGCAGGTCGGCAACATCAATGTTGAGACTTCTCGCATCGTTGGAGCATGGCGGGTGTCGCAGCGTTGGAATCAACGCCTCACTCCGACGAGTCTCGAATCGTGGGTTTTGATGTTGCCGACCTGTTCTGCTTGCCTCTGGCTTCGCAGCGTCGGGGCGATGGGATGACGGCGGGTGCTCTCTCACCGGATGGTTGAGGTTCGCCATCGCCCTCGCCATTCTTTTTCTGGCCACTTCGTGGAAGAATCCAGACCCTACGGGCTGGATCCTTTCACTCGTTCGAGGGGGGCTGCACTCCATACGTTTCACCGCCTTACGTCGGCTCACTCCAGTCCCCGCTCCCCCTGCGACCCCCCAGCCGGACACCAGGAGTGCCCGCCTTGCGGCCACCCCACGCAGTCTCAAAGGACCCTCCTGCACCACCCAGAGCGCCCAATGTCCGAAGGCCTGACCGGCTTCGTATGACTCACCCAGCCCCCGTTCCTCTCCAGAAAACCGCTACCGATCAACCACACCAAGCGTCGAAGACGTCTGCCCCGGGCGGACCCAGGTGCGGTCCGGCAGCGCAACCACAAACCCCGCCGCAGCAGTCAGCAACAATTGCCGGGTCCCACCGTCCAGACCAATCACCTCTCCCAACATCGCCCCGGCATTAAACCGCTCCCCCGCCTTCAGCTTCGGGATGTAGACACCCTCACTGGTGAACACCGGTCCAGAGGCACGCCGCCAGGGGCCACCGTCGACCCGGGAGGAGCTCACGGGCGCGGGAGCTTGCAGCACACCCAGCTCAGTGAGCACGCCGCCGGTGGCCGCCAGGGCCGTCTCGACCGCGTCGTGCTGCACGATCCCCCGGGGGCCGACCTCAAGGGTGATTGCCGGGATGCCGAGGTTGTTGACCATCGCCCCGGGCAGGCTCTGGTCGAGCTTGTAGCGGGCGTAGAGGTCGTTGGGGTACTCCCGAAGCACCGTGAGTCCGCTGGCCCGGGCGAAAGTGAGGCAGCGGCGCATCAGGGTATCTCGCCCCCGCCCCCGGATGACCCGGTCGGCGATGGCATAGGGAATCGCCGCGCAGCTGTCAGTGTGCAGGTCGATGAGCAGCGCCGGCTTCCGGGCGATGATGTCCCGCCAGATGCGGGCGGCGTGCCGCTCGACCCGATCCCCACCGGTGCGACCAGGGAAGGCGCGGTTGGGATCCCGATCCGCACCGGGAATCGAGCGGGTCTGGCGGATGAGGCCGTCGGGATTGAGCGAGGGGTAGAGGTGGACCGTGCCGCGCTGCAGGGTCCGGGGCAGCACCTTGAGCAGCCGGTGGATGACCCCGATGCCCGTGCACTCGTCGCCGTGGAGGTTCGCGGTGATGACGACGACGGGGCCAGGAGCGGGGCCGGTGAGGGAGAGCACCGGCATGTCCACCCCGCTCCCTGAGATCCGAGATCGCCTGACCTCACTCACGCCTGGAGCACCCAGCACTTGAGGTATCTCGACTCCGGGAAGGTCAGCGCCGCCGGAAAGTCCGTGGGCGGACAGGACTCATGGAGGACGCGCAGCTCTCGACCGGCCTTCTCTGCCCCGTTGATGAGGTAGCCCTTGAACTCCTTGGGGGAGATGGTGCCGAGGTTGGTCGCTGCGATCAGCCAGCCACCCGGTGCGAGCACCCGCAGGCAGGCCGAGACGAGGCGCTTGTAGTCCTTGGACACCGACCAGGTGCCCGCCGGGCCATGGGAGAAGCTCGGGGGGTCAGCGATGACCACATCGAACTGCTCACCCTTGCGCCGCAGGCGGTCCAGGGCGCGGAAGGTGTCCTCTGCCCAGAACGTGTGGGAGTCCGGATCGAGGCTGTTGGCGGTGAAGTTGGCCTTTGCCCGGTCGAGGTAGGGCTGGGAGAGATCGACGCTGATCACCTCGACCGCCCCGCCCAGCGCCGCAGCCACCGAGAACGCCCCGGTGAAGCAGAAGGTGTTGAGCACCCGCCGCCCCGCCCAGTGCGGTGCCATCCACTGCCGCATCGGACGCATGTCGCAGAACAGGCCGATGTCGTGACCGGCTGCGGGATCCACCAGGAACTGGATCCCACACTCCTGCACCTGGATCTCCGGCTCGCCCTGCGGACCCCAGATGAGCCCGGACTGCAGCTTGTCGAAACGGGGGTCCTTGCCGCGCCAGTGCAGCCAGACCGCCGACAGCTCCAGCTCGCTGGTCAGCACCTCGACGAGCGGATCGACGAGTCCGTGAAGCGAGGGAGAGTCCAGGGAGATGACCGCGACGGTGTCCCAGACCTCGACCCGGACACCGGGAAGGTCGTCGTTCTCGCCGTGGATGAGACGCCAGGCGTTGGTGTCTGGCGGAAGGGCCCGACGGGCGCGGGCCTGCTGGATGCGGTCCCGCAGCAGGTCGGCGTTGAGCGGCCCCTTGTCGCGACGGAACCGCCGGACCTCAATGTGGCCCTCGTCCCAGATCCCGACCCCCAGCTCCTTGCCTTCGCGGGAACAGATGGTCACCACCCGACCCGGAACCAGGGCCCCGGTCCGACCGATGACCTCGTTTTGATAGACCCAGGGAAAACCTGAGCGAAGCCAGCGCTCCGAGTACCCGTTGACCACAACCGCGTCTCCGGCGGAGGGCTGGAACGGGAGCCCGCCACGGTGGCGCTTTTTGGAGCCCCCGCGTCGTCGCTGGGCATTTTTTCCGCCTTTGCGGTAATCTTCCGGCATGCCTGCACCGCTGTTTATGGCCGGAGCTGTCGGCCTCCAGACCGAACTGTTCCAATTGGTTCAGGCGGCTGTGTACCACGCTGACGGGCTGTGGGGCGAGGCCACCTTCGATCTCTACCTGAAAGATCTTCCACAAGACTGGGGATTTGCCGTGGTTGCCGGGGTCGGACCAGCCATTGAAGGCGTCCTGGCCACCCGGTTCACTGAAGAGGAGATCGCCTGGCTCCGTCAGCGCCCCTCCCTCTCCCGGATCTCGGACTACTTCTTCGAGACCCTCACCGACTTTGTGTTCACCGGCGACATCGACGCGATGCCAGAGGGCACTGCGGTGTTCCCCGGTCAGCCCATCCTCCGGATCACCGCACCGCTCCAGCAGGCCGGGCTCA
Source organism: Myxococcota bacterium (assembly GCA_047621685.1). GTDB lineage: Bacteria > Myxococcota_A > UBA796 > UBA796 > UBA796 > JAQXDW01. The sequence goes on along the minus strand of JBLHNG010000081.1, from coordinate 8,389 downwards.
TCCAGTCCCGGCTCATTCAGACGATCGGCTACGCCACAGCAGTGGCCACCCGAGCTGCTCGCATGAGCCTCGCGGCACAGGGTCGGCCGGTGATGGACTTCGGCTCCCGTCGAACTTCTGGCGCGGAGGCGGCCTGGAGTGCGGCGCGCGCGGCCTGGATCGGTGGCTGCACCGCGACCACCAGCGCCCTCGCCGCCCACACCCTGCACATCCCGGAGATCAGTGTGATCTCCGGATCAATGTTCTCCGCCTACACCGACCCCGCCTCCGCCTACGCGGTGCTCGGGATCCACGGCTCCGGCGCGCTCTACCTCGATGCGCCCCCGCTGGCTGACCTGCCCCGCCTCGTCCCGATCAAGGGCGAGCTGCGCAGCCTCCGCCTCGACGCCCCCGACCTCTCCGCAGCCAGCCGTCAGCTCCGAGGAGCCCTGGACGCCCTGGACATGGGCAGCCTGAGCATCCTCGGCAGCGGCAGCCTCGACGAGCACGCCATCGCCGCGCTGCGCGCAGAGGATGCGCCGATCGAGATGTTCGGGGTCGGCTCCGCGCTGACCGCCGCCCAACCGCTGCACATCAGCTACCGCATCGCGCAGCTGTACCGGGGACCAACTCCAGAGCCCGCCACCGGACGCTGGGCTGCCCCCTGGCCCGGTCGAAAGCAGGTGGTTCGCACACCAGAGCGCGATGTCATCTGCCTCGCCCGAGAGGCTGGTGGGCTCGCCGGAGAGCCGCTGCTGATGCCGGTCATCCGCCAGGGACACCGCATCTCCGATGAAGATCCCCTCCCCGCCATGCGCGCCCGCTGCCAGCGCCAGCTGCCGAGGCTGCCTGAAGAGCTGCTGCTGCTGCGCAGTCCGGGGAGGCGTGCGGTGGTGTTCTCGGAGGGCCTCCAGGCGATCTTGCCGAAGTGAGGTGAGGTCTGGAGGTCTCAGTGGTGCAGGCCAGTGGAAACCACCCGGCGCTCTGAGGTGTGCAGGACAGGTCGCTGAGTAAGCCGACGTGTGGAACGCCACAGGACCTTCCTGCACCTCATCAAGGTTCCCAAAGTGGGCAACGAACTTCTGCTCTCACCCTGGCCGCGATTTAGCCAAGCCCAGAGATAAACTCCCCCAGCGCGGACATGTCCAGCGCCGGGAGGGTGGCCAGCTCCGCGAGGCGACGGTTGGTGGCGCGCAGGTCACCGAACATCACCTTGAGGATCACCAGCTGGAACTGCATGGCCATGGGGGATGAGCCGTTGTTCAGATCGAGGAAGTCGCTCTGTGACAGCCAGCCGCAGCTTGTGCTTCCCCAGGAGAGGCAGTGTGCGGCGCGCTGACCACCGTCCAGTGCGGACAGGGCACCGAACATCGCCCCCGGCCCGAGCGTGGACAGACCAACCGTTCCGCCGTCGGGGAGACGACGCTCGACTCGGATGTGACCAGAGAGCAGGAAGTACAGCCCGTCCGGTAGATCGCCCTGCTTGAGGATCAGCTCACCGTCCTCCCAGGTCCGCCGACGCATAACCCCGGCGAGGGCACCGATGGAGCGGGCATCCAGCTCTCGGAGAGACTTGACGACGTTCAGCTCGCTCGCTTTCATCGCTGCTCCTCCCCAACAGAAGCCCGCCACAGCCCGTCTGCTCTGGGGGGCTCTGCAGCCGGCAGAAACACCGCGTCGATGCGCTCATCGAGCACCCGGAGGCGATGGCAGACGTGGCTTCGGATCCAGCGAAGGAGGCCCCGGGCTGCCGGGCGTCCCTGGCGAACCATCTCCAGGAACTGCGTGTTGGGAACCCGGACAACCGTGGACTCCACCGCAGCACTCGCTGTTGCACTGCGCGGGGCAGGGTCGAAGGCGGACATCTCTCCGATGAGCCCGTTGTCCTCGACCATGCCGACCACAACCTCCACACCATCCGGGCTCGTGCAGGAGATGCGGAAGCGTCCGCCGAGCACAACGTAGAGGTCCGAGCCGGGATCCCCCTCTGCGAACAGACACTCGCCAGTCACAAGCCGGAGGATCTCTGAGGACTCAACCAGCTCATCCAGCTCGTCCTCCTCGAGGCCAGAGAAGATGGGATGGGCCATGAGCATGCGGCTCATCTGGACGCGAGAAAGGCCGAGTGGGCTGCTCATGAGGGCTCTCAGTCAGTGGGATCTTCAATGGCGACCGCGCTGGTTCCGGTCACGATGACCTCACCGGGCTGAATTGGTCGGGGGGCGTGGAGCTGCACCAGGGTGCTGCCCTCAAGGACGCTGCCTTCGAGGACGAAGGTCGGGCAGCGATCGTGAATGCCAATGAGGGTCGCGATGCCATCCTCCAGACGGACTGCGGCCTGCCGCCGGCCTGCGAGGGCGCGATCCATGGTGAATCCGCTCTCCCTTGCACGCGCGGCCCGGAAGCCAGGGCACCACCGGATGTTGTCCTGCCCTCGCCGGTCGGGCAGCGAGAGCCCGGGATGGTGAGGCTCACGGCCAATCTCCGCGGTCTGACCGTCGCAGACCCCCATGCGCTGATGAGAGGAGCCGAGGAGGAGGGCCTGGTATGCCCCTTCGGGAAGGGGCACGTACCGGATGCTGCCCGATGGGATCTGGATGACCTCACCGCCAGTCAGCACCGTCGGGCGACCAGGCTCAAGCTGCCGCCCCTCCACCCGCAGCCCGCCAACCTGAGCGGTCAGGGAGATGCGGCCAGGGGAGACGTCGATTCGAGCGATGGCCCGGTCGGAGCTGTTCACCCAGCGTCCGTCCGCGAGGAGGTCGTAGGTGTAGCCGGCGACGACCTCGCTCATCGGGACCGTCGGCAGAGCCAGCCCGGAGAGCACCAGCTCGAAGATGGCGCTGGCCTGGGTGTCGATGATGATGGTGTCTGAGCCGCTGGTGTAGGCCAGGCGTCGGCGGGTCTCCTGGATAGCCTCGTCGATGGCCGGACGGGTACCGATGATCACCCCACGGCCAGACTTCTCCCAGACACTGCGGTCCCTGGCGGGGATGGTGTAGGCGACGAGCCACAGGCTGGCCGGGTCGACCACCGGGAGGGCATCGACGGCATCTTCGAGATCCGGGCTCCCCGGTGCGAAGCCTTCCAGGAGGATGATCGGCTGAGGCGGGAGACGCGGTGGCGGAGAGCCGCGGGTGTAGCGGACCATGCGACCGGTGCGGATGGCCTGGACCACCGGCTCTGCCAGCCATGCCCGATCCCGGGGCACTGCGCGCTGGATGCCGACCTCCCGGGGGATGCCCTTGAGGGTGTACCGACCCACCGACTCCCAGGCGACCTCGGCCTCGTTCATGCACAGCAGGGTCGACTCAGACAGCCACACCTGCCCCACCGGGGTCCGAGAGAGGATGCGGTGGGCGAGGTTGACCACCTCCCCGAAGGCGTCTCCTGCGATGGCTTCGATGTCGCCCGTCGCCATTGCCACTCGGATGTGGAACCCATCAGCGCCATTGATCGACTCGACCAGCTCGATCCCGGCGCGCACGGCGTCGGTCGCAGCCGGAAAGAGCACGAGGAAAGAATCCCCGAGGGACTTGATGATCTCTCCGCCGCGGGTGGAGAGGATGGGGGTGACCATGCTCTTGTGGGCGGCGATGAGCTGGTGCATGCCCTCGCGATCGCTGCGCCCGACCGAGGCGGTGTAGTTCGCCAGATCGGTGAAGACGACGGTGCAGGTCCGGGTCGCCAAGAAGAACCCCCAATAGTCACGCTGATCAGAACCGGGCGGTCCAGGGTTAGTTGATGTTGACGATTCCGCCCTTGATCTCAACCTTGGCACTGCCCTCGATCTTGACCTGCGCAGACGCCTTGATTTCGACGTTGGTCGCTTCGACCTTCACGCCCATGTCGGCCGTGATTGTGACGTCCTTGGACTCAATGTTCACGACGGTGCCAGGGGCGAGGATGTTGATGGTCTTGGCAGCCTTGATGTCGATGACATCGTCGGAGTCCATGAGGATGGACTTGCCCTTGCCGTCCATGACCAGCTCGAGGTTCTTGACGTTGATCGTCAGCTTCTCGTTCTTGTCGTCGAACTCCATCAGCAGAGACTTCTTGCCGGTCTTCAGGGAGACCAGCTCCTTGTCCTTCTCGTCGGAGATGATGAAGAGGTGGCCTGCACGGGTCTTGATCTGCTTGAAGTTGTTCTTGCCATCCTCATCAGCGACGTGAGGGGTGTACTTCCCGTCGTAGATCGAGCCGATGATGAACATGGAGTTGACCCGGTCGCCGCCGCCTCGGAGGACCGCGACCATGTCGCCGATCTCCGGAAGCCAGACATAGCCATGGTCTTTCCCCGCCATGGGTTGCAGCAGGCGTATCCATGGCATCTCGACGGCTTTGTCGAGATTCTTCAGCTCCACCTGCACCCGCCCCAGCTTCTTGGGATCCTTGGTGCTCTTGACGGTGGCGACGAAGACGATGGGCTTGTTGTCGTTGACCTTGAGCATGGCGGACCTCGATTGGGTGTGAGGGCTGATGAAACAGCAGGAATGACAGGGGGGCGAAGATGGCAACGCGGATGTGCGCGCGCAGGAATCGGCGCACTGCGACCTGTCGATGATATCCTGTAGCGCGTCCCGCTGTCCTGGTAAGGACGCCACAATCCCAAGCCTGCCTCACCCCATCTCTCCGCGAGGGTCCCGATGTCCGACAGCCCCACCGTCCTGAAGTCTGGAAACCTGGTCTCTGGTGCATCCCTGATTGGGGGGACTGAGCCGGAGCATCCGCCGGAGCCACCCGACAAGACATTGCCGCTCGCCCTGCCCTCGGGTCGGCGCGTGGCTCTGGTTCTTGGAGAAGACGGCGAGGAGCTTCGGGTGCATGCCCCGGATGGTCAGGTCGAGGTCACCATCACCCTGACTGCAGACGGTCCTGTTGTGCGCCTCTCTTCGGCGAAGCTCCAGCTCGATGCGGTGGAAGAAGTCTCCGTCAACTGCAAGGACTTCAAGGTCAAGACCACCGGCGGCGTCGACATCCAGTCCGAGGATGAGATCCACTTGAAGAGTCCGAAGGATGTCTTCGTCGAGGGCGCTGTGATCTGGCTCAACTGACCCCGTGAAGCAGAGCCACTTCGACGCCATCGCGCCGATCTGCCCCGTCTGTCGTCGGGATCAGCAGACCGAGCGCACCCTGAAGCTCAACCACATCGCCGAACGATCCGGAAACGAGATCGAGGCGGGGATCCTGCTGTGTGAAGGCTGCATGCGGGAGTACCCGATCATCGACGGGATCCCGGTGATCGTGCCAGATGTCCGGGGCCACCTCGCCGCCTCCGTCATTCACATCCTGTGGCGGGACGACCTCCCCGAGGCCATCGAGAGCCTGCTCGGAGACTGCTGCGGGCCAGGCTCGTCGTATGACCTCACCCGGCAGTACCTCAGCACCTACACCTGGGGGCACTACCACGACCTCGATCCAGACGGAGACCCGGAGCAGCCCGCAGTCGTCGGGGCGCTGCAGCGTGGTCTGGACCACGCTCAGCCAGCTCCCGAAGGCTTCATCGTGGATGTGGGTTGTTCGGTGGGACGCACCTCGCTGGAGCTGGCCAAGACGGGGCGCATGGTGCTAGGGCTGGATGTGAACCTCTCGATGCTCCAGCTCGCCCGTCGGGCGGCGCGGGGGGAGGTTCGCTATGGGCTGCGTCAGGGCGGGCTGGTCTATGAGCCACGCCGGTTTCCGGTCGACTTCCCCGGCGCGGCCCGGGTCGATTTCTGGGCTGCAGACGCCACCTGTCTGCCCTTGCGCAGCGGGTCCGCAGCGATGATGAGCAGCCTCAACGTGCTCGACTGCCTCCAGGCTCCCTACGACCACCTCACCGAGCTGGCCCGGATCACTACAGACGGCGGGCGGGTGATTCTCGGCTGTCCTTATGATTGGTCCCCAGCGGCCACATCCGCGCCCCAGTGGATCGGCGGTCACTCCCAGCGAAGCCCGCGCGGCGGTGACAGTGCTGCCGGACTCCGTGCGCTGCTGACTCCAGGTGCTCAGCCCAATTCCATCGAGCGGCTGCACATTCTCGCAGAGCAGGCGGCAGTGCCCTGGCGCGTCCGGGTGCATGCCCGAAGCACCATGCACTACGAGCTGCACCTGCTGGTCGCCGAGGCCCGCTGAGGCCCTTCCCACCCACCCTCGACGCCGAAGGTTCTCCGTGGACTTCCTCTCTCATATCGACACGCGCCTCAAGCGCACCGTCCGCACCCTCTCCCTCTCTCCCCTCTCCCGGGAGGTCCTGCGCATCCTCGCGCTGGTGGACTGCAAGGAAGAACTCGCCGAGGATCTACGCAAGGCCGACGCCTACGACCGCCCCGGAGTCCTCTCCTGGCGGACCCTCGCTGAGCAGGTTCCGTCGAGTCAGAATACTCTCCTGCCCTTGGAGCAGGCGGTGATCGCGCTGGCGGACTGGGGGCTCATCCAGATCGTTGGGCGTGCCCCAACCGATCCCGTCGCACCCGGTCCAGCGGCCCTGAGGCTGACCTTCTCCGGTCGGGTCTGCATGGGACTGGCACCAGCAGGCATGCTGGAGAACCAGCGCACGGACTCCGGGAAGATGCCGTGGGGAATTTTCCACGGAGCGAGCCGGGAGTATCTCCTGGAGGCCACCTACGAGCACCTCGGCAGCGGGGCAAACCACCCGATCATCGCCCAGCCCGGTGGAGAGCAGGAGCTGGCCCGGCTCTGTGGTCAGGTCGCGGTGAGCCTCTGCACCCTCGGTGGTGCGGTGGTCGATGGCTTCCCCACCGCCGAGAACACCAACAAGAACCTCACCCCACAGCTGCTCTACCGGACCCGGACCGCGACCGCCCCCCGGGTCCTCATCCTCCCCGAGCCCGGCTACATCCGAACCACCGCCATCGCGGTTGGAGCCCGGATGCGATGGGTGGAGCCGGCGGTCCAGGCCCGACGCGGGAAGATGGTCCTCGACTCTCGAATCACAAAGAAGATGGTGGATGGCAACCTCGGGGAGGGAGAGGGCTCTGCGAGCATCACCGGCGTGCCGGACTCCGACCTCGGTGCTCCCAAGCGCTGCGACACCGCCTGGGAGGATCTGATCCTCGCCGACAACGTGCGCTGGCAGATGGAGCAGGCAATGCTCCACGCCCAGTATCGGCTCAACACCCTGCCCAAGCTCATCGGTCGACAGACCGGCTACCGCTTGCTGCTCTCCGGTCTCCCAGGGACAGGCAAGTCGATGGGTGCTGAAGCCCTGGCGACCGCACTGAACCGTCCGCTGGTCAAGCTCGACCTCTCCACAGTGCTCTCCAAGTGGCTCGGTGAGACCGAGAAGCTGCTCGGGCAGGTCTTCGACATCGCCGAGTCCGCCGGTGCGGTCCTGGTTCTCGACGAGGCAGAGTCGATCCTCCGTCAGCGAAGCTCCGGCGCAGGCGGCGGTGGCGGCGGCATGGGCACCGGTGTGGCGTACATGCTCACCCGGCTCGACAGCTACGCTGGAGTGCTTGTCGCCACGACCAACCGAATCGAGGATCTCGACGAAGCGTTCTTCCGTCGGTTTGATGACTACGTGGTCCTGCCGATCCCTGATCGCCCCACCCGACGTTTCCTCTGGCAGCGCATGCTCAAGTTCGAGGATGATGACGATGTGGACTTCGACATCATCGCCGCCAACTTCCCGATCAGCGGTGGCCTCATCCGCGGGGCGGCGATTCGAGCGAACGCCTGGGCATCCGGCGCCAACCAGAGGATGACCACGCCCTATGTGCTCGCCTCGCTGGCCCGAGAGCTGGAGAAGAACAACCGATCCACCAATGAGGTCTACGCCCAGCCCTACCGGGATGCGGTCCAGGAGCTGCTGGAGGGTCGCCTCGAAGAGGCTGACGACGACTGGGGCTGAGCGTGGTTGAGAGCTCGAGCGCTTCGGGGCGCCCGCTGTCGCAGGACGGTCCTTTGAGGCTGCGGACGGTGGCCGCAGGGCGGGGATTCACAGCGAGTGTCCGGGTGGGGCCGCTGGGCGGGTAGTACAGGGGAGCGGGGACTGGAGGTGAGTGTAGCCGCGAAGCGGGCACTCAACGCAAGGAGTGCAGCCCCCTCGAACGAGCACCATGAGCAGAACAGAGCGAAGCGTCGGGCGCGCAGTGATGCGAAGTGGCCAGAAAAAGAATGGCGCGGAGGATGGCGAACCTCAGCTCATGGGTGAGGGAGGAGCCTTCGGAATCGAGAGCCACGAGGCTGAGAAGACCGAAGACCGAAGGGCGAGCAGGACAGGTCGGCAACATCGAAAGCAGAGATGGGCGAATCCTTGAAGTGCGGCGGTGATTCCAGCGACGTCTCCGTCCTTGGGCTGAGGGCGCCCCCGGCGCTGATCGCTACGGGTCCCCTCCGCGGTCGCAGCTCCGTTGTGCGAGTGCCGGCTCTAGCCGCCTCTGCGAGTGCCCGCTCCAGCGGCTTCGCC